>SVSO01000280.1 GCA_015064195.1 Oscillospiraceae bacterium
GAGTAATGTGTATTTTTCCTCGCTCCTATCGTTTACTATAAACGTCGCTGCCTTGGGATCACGAGCGAGATTTACGCTTGTGCCGTCTACAACGAACACGCGGTATCCCTTGAATGTGGCGGAATCTTCGCACATTTCGTTGAATTCTTCCAGAATCCGCTCAAAATGCCGCCATTCAAAACGCTTGCGGCGCTGGACGAATGCGGATGCGGACACATCCAGTCCGGCGGACAGCAGCTCCTTTGCGATGGCTGCGGTGAGTGCAGCCTTTAGATGATCGGGTGTGGTTTCCCGGATTATCCGGTACTGTTGTGAATATCATGTTTGCTTTGCATCTCCATTTCTTTGTAAAACTTTGGATAAACGTGTCGGGAAACAAAAAGAGAAAAGTCAGATCGCGCCGCGGCGATGGCTTTTCTCACAATAATTTGAACGTCTGTATGGTTTTTACTTCCGAAATGTTTGCAAATCCGTGAATGAGCAGATAGACGGGGTTCTGCTTATTGCAAGTTTATTATTTAAGCTGCACGTGCTTTCGTCAAGGTTTGGAGCGGAATGTTTACAAAGGCTTATCTAACTGGGCAGAAGTAGCGATAAGGGACGAATCTGCGGATTCGTCCCTTATCTTAATGGGGATGGGCTTAACTTAATGACATTGCTGCAATCGCAGCACTTTTTCATTTTGACAGATCCAGCCCCCGCACGACTTCGCGAAGTGGCAGTACATACGACGGCGACACGGACAGCTCGTCGATGCCCATTCGCAGAAACCGTTCCGTCAATGCCGCATCTGCCGCCAGCTCGCCGCAGATGCCGATCCAGCCGCCGCGCCGGTGAATGTTCTCCGCCGCAAATTCGATGAGGCGCATCAGGGCTTCATGGTGCGGCTCGACAAACCCGTCCAGCGCCGGATTCTGCCGGTCGCAGGCCAGCGTGTACTGGGTCAGATCGTTGGTTCCCACGCTGAAAAAATCCACCAGCGGCGCAAGCTTGTCGCTGATGATCGCCGCCGCCGGGGTCTCGATCATGATGCCATGCTCGATCCTCTCCGCCATGGGAATTCCCGCCGCCGCAAGCTCGTCCCGCACCTCCTCGCAGATACCGCGGATGAGCATAACTTCCCGCTCGGAGATGATCATCGGGAACATGATGCCGAGATTCCCGAAGGCGGAGGCGCGATAGAGTGCGCGAAGCTGTGTGCGGAAAATGTCAGGCCGCGTCAGACAGATCCGGATGGCGCGCATTCCGAGGGCGGGATTTTCCTCCGCCTCGAGATCAAAATAATCCGCTTTTTTATCCGCGCCGATGTCCAGCGTGCGGATGATGACCCGCCGCCCCGCCATGCTCTCCAACACCCGCCGATAGACGGAAAACTGCTCCTCCTCCGATGGAAAATCACTGCGCTCCAGATAGAGGAATTCGCTCCGGAACAGTCCGATCCCGCCCGCATCCCCAAGCAGGACCTCCCCGATGTTGTCAATGCCGCCGATGTTGGCGAAAATGTCGATCCTATGCCCGTCAAGCGTCACGTTTTCTTTGCCGCGCAATTCCTCCAGCAGCTGACGGCGGCGCGCATTTTCTTCACACTGCCGTCTCGCTTCGCCAAGTGCCGCCTCATCCGGGGACAGGATGACCTCTCCCGAGCCGCCGTTGACAATGGCCATGTCGCCATCCCGCACGGTTTTCAGAAATGCGTCGCCCATGCCGATGACGGCGGGGATGTTCATACTGCGGGCGAGAATGGCGGTGTGGGAATTTTTCGAGCCGTGGGCGGTGACGAAGGCCAGCACCCGGTTCTTGTCCAGCATCACCGTTTCGCTTGGAGCGAGATCGTCGGCGCAGAGAATGCATCGCCCGCAGAGCTCATTTCCCTCCGATTCGCCGGAAAGACAGCGGATGAGCCGTGCCGCGATGTCCTGCACATCCGCCGCCCGCGCCTGCATATAGCTGTCCTCCATGGAGCTCATCATGGCGGCGAAATTGTCCGCGGTCAGTGCCGCCGCGTACTCCGCATTGATGCTCTGATTTGCGATCATGCCGGTGATGGACTCGCAGAAATCCTCGTCCGACAGCATCATTCGGTGGATCGCAAAGATCTGCGCCCCCGCTTCCCCCACCTCACGCAGTGCCTTCTGATAGATGGCGGCAAGCTCGCTCTCCGCCTGCACTCTGGCCGCTTCAAACCGGGCAAGCTCCGCCGCCGTGTCCTCGATCCTGCGGCGTGTCACCGGCTCTCGCTTCTTTTTGAATACGGCGATGCGGCCGATGGCGATATCACCGGACACGCCCTTGCCGCAAAAGCTCTGCATCTGCTTCTCCATCACAGATTTTCCTCGAAAAATTTCCGCAGAGCATCGATGGCCGCCGTTTCATCGCCGCCCTCCGCCGTCACGCGGATCTTGTCGCCGCAGACGATGCCAAGCCCCATGACGGCAAACAGCCGGGCGGCGTTGGCACTTTTTCCATCCTTTTCGATGGTGACGGCACTGCCGCAGGTTTTGGCAAGATTCACCAGCATTCCCGCCGGACGCGCGTGGATGCCCACCGCGTCGCGTATCACAAATTCAAAGCTTTTCATGCGTTCCTCCTGATTTTACTGTCCGCAGAATATCCCGTCCGGGGCTGACAGTTCCGCTTGTGATCGGCTCGACCTTCGCATATTCGTCGCTGTTGCAGACGATCATGGGCGTGGTGAGCTTATAGCCTTCGCCGGTGATGCCCTCCATGTCGAAGGAGATGAGCAGATCGCCCCGCTTCACCGTTTGCCCCGCGCTCACATGGGCGGTGAAATAGCGTCCGCCAAGCTCCACCGTGTCAATGCCGATGTGCAGGAGGATCTCCATGCCGCCGTCGCTCATTAAATTGACCGCGTGGCCCGTGTCAAACACCTGCGCCACCGTCGCATCGCAGGGCGCGTAAAGTCTGCCCTCCGACGGTTCGATGGCAATGCCGTCGCCCAGTATCCGCTTGGCAAACACATCGTCCTCCACTTCGGCAAGCGGCACGATTTTGCCCGCCGCATGAGCAGCCAGCGTCATAGCCTCCGTCTTTTTTTCCGGCGGAGCATTTTTTGCCGGCGCCGCGCTGTCGATGATCTCATCCAACCGCGCCGCATCGGGCGTTTCCATGAAATCCTCCAGCTCCGATTTGATCACCGCCACCCGCGGGCCGTAGATGATCTGCACGCCCGCGCCCTTGTGGATCACGCCGGATGCGCCGCTCTGCTTGAGCAGTGTGTCGCTCACATGAGCGGGATTTTTCACGGTGACGCGCAGTCTTGTGGCGCAGGCGTCAATGTCGGCGATGTTGTCACTGCCGCCCAGTCCCTTTAAAATGAGCGCGGAGGTGAGCCGGCTGCCGTCCACCGGTTTGCCGGATTTTTTCTCGTTGTAATCCTTACGGGTGTACAGCTTTGTCTCCTCGTCATCCGCCTCACGGCCGGGCGTTTTGAGATTCAGCTTTTTTATCATGATGCTGAACAGGAAATAATAGATGACCGCATACACTGCACCGATGGCCACGATCCACAGCCAGCGCGTTTTTTCGTTGCCCTGCAGGATGCCGAACAGGGTCAGGTCGATGATGCCGCCGGAGAAGGTCATGCCAACGCCCACGCCAAAAATGTGGGTGAGCATATAGGAAAGTCCCGCCAGCACACAGTGGATGGCGTAAAGGATGGGGGAAACAAAGAGGAAGGTGAACTCGATCGGCTCGGTGATGCCGGTGAGCATGGCGGTCAGTGCGGCGGACAGAAGAAGTCCGCCCACGATCCTGCGCTTTTCCGGGCGCGCCGTGCGGTACATGGCATACGCCGCCGCCGGAAGACCGAAGATCATGAAGGGGAATTTACCCGACATGAAGCGTGTTGCCGATACGGAGAAGCGTTCGGTGGCCTTCG
>SVSO01000281.1 GCA_015064195.1 Oscillospiraceae bacterium
GACGCGCCGGGCGATGAAGAAACCGTCGCCGCACCCGATTTCACCGTCTATGATACCGACGGCAACGCCGTCAGCCTGTCCGATTTCGCCGGAAAGCCGGTGGTTGTCAACTTCTGGGCGACCTGGTGCCCGCCGTGCAAGTCCGAGCTTCCCGATTTTGAGGAGGCGTGGAAGACCTACGGCGATGAAGTGGAATTCCTGATGGTCAATCTGGCGGACGACAGAGATACACCGGAGAAGGTGGAAGCGTTCATGACAGACAACGGCTATGAATTCCCGCTCTACTACGATTCGGAGTATGACGCGGCGTATACCTACGGTATCTACTCGATTCCCGTATCGCTGTTCATCGATGCCGACGGCAATCTGTCGAAGGGCTACATCGGCGCGCTGAATGCGGCGGTCATCGAATCCTGCATCAAAGAAATACTGCCTTAACGGAGGAACCTATGAAAATTACACTCAATCCCGACGCCGAGATCGTGAAAACGGTCAAGGAAGGCCTCGCCGCGAAAGGCGGTTACTGTCCCTGCCGTCTCGGCAAGGACGAAGACAACAAATGTATGTGTCGCGAATTCCGCGACCAGATCGCAGACCCCGATTTCGAGGGCTACTGCCACTGCATGCTTTACTACAAACACAAATAAAACAAAGGAGAAACAATCATGGCTGAAATTACGATCAATGCAAGGAATTTTGAAGAAGAAGTATTAAAATCCGATCTGCCCGTCGTGCTCGACTTCTGGGCAAGCTGGTGCGGCCCGTGCAAGATGCTGGCTCCCGAGCTTTCGAAGCTCGCTGAGGCATATGAAGGCAAGATCAAGGTCGGCAAGGTCAACGTTGACGACGAGGGCGAGCTTGCGATGAAGTTTGGCATCATGAGCATCCCCACGGTGATGGTATTTAAGGGCGGCGAGGCGGTCAAGACCGCGATCGGCTACCGTCCGATGAGCGAGCTTGAAAAGCTGCTGGACTGATGATAACAAAATCTCCGCGGAGAAATCCGCGGAGATTATTATTTTCCTTCCCGATAGGCGCTGGGGGTCATGCCCATACCGCGTATGAAAAACTTTGTGAATGTGCTTGCATTCTCAAAGCCGACCGCTGCAGCAACTGCGTGGATGGGCATATCCGTATCCTGCAGCAGAGATGCGGCCATTTCACGTTTCCTTGCGTCGATATATGCCTTCGGTGTGATCTGTTCGTGCTGCACGAACAGATTGTATAAGTACCGCTCGTTGATATGAATTGCCTCTGCCGCTTCGTGTACGGTGATCTTTCCGGTACAGTGATTATCAATGTATGCTTTTGCATTTCGGATATGCATCACCGGAACACTTCCGGCGGGCGGCTTGCGCTCATGCATGGCAAACAGCAGGTGCAGTTGTCCAAGTGCCTCATGGTGAGACAGCGGCTTGGGTGTGTCAGCAATACGGTGAAACCATGCATTCAGCCTTCCGGCGAAATCGTAGGAGAAGATGTGATTTTCATTCGTGCCAAGCAATGTCGTCGGTTCTGCCCCAACGACTGACTCGGAAAACATCACCCAGATATATCGCCACGGTTGGTCGGTGGAACTGTGGTATTCCTGATACTGGTTTGCATGAATGTAAAAACCCTGACCGGATTCAACACGGTTTCCGTTGTAAAATCCGCACCCCTGCAGCACATAGTGTAAGATGCAGAAATCCCGCCGACCCGGTCCCCAATGGGCAAGTGCCGCGTTCGACTCCATGCCGAAGCATCGCACGAATCGGGTGTCAGCTGGATCATAGTTGACGGGGATGTAGATGCCCACCGCGATCACCTCCTATGAAATTATACCATGCAAAGAGGGATTTTGTCAAGGAATCTGTGCAAAGACATATGATTCTGACAAGAATACCTATGATTTTCAGATTGACGAAATGGGGTGCATTTGTTATAATGAATATGTAAGGTGAAAAGGAGGTGGGTTTTATGCCTACAATAATTGCCAAGGCGGCACCCTATGAAGGTGCGCCGAAAATTAATACACCAGAGCGTTTTGGCGGCTCCACGGGAAAGCAGATGTTTTATCGGATCCCCGTGACCGGTGCACGTCCGATGCATGTCACCGTCTCGGAACTGCCTGCAGGCTTTTTCTTTGAAAATGGTATCCTTTCAGGAAAAGCGGACAGCGATATCAGCTTTCCTGTCTCCATCACTGCTGAAAATGCACTCGGCAGCGATACACGTGTGCTGGCTATCGAAATAGCGCCTGACAATCCGCGTATCACGCCGCTGCTTGGTTTTACAACCTGGAATGCATTCGGTTCGAAAGTCACACAGAAAAACGCGGAGGATACTGCCGCTGCGTTGAAAGATGCAGGCTTCATGGAGTATGGTTACGACTTTATGAACATCGACTCCGGCTGGCAGCATTCCTACGGCGGAGATTTTGACGCGATTCAACCGAACGAAAAGTTCCCGGATATGGCGGGCATGACCGAGCGCCTGCATACAATGGGTTATCACTGTGGAATCTACTCAACCCCCATGCTGACGGCTTGGGGCTGCCCGAAGGAGCTTTCGTCCATTCCCGGATGTACCCGTGGTGAGCCGGACATCCGTTTCCCGAGCGTGATGGGTGGTATCGGCACTGAGCGCTGCGAGGCGAACAATGTACGTCAGTGGACGGAATGGGGCTTTGATTATTTAAAGTACGACTGGCGTCCGACCGATGGCTATAACGCAGATTTCATGAAAAAAGCGCTGCTTGCATCCGAGCGTGAGTTTGTGTTCTGCCTGACGGTGCAATGCGATCCTATTTATGCTTCTTATCTGAAGAAATATGTGAATTCATGGCGTCATAACAGCGATTCCGAGCCGCACTGGCAGAATGTCGTACGGCGGTTCCTTACGGTCGATACATGGAAGGAACATGTCTGTCCGGGCCATTTTTACGACCTCGACATGTTGGAGCTGGGAGAGACCTACTACCACGCCTATCGCGACTGGCAGCTGACGGACGATGAAAAACTCGTCTCCTATACAATGCGTGCATTTTTCCTCTCGCCCATCCAGATCAGTTCTGCCGTCGATAAGTTGAGCGAATTTGAGATGGATCTTCTTCGAAACGAGGAAATGATTGTGCTCAATCAGGACGCGCTGGCGGATTATCCTGTCATGACGGAAGAATTTGGTGCGGCGAAGGTATACCGCCGCCGTCTTGCAAACGGTGACGGTGCAATAGCGGTGTTCAATATGAACGACGATGTACTGCATGCAGATATTCCGCTCCATTGCAAACATGCGGTACGCGATGTCTGGTTAAAGGAATCGCTTGGTGATATGGATACGCTCTCTCTGATGATGGATCCTCACAGCGTGCGCGTGTTCCGCGTAGTCGAAGCAGAATAACAAAGACGCTCCGAACCGGACGGTTCGGAGCGTCTTTCCTATTTCACAACAGCGCCGAAGGGCATCAGCGCCAGCTTGGCCAGCTTGAAGTGCTGCTTGCCGAAGGGGATGCCGATGATGGTGATGCAGAAGATCACGCCGAAGGTGGCATGCTCGATTGCCAGCGGAAGGCCGGAGGTGACGATCCAGATGATGTTCAGCAGCAGCGAAACCGCGCCGTTTCCGAGAATGATCTCCTTGCCGAAGGGCGAGAAAGAAAGCGCCGCGAATTTGAAGCACTGCAGGCCGATGGGAATGCCGACGATCGTGATGCACCACAGAAGACCGAGCAGCGCCCATGTCAGCCCGGCGATCAGTCCGCCGAGGAGAAACCAGATGATGTTGCCAAGACAGCTCAAATAATCACCTCAAATTATGTATTTTCGGAAAGGCTGCCGAAGGTACGGCAGCTTCTCTCTTCAATT
>SVSO01000282.1 GCA_015064195.1 Oscillospiraceae bacterium
ACAGCGCGAAGGCTTCGTCTGTATAGCCGTGTGCAAAAAGCACCTCCGGCAGAATGTCCGCACCGAGGAAGCCGGTGTCAAAGCAGGCGATATCGCGGTAACGCTCCGCCGTGAGACGGGCGGTTTCCTCCGCATCCAACGAAATCCACGCTGCGAAGGCATCCGCGCCCTGTACGCCGCCAAGATAATGACCGTCCGTACCGCGGTAAGCCGCGCGGATCGCGCTTTTCAGTCGCTCCGCCCTTTCGAGCAGCGTGGGAGCTTCCTCCGCGTACCCGATGACCGGTGCAATCTCCGCCATCATCTGCAGGCATTTGACATAGTAAACCGTATTGACGAACGGCTCGGGGAGCACCATTTTCTCCATGGATGCCCAGTCGCCGAGGCACCATCCCCCGGGACCGCCGCCGCCGCCCTGGAATGGTGCGGTATGCTGGACGTGTCCCCGGTCGATGTCCTGACAGTCGAGGATGTCGCGGATCCATTTGCGGTAGAATTCGCGGGAATCGAGCAGCAGCATTGCCGCCTCGGCGCAAGCCTGGCCGTCGCCCGTGTAGCCCAGCCGCTCTCTGTGCGGGCAGTCTGAGGGAATGCTGCCATGCATATTGTCAAGCTGCGTGCGCAGATAGGTATCAAAGAGGTAGTTCATGCCCTCGGATGCGCTGTCAAATCCTGCGGTGACGGGTACATCGCTGTGAATAACCAGAGCCTCCGCCGCGTCAATCTCGCCCTCCACATCAAAATAGCGGAAGCAATGCCAGACAAAGCGTGGCTCGAAGGTATGCTCGGTACCGTTTGTGATGAAGCTGTCGCTCTGAATCTGCGGGCGGCCGGAAGTACAGCGGTAGTAATGCCCGGTGGTGCCGTAATCGAGGGCACCGTCCGCGCCGAGATTTTCCGCGAAGGTCAGCGTGATGCGGCTGCCCTTTTCTGCGGAGGTGGTGACGCGCACCACGCCGGAGATGTTCTCGCCGCAGTCGAAGATGCGCCTGCCGCCGACGGTGCCAATCTCGAGAGGGAGGATGGTGCGGATGTGCCGGTCGGGCACACCGATGGCTTCCGACAGCTCGGATACGGGGGCGTCAAAACGAACCACCGGCTTGTCGCGGTCGTCGCGGAACCTCGCGTCGACGACTTCGCCAAGGAAGAGATTGTTCTCGCGGATCTCGCTCTCGTTCCAGGTTTCGCTGCCGTCGGAGACGAGTACCGTTTCGCCGAGGTTCAGCGCGTAGATCGCTTTGAGATGGCCGTCGTAGGACATCTCGCCCTCCGCGACGCGCTCGGGCTGATAGTACCAGCCGCAGCCGAGACGGATCTCCAGCAGGTTTTCGCCCTCGCGCAGCAGCGGCGCGATGTCGTAGGTGTAGACGTAGATGCGGTGCGTGAAGCGGTCGCGGCATGGGTAGGTGATCTTCGTGAAGCTGCGCGGTTCGTAGTCTGTGACCACGGGCACGAACCGGTCGGCGCTGACCGGCTTGCCGTTGATGTAGGCTTCAAAATAACCGAGGCCGGTGATGGTCAGCGATACGGCGGATACCGGCGCGGCGGTGAAGCGGCGGGAGATGACAGGTGCGCCACCGATCTCGCCAGAGCCTACCCATGCGGCGGATTGCAGGATGTTTATCATAGTTACCTCATTCCAATAAGTCGGAATTTCCGACGCCATAGTTTGTTTCAAAATGGTGTGCAGTCATATTGTCTGCGGAAAGCACAGAACTCGTCGTATTGTTTGATAAAGAGAAGATACCAGATCTATTTTGACAGCTTCATTTCATTTTCTATCCCTGATTCTTATAATTGCGATTTGCTTACTGTTTGCAATCGTTTGCCTTCGGTTTGTTAGATAATTATACACTCCATCCCCAGATTTGTCAATGAGCATTGGACAATTTCGGATACATCAACAATTATCCCGGAATGTTTATGTCAATTTGCATAATTTTCGCCAAGAATATCCCTTTTGACAACGAACACAACTTGTGATATGATAAATGCAGGAGGGACGGTGATGTTCATGACGCAAAAGGAGTTGGCCGCGCTCTGCGGATGTACACATGTTTTACTACAGCAGGCATATTCAATAACATCTCACACCTGCACTATTCCTGCGATGCTGCATATTTCATCGGCGTGACACCTACAATCGTGCGGAACAGCTTGATAAAATAGGACGGATTCTCAAAACCACAGGCATAGCACACCTCAGTGACGGAACGTCCCTTTTTCAGCTCAGTGCAGGCGTAGTTGATCCGCAGGCAGTTCAGGTAGCCTATGTACGTCACGCCAGTCGCCGCTTTGAATTTCTTGCAGAAATAATTCCGGCTGTAGCCGAGGATGGATGCCGCCTCTTCCAAAGTGGGCGTGTGCATGAAGTTATTCTCTGTCCACTCAACCAGCCGACGCAGATCGTCGTTTTCCTGTATGTCAGCGTTCCCCTGCTTCTCCACGGCAATGGCTGCCATGCGGCGAAAGAATCCGAGAATGGCAGTCAGCACCTCCCAGAGCGAGTCTGTGCGCCAGAATACATCCTCAAGATCCTCCAGCACACGGCTGTCCGCGACGAAATACGGCAGCACATCAAGACTGTAGCCCTCTGCGGCCAGGATTGCTTCAATATCCAAATACTTTTTCAGCGGCAAATGATTGATCTTCAGGACGGTGACATAACCGTCGCATTTTTTATATTCCATCGCATGCACCACGCCCGGCGGCACGAAATAGAAGCAGCTGCTTTCGGCATCGCTCTGTCTGCCGCCGATATGGATTGTGCCGCGGATGCTGTGATTGATTACGATCTCAATGGTGTCCGCATAATGGGGCGGTGTGATGGTGTCCTTCGCAATACGGATAACGTTCGCGTCCCAATGCCGCTCCGGTTTGAATTCCTTATGTTCCTTGAACGCTGTGATTATCTGTTTCATGCCGTACCTCCGACTCTTGTTATGCTTTCATTATATCACACAAATCGTAATATTGCAATATTATACCGTAATATTATTGCTTGTGCAGACTACATTTTTGCTATATAATAGTATCAGGTAATCATTTGTTGCCAAAAATACTCACCGGAGGTTCAACATGAATAAACACAGAATTGGCATCATCGGCTGCGGAGGTATCGCAAACGGCAAGCATATGCCGTCCATAAAGAAGATCGGAGACTGCGAGATGGTCGCGTTCTGCGACCTGATCGAGGAGCGCGCCGTCAAGGCCGCGAAAGAATACGGCACGCCCGACGCGAAGGTTTACACCGACTACCATGCGCTGCTTGCAGATGAGAGCATCGACAGCGTCCGCGTACTGACACAGAACAAGTGGCACGCGCAGATCTCCTGCGATGCCATGCGTGCGGGCAAGCATGTACTTTGCGAGAAGCCCATGGCGATCAATTATGCGGAAGCCTGCGAGATGCTCCGTGTGCATCGGGAGACGGGCAAAGTACTCTCCATCGGCTACCAGCATAAATTCGATACGGATGTGATGTACGCCAAGGCGGAAGCCGAAAAGGGTGCGCTTGGTGAGATCTATTTCGCCAAGGCAAACGTGATGCGGCGGCGCGGCGTTCCCACATGGGGCGTATTCACGCAGAAGGAGGAACAAGGCGGCGGTGCGCTCATCGATATTGCCACCCATGTGCTCGATATGGTGCTGCACATCATGGACAACTATGAGCCGCGTTATGTGGTCGGCACAACTTATGATAAACTGAAAAATTCCCCCGAAACGGCGAATCCCTTCGGCGCGTGGGATGTTTCCAAGTACGATGTGGAGGAGAGTGCTTTTGGCTTTATTGTGATGAAAAACGGCGCTACCATCATTCTCGAATCCTCATGGGCGC
>SVSO01000283.1 GCA_015064195.1 Oscillospiraceae bacterium
TTAACAAATGGTGAAATTATATGAATTTTGTATGAATTATCTTCGGGAGGGATCGTTATTCAAGGGGGATATTTGATTTGTGAATATTTAGAGGTTCCCTTAAAAAATTTCAAAAACAGCTTGTAATCGGAAAATCCCGCACGGTCGGCGATCTCTGTCAGCGTTTCGTCCGTTTCGCGCAGAAGATAGCGGATGTAGTTCACCTTCATCTCGCTGATGAGTGCCTTCAGTCCGCATCCGTAGTGGCGGCGCATCAGGCGGGAGATGTAGTCTTCGTTATAGCCGAATTTGGCCGAAACATCTGCCGCCGTCACCGCGCGGTCGGAGTTGATGCGCACCCATTCCCGGATGCGATGACTGAGTGCGCCCTCGCTGTCATCGTCGCGGCACTGATTGGCAAGCTCCCGCAGCAGCACATACAGCAGCCGATCGGTCACATCCGCACCGGACTGGCGGGAGGAATAATGGAGTATCTGCTGACAGAGAAGGGTGGCGTGAAGCGGCTCACGCAGGGTGAAGCTCTTGGGATGCTCCCACTCATCCCGGGAAAATCCGGTCATGTGCAGCCAGTAGAAGGATACCCGCTCATTTGTCGCCCCGATGCCGCCATGCTCGATGCCCGGCTCCAAAAACAGCACCGATCCGGGGGCAAGCTCATACTGTTCCTCGCCCTCGTACATGGAAAAATGCCCGTCGGTGACGATAATGATCTCGGTGGTGGCGATGGTGATCTGAGGATGGATCCACTCGCCGCGGGAGGTGAATTTGCCGGAATAATCGAGATGCACAGCTTCCATCATGTCGGATTTTTTCTCCTTTTCTACGGTTTTTGTGGTTGCACTGCCGCAAAGAATCCGCTATAATTATATCATACCCGATGAAAAAACGCAAGCGTTTCGGGGAAAATTAAGGAGGATTTTATGATGCAGACGAAAATGCTCGGTTATGAGAATGTAACCATCACCGGCGGATTCTGGGAAAAGCGCCAGCAGATCAACCGCAAAACCACCATCTGGAACGTGTACAAGCGTTTCAAGGAGACGGGACGCTTCGATGCCTTCAAAATGAACTGGAAAGAAGGCGATCCCAACAAGCCCCACATTTTCTGGGATTCCGATGTGGCAAAGTGGCTGGAATCCGTGGCCTATCTGACTATGCAGGAGCGCGAGCCGGAGCTTGAGGCCATCGTTGACGAGGTGGTGGACTGCATCGAGCGCGGTCAGGCGGAGGATGGTTATTTCAACATCTACTATCTGATGTTCGCGCCGGAATGCCGTTTCACCAATCGCGGCGCACATGAGTTGTACTGCGCCGGGCATCTCCTTGAGGCGGCCATCGCTTATGACAAAGCCACTGGCAAAGGAAAATTCCTCGCGTGCATGAAAAAATACATGAAGCTCATCTACCGGGTTTTCATCACGGAGGATTCCGCGGCCTTCGATTCGCCCGGCCATGAGGAAATCGAGCTGGCACTGGTGAAGCTGTACGATTACACCGGCGAGGCAGAATGGCTGGAGCTGGCGAAGTATTTCGTCGATGCGCGCGGCTCTCACCGCAAGCTGCCGGAAGGTGACAACTATAACCGCTATACGCAGATTCAGGATCACGTTCCGGTGCGAGAGCAGACAACAGCAGAGGGGCACGCTGTCCGCGCGGTTTATCTCTTCAGCGCGATGGCCGATCTTGCACACCGCTGTGATGATGCAGAGCTGAAATCTGCGGCTGAGACGCTGTTTGCGAACATCACGGAGAAGAAGATGTATATCACCGGAAGCATCGGCTCCGCCCTGCACACCGTCGTCGACGGAAGGATGGGGGGCGCGGAAGCGTTCGAGGAGGAATACCGCCTGCCCAACGACACCGCCTATGCGGAAACCTGCGCGGCTCTCGGACTTGCGCTGTTCGCTCGCCGTATGCAGCAGCTGGACGCCGATTCCCGCTATGCCGATACGGTTGAGCGTGTCATTTACAACGGCTTCCTCTCCGGCGTATCTCTTGACGGCAAATCCTTCTTCTACGAAAACGCGCAGGAGATCGATCTTGAACAGCGCCGCCTCGTGAGAGAATGCCCGCGTGACAATTCGTATCTGCATTATCCCATCACCCAGCGTGTGGAGGTCTTCGGTTGCTCCTGCTGTCCGCCCAATGTGACCCGCTTCATCGCATCCATCGGCGATTTTCTGTACAATTACACCGACGATACGATCATTGTCAATCAGTATATGCAGTCGGAGGCAACCATCGGCGGCGTGAAGCTGACACAGACCACAAATTATCCCTACGATGGTGCGATCTCGGTGAAGCTCGAAGGCGGTGCGAAGCGTCTGGCACTGCGCATCCCCGGCTGGTGTAGACGCTGGACGCTGACGAAAAACGGCGCACCCATCAAGCCGGAGACTGTCAAAGGCTACGCTTGGATCGACGCGGCGGACGGAGACGAGCTTTGTCTGACGCTTTCGATGGAGCCGCGCCGCATCAAGGCAGATCCTCACATCATGACCAACCGGGGACTTTCGGCGGTCATGTACGGCCCGTTCGTCATGTGCATGGAGGGCGTGGACAACGGCGGCTGGCTCGGCGATGTGAAGCTGACCGATCATCGGGGCACGCTTTCCTTCGACGAAACGCTGGGCGTGCCGGTGCTCGACTGCCCGGCTGTGCGTGAAACGGTGGCGGGACTCTATTCCGACGAGGTGACACAATCCCCCTTCACCGCGCGGCTCATCCCCTATTTCGCCTTCGCCAACCGCGGCGAGAGCGATATGCGCATCTGGGTGGAGATCGGACAATAACCGCGCGAGGCAGAGCTTATGCTCTGCCTCGCTTTTTGTATTCGCTGGGCGTGCATCCCACGATCTCGCGGAAAACACGGTTGAAGGTGCGCAGACAGCCGTAGCCCACCTCAAGGGAGATCTCCGTTATGTCCCGATCGACGGTGTCAAGCATGGCCCGGGCTTTGTCGATGCGGCATCGGTTGATGAGCCAGCGAATGTTGATGTCGGTGATTTTCTTCATGTACCGGCAGAGATAGTGCGGCTCATAGCCGAAGGCGGCGGCGATGGTGGTGAGATTAACGTCCTCCGTGCAGTGGGCGGCGATGTACTGCATGATGTTTCCGAACAGGGAATCCTCCGCCGCATCCCGCTCGATCAGCTCACTTTCCAGATAGCCCGCCAGAATACCGTACAGGGCGGATTTCACCCGGATGGGGGATTGGCGGCCTTCGCTGACGGATGAAAACGAGGCGTGTGGTTGAGTGCCTTCCGGCGGAGCGGCGAGACATACCGCGCAGTAATAGCGGACGGCATCGGCATCGGCGGCGTATCGGAAGCATTTTGCCACCCGCGTGCCGAGGAGAGTGAAAAACATGGGCGCATTGGTGGGCGTGAACACGTGAACCCAGTAGAATGAGCCGTCATCGCAGACGAAGGAATGGAGCTGATTCGGCAGCACCAGCGCAGTATCGCCGGGATGCAGGATCTCCGCCCTTCCGTTGACGGTCAGCTCCACCCGCCCGCGCTCCACATACAAAAGCTCGGCGCTGGGATGAATATGCGGCTGAGGAAACCCGAAATCATGGTAACAGCGGATGGAATTGCCGAAGCTGTCCGCATCCGTGACGTTCTGAAAAAACATACGCATCTCCAAAAAAGATAATTATTGTCTATAATTATATCATAAATATCTTTTCTTGTCAAGGAAGTTGTGCTATAGGGAACCTCTAAATATTCACAAATCAAATATCCCCCTTGAATAACGATCCCTCCCGAAGATAATTCATACAAAATTCATATAATTTCACCATTTGTTAACAGTAT
>SVSO01000284.1 GCA_015064195.1 Oscillospiraceae bacterium
GCTGTCCTCATAGAGGGGGCGGGGCTTGAAGTCAACTCTGGGGGAATCGATGTGGGACGCGGTGATGCGGATGCCGTTTGCGATATCCTCCGTGCCGAGGCGGAACATGAACAGGCTCTTGCCGCGGTTGTTGAGGTAATATTTGCCGCCTTTTTCCAGCTTATCGCCAAGCTTATAAGGCTTATAGCCCTGCTTTTCGATCATCGCGATGGTTTCGATGACCACCTCGCGCTCGGTTTTACCGTGATCGAGGAAGTATTTGTAGCCCTCGCAGTATTCGGTGATGGCAGCTTCATCCGCCTTCATCTCCCACGTAGATTTGTTCTGATAGGTCAGCTTTTCGGAAAGCTCCTGACCAACGGTTTTCTCATCCATGATTTTTCTCCTTTAATAAAAATATTCTGCTCGCAAATCATTGCATTTGCAAAACGCAGTTTTGCAATTGACTAATAATAGATTTCTTTATATTTTTCCGCAGCTTTCATGACTTTATCCACGTAAGCGCGGGTTTCGCCGATGGGAATATGGGACAGCGTTTTGCCGTCCGTCGTGTATGCGGGATCGTCAAGCCATCCGCGCACCCTGCCGATTCCGGCATTGTAGGCCGCCAGCGCTTCCCGCCAGCTGCCGAATTCCCGGTACAGTCTGGCCAGCAGCCATGTTCCCCGCCGGATGTTCAGCTCCGGTTCGAAAATGCGCTCATTCTCCGCCTTCTCGCCCATCATGAGAGCCGCCCATTCGTTGGTCTCATCGATGAGCTGCATGAGTCCCTTCGCGCCGCTTCGTGACACGGCGTTGGGATCGAAGCCGCTCTCGGTGAGGATCACGCCGAACACCAGCTCTCTGGGAACGCCGAATTCCACGGCATTCTGCTCCACAAGCTCGGTGAACGCCATGGGATAGCGGGAAAGCTCCCACTGCGGCTTCAGAAGAAACTGCCAGACGGCGATGACGGCGGCGGCGAGGATGCAGGCGGTGACGAGAAATTTTGCAAGCCTACGCAAGGTAATTGATTCTGCGGAGGATGGTCTCCACCTGCCCCTCCAGCGCCTCGATGCCCGCGTTGTTGTAGACGGTGAAATCGCAGCTGTCGATGAAGAACTGATTGGATTTCTGGGAACGGATGCGCTTTTCTGCCGCCTCGCGGGTGATCTTGTCCCGGGAAATGATGCGGCGGGTGCGCACTTCCTCGTCGGCAATGACACCGATTGTGTAATCGCAGTGCTTGTCGAAGCCGGATTCAAAGAGCTGGGGCGCGTCAACGACTGCCACGGTATCGCCGGCAGCCTCCCGTTCCTCCAGCCATTTGTGGATGGCATCGATGATATGTCGATGGGTGATGCGGTTGAGCGCGGCAAGCTTAATCTCCCGCTTTTCCGGATCCTCCTCGCCGAAGACCAGCTCCGCCAGCCCCTTCCGATCCAGCGTGCCGTCCTCCCGGATGATGCCGCTGCCGAAATATTCGGCAAGCTCAAGCAGGCACGGCATTCCCGGCTCGCACACCTTGCGGGACGTGCGGTCGGTGTCGAGACACTGGATGCCCTCCTCCATAAAGCAGAGGGACACCTCGCCCTTTCCGGCGCCCGTACCGCCGGTGAGACCGATGACTTGCAGTTTGTTCATGACTTGTCTCCTTCTTATTTTCCGCAAGGCTCTGCCTTGCCGGATTTGTCGGAACGGTAGGCCGCTTCCATGATGCGCTGGATGTACGCGCCGTCGTCGAAGCTGGGATTGGTGGGTGCGCCGCGATGCACCGCGTCGAGGAACGCGTACATGGAGCCGATGTGACCGCGCAGCCAGCCGATGGGCGCTTTCACGCCGGGGAAAATGCCGGAGGGTGCGGGATAACGGCCGCAGCATTCGATGCGCTTGAAGCCGGATTCGCCGCCAAGCTCGCCGGATTTGTCGGTCATGTCGTAGAACCACAGCCAGTTCGGGTCCATGAGATTGAATTTGAGCGCGCCTTTATCGCCGTAGATCTCCAGCGTGAAATCATCGTTGGTGCCCGTCGCAAGCTTGGAGGCTTCGATGGTGCCCACCGCGCCGCATTTCAGGTGCGCGATCATGTAAAATGCTTCGTCCGCGTTGGTCTGCCATTCTTCGCCGTTCATGCCGCGGCGGACGGGATGGGCGATCTGTGCGCGTCCGGTGATATCCTCGAATTCGCCGCAGAGATGGTACACCAGGTCGATGGCATGAGAGCCGAGATCGAACAGCACGCCGCCGCCGCAAATGTCCCGATTCTGCTTCCAGCCGGCATTTTTGTTCATGTCCGTGCAGGATGCGTGGAGATAAGCGGAGCGGAAGGTGATGATGCGGCCCAGTCTGCCCTCATCGATGAGCTGTTTTGCCCGCATGATGGGGGAAAGGAAGCGGGTATTGAACACGATCTGCGCGGTCACGCCTGCCGTTTTCACAAGCTCTGCGGCTTCCATGGCTTCCGCTTCGCTGATGCACAGGGGCTTCTCGCAGTAGATGTGCTTGCCCGCCGCCGCCGCTTTTTTGATCGTCTCAAAATGAGCGATGTTGGGCGATGTGATGTCGATCACGTCGATTGCGGGATCGGCGATCATCTCGTCCTCGCTCTCATAAACCTTGGCGAATCCGAACTCCTTCGCCGCATTTTCCCGCGTTTCGGGGGTGCGGGTGAAAATGCCGCCGAGAGTGGGCGTGAAGGGGAGATCGCGGTAAAAATAGCGCAGGCTGTCGATGGCGAAGGCGTGGGTTCTGCCCATCGCACCGAAGCCGATGATTCCGATATTCATAGTTCACCTCAAAGGGAAAATTTTTCTATCTATATTATACCGCATTCTGCGGAAAATTACAAGTGCCTTGGGAAAATTATCAGGAATTTTACATTTTCCTCCTATCTTTGGTTGAATTTTTATGCTATACTGAAAAAAACGGAGGGATTTTTATGGAAATTTTACTGCAAACCGAGCGCGCCGTCGCCTATTCCGATACCTGCACCATGCCGGACGGCGTGAAGCTTTCCGTTACCATCATCAAGCCGAGCCATGCGGACAAGTGCCCCATCGTGCTGTACCGCACGCCATACGATGCGCCGGAAAAGCGGCTGGAAATGGCGCGGAGCTACGCCGAAAGCCGCTGGATGGACGAAGGATTTGCCATCGTGCGGCAGGATGTGCGGGGCAAAGGGCTGAGTGAGGGCATCTGCGAGCCTTACGAAAATGAGCGGGCAGACGGACTTGTGACCCACGATTACGTCCGCGCCCTGCCCTTTTACTGCGGCGAGATCTATCTTGCCGGCAGGAGCTATCTTTCCACCGTCCACCTGTCCTGCGCCACCGCGTTCGGCGACGACATCAAAGCCGCCGCCCTTGACATTCAGACCGATCGGATGTATTTCCGCAATTTCCGCAACGGCTGCAGCTACCGCATCGGCAATGTGGAATGGTGGCTGAAAATGCTCCGACGCCGCTACCCGGATCAGACGCGGGAGGGCATCTATCGCCGCCCCTTCATCGACGTGATGCGCCGCGCCATCGGAGAGAATCTGCCCTATTATGAGGCCACGCTGGAGAATACGGAATACAACAGCTTCTGGCAGTCCGATCCCCGCACCTACGCCTCGGAAAGCCTGAAAATACCGGTACTTTTCACCGAAGGCTGGTACGATTTCTACATCGACGGAATGTACGATATGTGGTCGCGTCTGCCCGAGGAGACACGCCGGAAATCGGCTATGGTCATCGGCCCGTGGGGTCATAACACCGCCGTTTCGCGAAATGCGGAGCATCCGCTTCCAAGCGGAAACCGGTCGGAGGATCATGCGCTGGAGTG
>SVSO01000009.1 GCA_015064195.1 Oscillospiraceae bacterium
CATCCCCTTGAAGGCTTCGCCGTGGCGGATGCCGAAATCGTAGGCGAGAAGTTCCTCATAGGTGTAATTCCACACATTGCCCTTTCCGTCGGATACCCGGTCCAGCACCGGATCGTGGATGGAGACGATGGTGCCGTCCTTGGCCGCCCACAGGTCGAATTCGATCTCCTCTGCACCGAGACCGATGGCCGCACCGTATGCGGGGAGACTGTTCTCCGGCGCGATGGTGCTGAAGCCGCGATGAGCACAGATGCGGGGATAGGACATGATCTCGTCATGGCGCACGATGGCACTGCCGGAGGGACGGTATTTCCACGGTCTGCGGCCGGCTTCGATGTAGCTGTGATGGGTCGCAGGGGGATTGCCGAAGCCCGCCGCCTTGAGATAGCGGGCGTGGGGATCAAGCTCAGCCGTCGCCATGCCCACCTCATTCTTCATGTTGGCAAGCACTGCTCCGTCCGGTGCAACGATCATGGAGCAACCGCCCACCGGTGAGCTTTCACCGAGGCTGACGGATGAGCGGAGTACATAGGCGTTGGTGTTGTAGGCGAGGAATTTCGCAAGGATCTCCAGCGCTTCATGGGTATCGCTCCGCTGATAGGCGCAGGCGATGATCACTTCGGGATCATAGCGCGCAATATTCGCAAAGGCTTCGTAGAAATAGAAATCATAGCAGACAAGGAAGCCATAGCACACGCCGTCGATCTCAAGGATCGTCGGTTCTTCATGCTCCCATGTGTAATCCTTGTCAAGCTCATAGGTCCACATCTCCGAGTTGACCAGATGCTGCTTGGAATATGTACCCGCAAGCTCACCGGTCTTGCTGAAAGCTACTGTCGTGTTGCGCAGTCCCGTGGGATGGGCATAGATGCAGTTGACGAACACCGTCGCACCGCACCGTTTTGCGGTTTCCGCGGCTTTCGTCAGCAGTTTTGCGCTGTATTTGTGATAGCTCTCCTCCATCTCCGCCTTGGTTTTAGCAAGGCAGGGCACGTTGGAATATTCCGGCAGGACGATGATGTCCATGGAAGCATCGCACTTGTCGAGAGCATCCAGCTCCCATGCGAAATATTCATCGGATTTTGCAAAGTCGAGGCAGTATGCGGGTTGAATCACACAGGTTTTCATGGCCGTTCTCCTTATACGTCAAATACATCGCCGTCATGTGCCAGCAGGAAGGGGACTTTGATGGGCTTGTAGGCCTGATAGAAGTCAAGCTCGCCCTTGGTGCCATGCCAGCGATTGGCCACATGATTGAAGATCATCATGTCCGCCTTGGTTGCTTCAAACAGCGGAACGGCCACCTCCGCCTTGAAGTGGGTGCATTCGCAAACCAGCACATCGAAATGCTCCTCCAGCAGGATCTTCGGATAATCGTGGAAATCCACCCACAGATCGCCGCTGTGAAGAAGCCGCTTGCCCTCCTCATAGGTGAGGATGTAGGCGAAGGTGACAGGCTTCACCGGAGCGGTTGGAATGTGATCGGTGGGATAAGCTGCCACGGTGATATTCTCGTCAGAGTAAACCTCGCCGGGCTTTGTCAGCTTGAAGTCGATGACATCCTCACGCCGCGGCATATGCATCGCCGCCGCCCATGTGTAGAACGCTTCGGCAGTGTCCTCGGGCAGATAGACGGTGGTATGCTGACCGGGCTTAGCATATTTGATGAGGATTTTGTACATCTCCGTCAGACCGCCCACGTGGTCATCGTGCATATGTGTGACGAAAATGGCGCGCAGCTTGGAAAAATCCTTCCCCGCACGGCGCATCAGACCTTCACAGGGCGCACCGCAGTCGATGAGATAGAGCGCGTCGCCGATCTCATAAAGGGTGGAAGAATTGAAGCGGTTGAAGGTACAGTCGCCGTGACTGGTGCCGAGAGTCGTGATTTTCATTAGATATTGCTCCTTGAGTCAAAAATATGGTATAATAATTATAATACAACAAAAAGATTCTGTCAATATCTTTTTCGATCAATGTCCCTTTTTGAATCGTTCAGCCGTATTATGATTGACCGGTCAAAAAACGAGAGGAGGATGTCCATGACAGCAGAACAAAATGCACGGCGGGCGCACGCTCATGCCATCGCCGAGCGGGAGCTTCCCACCGTCTGGCGCATCTGCGTCATGCGGCTGGCGGGCTTTGAGCGTTCCTCCATCGAGGACGTGGTGCAGGAGGTATTCGTGCGGTGGCTTGACACCATGCCGGATTTTGCCTCCCTTGAGCATGAGCGGGCATGGTTCATCCGCGTGGCTGTCAACTGCTGCACCGATGTGATGCGGGATGCGGTACGGCGCGCATCCGTGCCGCTGGAGGAATGCGATTATCTTGCCGGCGGCGAGACAGCGGAGGATGCCCTCATGGAGCGGGAGCTTCTGCGGGAGATCCTGTCACTGCCGGAAGCCTGCCGGGATGTGGTGTATCTCTACTATGCGGAAGGCTACAACACCACGGAAATAGCGAAAATTCTCGGGCGAAAGCCGAACACCGTCCGTCGTGAGCTTGCACGGGGACGGGAAAAACTCAGAGAAAAACTGAAAGGAGAATCAGAATGAGAGACGATCAAATCAGAAATACGCTTCTGAAGCTGAATCCGGACGAATCGCTCCGGGAGAAGATCACGGCAATGGTGGATGCGGCGGATTACAGCGGGAAGCCGCAGACCCGGCGCACACGGCGTCCCATTCGTGCGTTTATCATCGCGGCGGCAGTCGCCGCAATGCTGGCACTGGCGGCATCGGCGGTGGGCATTTTCACGCGGCTGTTTTATCTGCCGGGTGCGGGACTTGTGGACGAGAGCGGCGTGCTGGTCATCAAGGAGGATGACATCGGAGAGCTGGATGTCACCGCATATCGGACACCAACGGAGCTGGAGCTTGGCGGTTATGTCATCGAAAGCGTCACGTATACGGATTACGAGGGCGTGAGATCCTATACCGTCTGGTCGCGGATGGGCGATGAACTGCTGGCATCGATGGAAGCGGCGCAGATGGCGCACATGGGCGTTACGGTGGAGGATCACGTTATCGGCGACATGGCACTCACCCTGTCTGACGGCACCATCCTGACCCCCGAATCCATCCGGTACAGCCACAGCGGAAGCATCGTATACAACTTCGCGGCGGATGCGCTGGATGCCAGCGTGATGATCTCCAGCGAAACGCTGGGGGAAGCGATCCCGGTCAGACTGCACCGTGTGGATGGCGCGGGATATTCGTACATGGAGTATCCCACGGACAAGGGAATCACGCTGATTCTCTGTCCGGCAAATGCAGACTATACCGACTGGAAACTGGATTTTATTGACAACAGCATTTCGGATGGACTGGCGGGGTACATCTACGACGCGGGCATTTATTATGAGCCGGACACCATCCGGTTTTATGATGACACGGGTGCGCTTATCGATATGCAGAGCAGGAGCTGGACGAGAACCAGCACGGAAAGCGGCTCACAGCTGTCCTTTGATGCGGATGCACCCGATGGCGGATTCCGTGTGAAGCGGGCGGAGATGGACAGCGTGACGGTGCGGTATGCACTGTTCCCCACGGAAAAATATCCGCTGAAGCTGGAGCTTCCCATGCCGGCTGACGGCGAGCGGGTGGAGCGGGAGATGATCTTCTTCGACGATGCCGGCTTTTTTGTGAAGCTGGACGGCTATTCGAGAGACGGCGAGACGCTGAGCATCTATGTGGAGTCGGACGGCTTTGATCCGAAAGGACTTCGCGAAAATGCGCTCCGGATCACGGATTTTCCGATTCCGTACAGCGGTTCAAACGGCTGTCGGACGGCCTATGCGATGATCGGTGTGGACGCGGTGGGAGGAGATGCTCTCCGCTCGGTCAGCGCCCATACGTGGGTGGACTGCGGAGACGGGGGCCTGCGGTTTGACATGGAGATCGGCCTTGATGACGGGCAGGTGCTGGATGACTGTGAAAGCTTTACGCTGATGCTGGAGCATCTGATCTGTGTCTTCGACGGCAGCTGGGTGATCGAATATTAACAGCAGAAAAGGCGGCAGAAGCCGCCTTTTCTGCTACAGTAAATATTCGTCCAGCTTGATAATATCGCCAGCGCCCATGACGATGAGCATATCGCCGTCGCGAAGCTCACGCTTCAGATGATCGGCGATCCGGTCAAAGCCCGAAATGCTGACCGCGCCGTCGATCTTTTCCGCCAGCTTCGCGGAGGTGACGCCCCAGACATTCTCCTCCCGCGCCGCGTAAATGTCCGCCAGCACCAGCTTTACGCCGTCAAAGGAGGCCGCAAATTCGTCGAACAGCTCGTTTGTGCGGGAATAGGTGTGGGGCTGGAATACCACCCACACGCGCTTGTATCCGCATTCCAGCGCGCCGGAGAGGGTAGCGCGTATCTCGGTGGGATGATGGGCGTAATCGTCGTACAGCGGCACAGCTGTCCCTCTGACATTGCCACGCAGCTCCATTCTGCGCTTCGCGCCGACAAAATTCGCCAGCCCTCGCGCAACGGCTTCCGGTGAAATGCCGCACAGATCCGCAGCCGCCGCCGATGCCAGTGCGTTCATGATGTGGTGATGGCCGATAACGGACAGCTTCACATGGGTGAAAAATCCGCCTTTTTTGATGATGTCAAACTCCGCGCGTCCGTGGTCGAAGCGCACATTTTTTGCCGTGAAATCCGCGCCCGCCGTCATGCCGAAGGTGACAAGCGTGCCGGTATAGCCCTCGCAGGCGGCCCGCACATTGCTGTCGTCGGCATTGACCACCGCACAGCCATCGCCCGCAATGGCCAGATACTGCCGGAAGGAATCGATGATCTGCGCAAGATCCTTGAAATAATCCGGATGATCCATGTCGATGTTGAGCACCACGGCGATGCTGGGGGTGAAGCTGAGGAAGGAATCCTGATATTCGCAGGCTTCCATGATGAAATGCTCCCGGCTTCCGAGACGGTATGCGCCGCCGATGGCAGAAAGCTCTGCGCCGGAGACGATGGTGGGATCGGCATCTGCCGCGAGGAAAATGTGGGAGATCATGGAGGTGGCGGTGGATTTACCGTGCATTCCGGCAACACCGATGCGGTTTTTGTGATGCTTCATGAGCCAGCCGAGAAAATCCGCCCGGTAAACGCAGAATTTTTCCCCCGCCGCGTCGCATTCAAGGGCGCGGGCAAGCTCCACGTTATCCCGTGAAATGGCGGCGGTGTAGACGATCACATCATAGCCGTCCAGATGATCGGGGGAAAGCTCATAGGAGATGCGCGCACCGTCGGCAGCGAGGGCTTCGGTGAGCTTGGAGGGGGTTCGGTCATAGCCGCCGACCGTGCATCCGAGGGACATGGCGATATGAGCCAGCGATGACATACTGATGCCGCCGATGCCGATGAAGTAGATGGCGCGGGGCGTACTGAAGATCTCATCCAGCTGATTTGCGGAATAGGTTGTATACATGGAATACTCTCCCGAAAATTTGGTGATACTCTATTATATCACAACCGCCCGGAAAATAAAAGGCTTTTGGAGCAAAAAGTACCTGATTTTTTGGGCGATGTTAAACTATTCACAAAAAAATTGCTTTCAATGCAAAATTATTTCATAAAATAACATCAAACCATTCACATTTTTACGGTATAATAATCGTAAGGCTCCTAACGGATTGCTTATATCAAATAGTCGAGCCTGAAAAAGATAAACCGAAGTATGACGAAGCGGAAACTGGGATATGCCGTGCCGGACATATGTAGGAAAATGGAGGAATAGCATGATTATCACCGATATCAAAGTCAGAAAACTGTTCGATGAAGGCCCCATGAAGGCGATCGTCTCCGTGACCTTTGACGGACAGCTCGCCGTTCACGACATCAAGGTTATCAATGCGAGAGACAAGTATTTTATCGTAATGCCCAGCAGAAAGAATCCCGACGGTACTTACCGCGACATTGTACATCCCATCAATGCGCAGTTCAGAGCACTGCTTGAGGAGACCGTGATCGATGCTTACAACAAGGAGCTGGCGAATGCGGCGGAAGCTGCCGACGATGAGCCTGCATATGACAACGCAGAAGAAACAGTAATCGAATAACAGCTTTCGAGCCGCCCGCAGTTTTCACTGCGGGTTTTTACTTTGCCAAAAAAACTGCGATGCCGGAGCACCGCAGTTTTGATTATTCTTCTTCGGGAATGACGATGGGGGGCAGATACTTCATGGGATCGTATGTATGGCTTCCGATGCGCACCTCAAAATGCAGGTGCGAGCCGTAGGACATACCGGTGCTGCCCATTTTGCCGATCTGCTGTCCCTGATAGACGTTATCGCCCACGGAGACGAGGATCTCGCTCAGATGTGCATAGACCGTGATATAATCGTCCGCGTGCTGGATGCGGACGCTGTAGCCGTAGGAGGGCGTATAGCCGGCCCAGATGATCTCACCGCCGTCGGATGCCCAGATGGGGGAACCCTTGTCATCGGGCAGGTCGATGCCGAGGTGGAACTCAGTCTTGCCGTAAGCGGTACGCCAGCCGTAGGGAGAGGAAATACCCTTGGGCGTTTCGCAGGGCCAGAGGAATGTGCCGGTGGGAACGGACGGGGGAATCTTCTTCGAGCCAACCATCACAACCCGGTCAACGGCGGGGGTGATGATTTCTTCCTCGATGGGCGTCTTTGCCACCAGCTTGCCATCCGCATCGTAGGTCAGCTCATAGGTAACGCGCTTCTGACCGTTACTGCCGGCGACAGTTTCTTTGTTGGTGCCGATAAAATGCTTGTAATCGTCCACATACTGGGTCTGATAGTAGATCGTTTCTGTCTGGCGGATGGTGTTGACGAAATTGTAATCCAGCGTCAGATCCGTTTCTTCGGCGATTTCACCGATGCAGGCAGCGCGGTTGACACCGTAGTCGATGTCCGGATCGTAGAGATCCGCTTCCTGTCCGGGCGATGCCGATGCAAAGGCGCTGACACGGAGCATCACGGGCGCGTCATCATCTTCCGCTTCGTCTGCCAGCATCGCCGCAGCAGCTGCAGCGGCTTCATCGGCCAATGGATTGAGCAGCTCGTTGATCTCCTCGATGGATCTCAGCATGGATCTCAGGCAAAGCTGTTCTTCAATGCGCAGGGAATTGGAGATGCGCACATTGCTGAAGGTTTTGCCGCCGGATGCCAGCAGCTCTGTCTCGATCTCGCGGATCAGCGCATCCAGCTCCTCGCCGCTCTCATAAGCGGCTGCCTGGCGGTCATCCACATACAGCATGGAGGCTTCGACGAATTCATCCTTAACGGTATTCCACAGAATATCGTAGCATTCTTCTTCGGTAAGATAAACCGGCTCATTTTTCATATGAACCAGCTCATAGGTGATGCGGCAGTCCGGGTCATAGACGAGGTCTGCGGCCTCGGTGATATAATCCTCCAGCGCAAGCTCTGCATTGGTGAAGGTGCTTCCGGAGCGGACATAGCCGACCGGCGTACCGTTGAGGCTGGCACGGATGACGGTTTCGCAGGACATGGCGGATGTTATATAGAAAGCCACCGCACATCCGGTAAGGATGGGGAGCATGATGTTGAACAGGCGTCCGAATATGCCGCACTGTGTTTTAGACATAACAGCAACTCCTTGATTTTTTGGGTATCGGCAAAAACAGCCGAATAGGGGCATTGCTCTATACATTATACCTCATAAGCGGGAAAAAATCAAGAGTAATTTGAATTTTTGTGCAGAATGAACAGAGGATTTTTTGCCGTGGTATATTGTGGAATCCGGGAAAATGTGATATAATATTATAGAATTCTGATTAATTATTCACAAGCGAGGTATTTTACAATGGCTGAACTCAGATGGAACCCCATGATTAAAGACTGGGTGATGATCGCATCTAACCGTCAGAACCGTCCGCAGATGCCCAAGAACTGGTGTCCCTTCTGCCCCGGCTCGGGCAAGGTGCCGGACAATTATGACGTCCACGCATACGACAACGACTTCCCCGCACTGACGCAGAATCCGCCGGAGCCGGACGATGTTGCCACCGATTTTTACAAGGTGAAGCCCTCCCACGGCAAGTGCGAGGTCATTCTGTTCTCCCCGAATCA
Source organism: Oscillospiraceae bacterium (assembly GCA_015064195.1). Next base: position 8,064 of record SVSO01000009.1, read on the forward strand.
CACCGGTACATTAAAGGAGCTGTCCGATGCCCATATGAAGAAGCTGGTGGATCTCTGGTGCGCACGCTTCAACGCCATGAAGGAAGACAAGAAGATCAAGTATGTCTTCATCTTCGAGAACCGCGGCGATGTGGTTGGCGTTACCATGCCCCATCCCCACGGTCAGATGTACGGCTACTCCGTGCTTCCGAAGAAGATCGAGCTGGAGCTGGATGCGGCCAAGGAGCATTATGAGGAAAACGACGGCGAGTGTATCTTCTGCCGCATGAACCGCGAGGAGGTCGAATGCGGCCTGCGCGTGATCCATGAGAATGAAGATTTCATCGCCTACATCCCCTTCTTCGCTGATTATGCATACGGCGTTTACATCGTGGCAAAGACCCACAAGGCTACCATTGCCGATTTCAATGAGCGCGAGAAGGAAAACCTCGGCAAGATTATGCGCGATATCGCGGGAATGTACGACAATCTCTTTGATTTCAACTTCCCCTACATGATGTGTATGCACAATGCTCCCGTCAACAACGAGGACGAGAAGTACGAAGGCCTTGAGAACTTCTACCACTTCCACATCGAGATGTATCCGCCGCTCCGTGCCGCTGACAAGCAGCAGTTCCAGGCATCCAGCGAAACGGGCGTATGGGCGCACTGCAACCCCACCGCGCCGGAAGAAAAGGCGCAGGAAATGCGGGAAGCTCTGGCGAGATTCCTTGCAAAGAAGGACAACAAGTAATTCAAATTCGAGGCGCATTGCTGTTTTCACGGTGATGCGCCTTTTTCAAAAGGAGGACACCCCATGCCCCGGAAAATCAGCATCCTGACCCTGCTTGACATTGTGACCGGCGAGACGACGGAGCTTGCCCGGTTTGAAGGTGTGATCGAAGCACCGTTTTTTCACGGCGACGGCGAGATCTTCTATAACGCCGACGGCCGGATGTACCGATTCTCCATGGCGGATGGCAGCATCGCGCAGATCCCCACCGGAGACTGCATCCGCTGCAACAATGACCATGTGCCATCCCCGGACGGCAGACAGCTTGCTGTTTCCAACAATGACGACGGCATCGGTTCGCGGATCTATATCCTGAATCTGTACGGTGAGGCAAATCCCCGGCTGATCACGCCGGATGCGCCCAGCTATCTCCACGGCTGGAGTCCGGACGGAAAAACATTGGCCTACTGCGCATCCCGAAACGGCGATTACGATGTGTATACGATCCCGGCGGACGGCGGCGACGAGATGCGCCTCACCGATGAGCCGGGACTTGACGACGGGCCGGAATATTCGCCGGACGGACGGTATATTTATTTTAATTCGGTAAGGTGCGGGACGATGGAATGCTTCCGCATGGATGCGGACGGAAAGAATCCCATCCGTCTGACGGACAATGGCCGCAACAACTGGTTCCCCCATATTTCACCCGACGGCTCGGTCATCGCTTACATATCCTACGATCCCCGCGAGGTGGAGCCGGGCAATCATCCGCCGGACAAAAATGTGGAGATCCGCCGCATGGATCCCGACGGCAGCGGCGATACCTGCGTCGTGAAATTTTTCGGCGGTCAAGGCTCGCTCAATGTGAACTCGTGGATGCCTGACAGCCGCCATCTCGCCTTTGTGCGGTATGAATATCAATAAACGAAAACAGGGACTGCATGACAGTCCCTGTTTTTTACTTATCCACACCTCTGTGAAGATCGCCGGAGGTGAATTTGATGGCGCGCTCCACGGCGTCCTTGGCATTGCCCCACGGCTCGGCATCATAGCGGTAGTCGAACTTCTTGCAGAACCAGCTCACGTCTCCCCGAAGCTCGTCAAAATAGGTGTTGACGATGCCGGAAACTTCCTTGTAAAAATCGCCGAACAGCTTCTTTGACAGTCCGCGGCGGCCGAATTCCACAAATTTGCGGTAATGGGGCAGGCAGATGTAAGGCTGTGCGCGCAGTTTTTCCCGGAATGCGGGATCCTGATCGTACAGCAGCACCGCGGTTTCAAACATTTTCGTCAGTGAGAATTCGATGCGCCCGCAGACATAGCAGGTCTCCTCCAGCTTGCCGAGGCGATTCATGGCCTCAACACCAACGCCCTTGAGTGCCGCCAGACCCTTGCCGTTTGTCTCACCGCGCAGCTGATCGAGATGGCTCTCCAGCATGAGTGCCATGCCGAGACGGTTCTTGCGGGTGAACATCATGTCATAATGGGTTTTGCAGAAGCCCTGCTCGTTGGTTTTGATGCGGACATCCGGTTCCATCATGGACGCGCCGAGGATCAGCTCCAGCTCGTTTTCTTCAAGACGATTGTACAGCGTGCAGAAGGGACATCCGCAGGACGGGTCTGCCTGGGATGCTTCAAATGCTTCGTTGACCGGTATTGTGTATATTTTCTCCATTGCAAAAATCTCCTTCACGATATTGACTTACTTCTATTATAATGGTATAATTAAAATAATGCAAGAGGAATTTTATGAATATTTCGGAGAAATACATGAAAACCGTGGAAAATACATACACAGTCACAGAATTCCATGTGGATGACGTGCCATGCGTGCGCCTTGATGGGCTGGAATACTTCAATATTTCCCAGATCTTCGACTGCGGACAATGCTTCCGATTCGATCCGGCGGAGAATCCCCGTCACGCGGCGGAATTTGCGGGCGTGGCCATGGGCCGCTGCCTGCGCATCGGGCAGGACTCCCCCGATTCTGCGGTGCTGTATCACACAACTGCAGCGGAATTTGAAGCGGTCTGGAAGCATTATTTCGCGCTGGATGCGGATTATGCCGCCATCCGCGCCGATATTGCCGCCCGGTTCAGCCACGCATCCGGCGGCAGAGAGGGCATCATCCGGGACGCCATGGAATGCGGACGGGGCATCCGCATTCTGCGTCAGGAGCCGTGGGAGACGGTCTGCTCCTTTATTATCTCCCAGAACAACAACATTCCGCGCATCAAAAAGATCATTGCCGCCCTCTGCCGCACCTACGGGGAAGCGATCCTTGCAGACGGCGGGGTTCATTATGCATTTCCAACGCCCGAAGCAGTGGCGGAGGCGGGTATTGACGCGATCTTCGCCCTTCGTACCGGATTCCGGGCGAAATATCTCCATGATGCCGCAGTGCGGACGGTATCGGGCGAGCTGGATTTTGCCGCTGTTTCTCGTGCAACGCCGGAGGAAGCGGAACAGCTTCTCTGTCAGGTGAAGGGCATCGGACCGAAGGTGGCCGCCTGCGCTATGCTGTTCGGCTTTGACAAGACCGAAGCGTTTCCGGTGGATGTGTGGATGAAGCGGGTGCTGGAGCGGCATTATCCGGAGGGGCTGGATGTGCAGGCACTGGGACGCTATGCAGGCATTGCACAGCAGTATTTATTCTATTATGAACGGTATGTGAGCGAACATGAACTATAAGATAAAAGACGACCTGCGTGCTTCCCTCGGCATCGACTGCCGCGAGGTGACACCGGTGGAAGGCGGCTGGCTGAACAAAAAATGGAAAGCGGAGACAGATCGCGGCACACTGCTCATCAAGCAGTACAGCCACAAGCGGTTCAGTCTTGCCGGCATCGATCAGATCGAAGCGGCACTTTTCCGGCAGATGAAGTTAGCGGAGGATGGACTGCCATGCCCGCGTATTTTCACCATTGACGGCCATCCCATAAGGCGATTGAACGATGATATCGCCTATATGGTGATGGAATTCTGCCCCGGTGTGACGGGGGATGTGGGCAGTGTCACCGAAAAACAGCTTGTAACCCTCGGCCATGTCACGGCACAGATGAAGCGGGGATTTGCCGCCATGGATCCCGTCGGTGCGAAGGATTATCCCATGGACTGCGGCGCACGGTATGCTGAGCTGCTTGACAATTACCGCAGGCATACGGACAGGCTGACGGATGATGCGCCGGAGGAATACCGCCGGGCACTGTCGGCGCAGGAGAAGATCCTCCAATGGCTGTCACCGGCGTATTTTGCGGGACTTGCAAAAGGATTGGCTCACGAGGACTTTTCGCCGGATAATATGCTCTTTGACGCGACCGGCGTGACGGCGATCCTCGATTTCGACCGATGCCGGTACGGGTTCGTTCTGCACGACATCGGACGGATCCTCATGTCGCTGGCATTTTCGGACGGCGTGCTGGATGTGAGCCGGATCCGCGCATTTATGGCGGGATACCGGGAGCTTATGCCGCTGACCGATGCCGATATCGCTGATGCACTGCGCGTGACATGGTGCGTGGAGGTCATGTGGTGGATCCAGCCGGGACTCTGGCGGGATCCGAAGCCCAAGCTCCGCCGCTTCCGGGACGAGCTTTGCTGGCTGACGGAAAATTTTACACGGCTTGATGCGTGGAATCATATATAAGGAGAGATGAAAATGTACGATCTGATTATCAAAAACGGAAAAATTATTGACGGCACGGGAAGTCCGGCGCTTCTTGCGGATGTGGCGGTAAACGGCGGCAAGATCGTCCGCGTTGCCCGCGGGATCAAAGAGGATGCGGCACAGGTGATTGATGCATCGGGGCTGGCAGTCACCCCGGGCTTCATCGATTCCCACAGCCATGCGGACAGCGCGGTGCTGAAATATCCCGCACAGGCGGCGAAAATCGAACAGGGCATCACGACCTCCATCGCCGGTCAGTGCGGCACATCGCCCATGCCTATGGGGGATTTCTTTGAAAAAGCCAAGGCTATTCCGCAGGGTGCAAATATTGCGGTATTTGCCGGTCACGGTGCTCTGCGCAGAGAAGCGATGGGTGCGGAAAACCGTCCGGCAACACCGGAGGAGATCGAAAAAATGAAGGCACTTCTCCGCGACTGCATGGAGCACGGCGCATTGGGCATCTCCTTCGGACTGATCTATGCGCCCAGCTGTTACGCCGACACGGCGGAGCTGACAGAGCTTGCCAAGGTGGTGGCCGAATACGACGGTATAGCGGCGGCGCATATCCGCAATGAAGGAGACACGCTGGTGCAGGCAGTGGAGGAATTTATCTCAATCATCCGCACGGCCGGCATCCGCGGCGTCATTTCCCATCACAAAGCGGCGGGTAAGAACAACTGGGGCAAGGTGACGCATACCCTGCGCATGATGGAAGCGGCCAATGCAGAGGGCGTGGAGGTTTACTGCGATGTGTATCCCTATACCGCCAGCAGTACCACGATCGCCGCACGGTTCGCTCCGTCAGCCTATCATTCCGGCGGCATTGGAGCACTGGCCGACCGTCTGCACGATCCGGAAATCCGTGCTGAAATCCGGGAATACATGACAAGTACATGGGGCAATGATTATAAATGGGTGCTGATCACCGGATGCAAGGCCTATCCCCAGTATGTGGGAAAAACACTGGAGGAGGCGGCATTGCTTCACGGCAAGGACTGTGCCGATACCGTCATGGATATGATCGCTGACAGCAGAGCGGCCGGAAATGCCTGCTACTTCACCATGTGTGAGGAGGATGTGGAGACGGTGATGGCCTATCCTCGTGCCATGATCTGCACCGATTCCAGCACATCGGAGGTGTACGGCTTCCATCATCCCCGTGTGTGCGGCTCATTCCCGCGGGTTCTGGGACGCTATGTGCGGGAGCGCGGTGTCACCACACTGCCGGAGATGATCCGCAAGATGACCTCCATGCCGGCGGCGGTCTACGGACTCACGGGAAAGGGACTCATCCGCGAAGGCTTTGATGCGGATATCTGCATCTTCGATCCCGATACCATCATCGACCGGGCGGAGTATCTCGAGCCGAAGAATCGCGCGGAGGGTCTGCATTATGTTCTGGTGGGCGGTGAGGTCGTCGTCGAAAATGCTGCTGCCAACGGCAAATGCTGCGGCAGAGTCCTGCTGCGGAATGAATAATCACGATGGGGCTGCGGATGCGGCCCCATTTTTTTGCCAAAACCATTGACAAGCGTTATAAAATATGCTATAATTATATCGGAAGCCGATATAACGGCGGACGATAAAGGAGGACATATGACACAGATTGCATTGACAGAGGCGGTGTATTATATCCTGCTCTCGCTGACGAAGGTGCGGCATGGTTACGGCATCATGCAGGATGTGGAGGAGCTGTCGGGCGGCAGAGTGCATCTGGCGGCGGGAACGCTGTACGGCGCGCTGACCGCTCTGCTGACCAAGGGCTGGATCGCCGCATTGCCGGGAGAGCGGGACAGCCGCAAAAAAGAGTACACCATCACAGCGGAGGGCAGAGAAGTTCTTCAGGCGGAGCTTGTCCGGCTGAAGGAGCTTTGCGCAAACGGAGAAAAAATATTGGGAGGAAACGATGAGAACGGTCATTCATAAGCTATTCTGGGCATGGGATTTTGATAAGGAAGAAGCGTGGCTGAACGAAATGGCGGCGCGCGGACTGGCGATGGTCAGCTACGGCTTCTGCCGGTATGAGTTTGAGCCGTGTCAGCCGGGGGAATACAGCATCCGCATTCAGCTGCTGGATGAGCTTCCCGCACATCCGGAGAGCGGCGCGTATCTGAAATTTCTGGAGGAAACCGGTGCGGAGCAGGTCGGCTCATGGCTGCGCTGGGTCTATCTGCGCAAAAAAACATCGGACGGCCCCTTCGAGCTGTTCTCCGACAACAAATCCAAGGTGCGCCATCTCACCGGGATCATTACGCTGATCTCGGTCATCACCGCCATCAATTTCGCCGCGGGCGGATATAATATTTTTCTGTATTTTCTATACCGAATCCCCGCGACGCTGCTGGGCTGTGTCAATCTCGCCCTCGCCGCATTTTTTACCGTCGGTCTTGTCCGGCTGCTTAGGAAGCGAAAGGCACTCCAAACCGATGCCCGGCTTTTCGACTGACGGGCATGACAAAAGTGTAAATTTTCAATCCTTTGCAATAAAAATCAAAAAAACTCTTGCATTATTGAAAAAATTCTGATATAATATATTATTGTCGGGGGAAAATACCCTCCGGCGTTTTATGACAAGCTATAAAATAAGGCCATACCAGCCGGGGAATTAGCGGTGCCTTGTACCTGCAATCCGCTGCAGCAGGGGTGGATTCCTTTAATAAGGGCTGATTCTGTGTGGTCTGCACGGCAGATGTTATGCGTTGACGGATGGGTCTCGCGCAATCGGAAGCCGTGAACCATGTCAGGTGGGGAACCAAGCAGCATTAAGCGGTCACTCCGATGTGCCGCGAGGTCGCCTGTCCTGAGCATATGCTGCCGTTCACGCGCATAGACGCAGTTCGAGTTATCGGTGTATGGTCTTATTTTATAGCTTGTCCATCTTTTTGGAAGGACGTGAGGCGTTGCATCAGGCACTTTACCGCAAATGGCGGCCGCAGAGCTTTTCGGATGTGTGCGGTCAGGATCATATCACTGCCATCCTGCGTTATGAAGTGGAAAACCACAAGACCTCCCACGCCTATCTGTTCACCGGATCCCGCGGTACGGGAAAAACCACCTGCGCGAAGATCCTCGCCAAGGCGGTCAACTGCGAGTCTCCCGACAGAGGCAATCCCTGCGGCAAATGCGCCGCCTGCCTCTCCGCTGACCTCGGCAGCTGTATCGACATCGTGGAAATGGACGCCGCCTCCAACAACGGCGTTGACGATATCCGTCAGATCCGCGATGAGGTGGAGTATCTCCCCGCTGAGCTGAAATTCAAGGTATACATCATCGACGAGGTGCATATGCTGTCCGCCAGTGCATTCAATGCACTGTTAAAAACGCTGGAAGAGCCGCCGCCTCACGTGATGTTCATTCTCGCAACCACCGAGCTTCAGAAAATCCCCGCTACCATCCTCTCGCGCTGTCAGCGCTTCGACTTCCGGCGCATTGCCGGTGATGTCATCGCCGCGCGGCTGGAGCATATCGCCGAAGCGGAGGGCATCACCCTCGACCACGAGGCCGCATTCATGCTGGCGCACCTGGCGCAGGGCGGAATGCGCGACGCCATCTCCCTGCTTGAGCTTTGCTCGGGCGAAAATAAGCCGGTCACGGCGGAGGTGGTGGAGGAGATCGCAGGCACGGGCGGCCGGGATGTGACGATCAAGCTTCTGAATGCCGTCTGCGACAAGGATTACGACACCATCTTTGCGGAGATCGGAAAGATGTTCATGTCAAGCCGCGATCTTGCGGTGTTCTGGCAGGATCTTATCGCCTTCTACCGGGATATGCTGGTGGTCAAGACGACAAAGGGCGCGAAGGATTATCTCGACCTCTCCGAAAAGCAGCTGGGCGAGCTGATGGAGATCGCCGGACGCTTTGCGGTGGAAACGCTTATCTATCACACAAAACTGCTGGATGAAGCCCTCATCTCCATGCGGATGTCGGGCAGCTCCAAGCGGCTGACTGCGGAAATGACCCTCGTCCGGATGTGCGACGAACGGTTCTCCGCCTCAAACGAAGCATTGGCATCCAGACTGACACTGCTGGAGGATAAGCTGAAATCCGGCGCATTCCGCGTGAGTGCTCCGGCGGCAGTATCCGCACCGCCGCAGGTCGTCATGGAGCCGGAGGAGGAAGCACCCGCCGCGCCGATTGAAAAGGAAGCACCCAAAAATCCGGATGCTCCGGTGAAAAAAGAATACCGGCAGCTGCCGTACTGGCCGGATTTCGTTCAGAAATGCTGTGAGCGGGATCAGATGCTGGGCAGTCTGCTGCGCGGCTCATCCAAGGGCTTCACGGTGAATACCGACGAATTCCTGCATATCCGTACCAGCAATAAGATGGCGCTGACCATCATCACCAATATGTTTTCCACCATGCTGGAGGTGCTGAACACCTTCGAGGACGGACGGCTGGATTCTTCCATGGTCAAGCTGGAATATGCCCCGGAGAAAAAAGAGGATAAATTCAAGGCACTCGACGATATTGCTCGAAATGCCGAGGAATAATAAATTTTGAAAGGAAGCAAATACCATGAAAGCACGTTTACCCAAGGGAATGGGCGGCGGCCCTCAGAACATGAACGCAATGATCAAGCAGGCTCAGAAGATGCAGGCAGATATGGAAGCTCTGCAGGATGAGCTGGATGCCAGGGAATATGATGTTTCCGTCGGCGGCGGCGTTGTAAATGTAAAGATCAGCGGCAAGAAGGAAATTCTCGCCATCGATATCAAGCCCGAGATCGTTGATCCCGATGACATCGAGACGCTGTCCGATACGCTGGTTGCCGCTGTCAATGAGGCGATCAAGAAGGTTGAGGATACCAACGCCTCCGAAATGCAGAAGATCACCGGCGATATCAACGTACCGGGTCTGTTTTAAGTCTCATGGCGGAATATATCCTTCCGCTTGAAAAGCTTATCGAGCAGTTCCGCCGTCTGCCGGGCATCGGAAAAAAAACGGCGGTGCGGCTCGCATTCTCCGTCCTCGATTTCACGCAGGAGGAGGCGCAGGCGTTCGCCGACGCTGTCCGGGATGCAAAGGAGCAGGTGAGATACTGCAGCATCTGTCAGAATATTTCCGACGGAGAGCTTTGCCCGGTGTGCGCTGACGAAAATCGCGACCGGTCGGTCATCTGCGTGGTGGAGGATGCCAAGGCGGTCATGTCGCTGGAAAAGGTCAAGGAATTCGGCGGCGTGTATCATGTGCTCCACGGCGCGATCTCACCCATGGCGGGAATCGGGCCGGACAAGCTGCGCATCGCCGAGCTGATGGCGCGGCTGACAGATGATACCGTGAAGGAGATCATCATCGCCACCAATCCCACGGTGGAGGGTGAGGCGACGGCCATGTACCTCACCAAGCTCATCAAGCCCCTCGGCATCAAGGTGTCCCGGCTCGCTTACGGAATTCCCGTGGGCGGCGAGCTGGAATATGCGGATGAAGTGACGCTGATGCGCGCAATTGAGGGCCGTCGGGTCATGTAGCCCATGATTAATGTGAATAATTTTTGATTATTTTCCGATAACTATTGACAAATGGGCGAAAATAATATATAATTAATTAGTTAGTTGATTGTGGCTGTACATCGGAGGTGTAATCATGGCGATTGAAATGCGGCCCATCTTAGTGGGCGAGACAAGCAGGATCACGCTGGATTACGATTTTTCGCTGACAGACAGCGAGTTTCCGTTTGATACAGCAATCGACGGTGTGGTTTATGCAAAACCTGCGCATATTGACGGCGAGATCGTCAATATGGGCGGATACATCCGGCTGACGGCAAAGGTCAGTGTGGAGTATGATGCGGAATGCGCACGATGCCTGAAGTCTGTTCATCGGACGTTTGCAGTGGAGTTCGAGCGCACGGTGGTCAATCAGGGAGAGCTTGTCAATCAGGAAGACGACGACGGTGACGATTATATCGAAATCGTTGACGGAAAGCTGGCGCTGGAGGAAACGGCGGCAGAGCAGCTGATGATGGAATTTCCCACGAAGGAGCTGTGCCGGGAGGACTGCAAGGGACTTTGTCCCAAGTGCGGACGGGATCTGAATACGGGTGAATGCGGGTGCGTGAAAAAAGAAATTGATCCAAGACTCGCAATTTTGCAGAAACTACTTGAAAAATAATAATATTTGGTGTATAATATAATATAGTGTTATACCAATAAGGAGGTGTCGTGAAATGGCAGTACCGAAGAAGAAAGTCTCCAGTGCGAGACGTGACAAGAGACGTTCCAACGTATGGAAGCTCGATATGCCGGGTATGGTTAAGTGCCCGAAGTGCGGTGAGTACAACCTCGCTCACAGAGTGTGCAGAGCTTGCGGTTCCTACAACGGAAAGCAGGTTATCAGCAAGGAAGCGTAAATCCGTACATCCGGATGACAGGGGATGCCAATGGCATCCCTTTTTCCATTTGTTTTGCCGGAAGTCTTGCCAAATCCGGAATCCTGTGGTATAATAGAAGAAAAACCAACCAAAGGAGTCTGCAAAGTGAGAAGGATCATCATCAACTGCTTCGGAGATTCTGTGACGGAGGGCATGGCGCTTGACGGCCACCATACGGCGGAATACGGCAAAAAGCCGTTCCCGGCACAGCTTTATACCATCCTGAAGGATGAGGGTTATGATATCGAGGTCGTCAACTGCGGCCATGGCGGTGAGGATATAAGTGCAGTTGCGGCACGTTCGGGAGGCGTTGGCTGCTATGTGGCAGAGGAGCTGACCGTTCCGGCCGGACAATGGGTCAGCCTCGGCAAACGCCGCCGCGAGAACGGCAGAAACTACGATACCGCGCTCCGGCTGTACGAAGCCGACGATGCAGGGGAAGATTACTGCGTGTATTTCACGCAGATGTCCCATGATACCAATCCGGTGTACATCGATGGCATTCCCTATGATATGAAGGTGGACGATGAGACCAACCATATCCGCAGACAGGACGGGCAGGCCGGCGTAATTCCGCAGGGCGCGGAGGTGTTCACCGCCAACGACCGCAATGCGGATGTGAATATCTTCTACGCCGGCATCAACGACGGAAAATCCCTCACGCTCAGACGGTTCATCGACCGGATGAAAGACTGTGCCGCTGTCAACGGCGGAAAATACATTGTGCTCGGTGCAACACACGCGCTCTGGAACAACTGGAGCGATACTGCGGGCGAGGATGCTTATCGGCACTATCGCAGAGCTTGCTATGAGGCGTTCGGCGTGCATTTTATCGATCTGTACGACGAATTCGCACGGCATGGTCTGGATATGGCACTGGAAAAGGGCTTTTTCGCCGATCTTTCCGAACAGCGCATCGGCCAGATGCGGGAGCTGCTCCTGCAGCACATAATCCCGGCGGAATTTTCCTATAACAAGGAAAAGCAGGGCGATGTGCATCTCTCGGAGGAGGGATATTATGTCATCGCACGGCTGCTGACAGAGCGGATGAAACGGCTGGGCTATCTGGAAAGGAGAGCAGATTCATGATCTACTATATTTCCCCATCGGCATCCGGCGACGGCTTGTCGGCGGAATCTCCCCGCGGCGATCTCGACTTTGCCGCAAATCCGGGCGACAGCATCCTGTTCTGCCGCGGCTCAACATGGCGCGGCGATGTGAAATGCTTCCCGGGCGTGAGATACGGTGCATACGGCGAGGGTGAAAACCCCATTATCTGCGGTTCGGTCGATCTTTCCGCGCCGTCACTGTGGGAGGAAATCGAGCCGAATATCTGGCGCTGCACGAAAAAGCCCGACACCGATGCCGGCAACTTTATTTTTAGTGAAGGCGATGCGCGTGTCGGTGCGACGCTTCGCTGGTCGAAGGAGGCACTTGCGGCGCAGGGCGATTTCTATGACGGCTCCGTTGCAGCATCGCGCAGGGAAGCGGCTCCGGCAATGACGGACGAGCTTCTTCTGTGGTCAGCGAAAAATCCGGGCGAATTCTATTCGCATATCGAATGCTGTGTGCGCGGCCCGCGGCGTCTGCTTTCGCTGCGCAGCGGGATGACGGTGGAAAATCTCACCTTCTCCGGAAGCGGTGTGCACGCGGTACAGGGCGCGGGCAAAAATATCACCGTCCGGAACTGCCGCTTTGAGTTCATCGGCGGCTGTACTTGGAGCGTGGAGCTTCGCATCCGGTTCGGCAACTGCGTCGAATTCTGGAATGTCGCGGAGGACGTAACGGTGGAAAACTGCGAATTCTATCAGGTCTACGATTCCTGCGTGACCCATCAGGGCAGTGCGGAATGCGAGCCAGCACGCCGCTTTGTGTGCCGGAACAATGTGTTCGATTCTTACGGTATGGCGGCGTTTGAATACCGCGACCGCGTGCCGGTGGATTCCGCATTCACGGGAAATATCTGCAAAAATGCAGGCGTGGGATTTGCCATGTTCGGTGAGGAACTGCCGCGCCGTTCGGAGATCTGGCCGCAGCCTATGGGACATCATCTCTTCTTCTGGCGAATGACGGAACCCACTGAGGGCGGATCGGTGACGATTGCGGACAATGTTTTTGCGGATGCGCCGAACGGTGCTGCAGTGTATTCCATCATCGCGCCGGAAGCGGAGGCACAGCTTCACTTTTCGGGCAACCGCATGGAGGGCAATATGCTTCTCACGTCGCATTTCACCGGAGACTGTCGGATGCCCGACTGAATTCTGTATCAAAACCAAGGAGGAAACATCACATGAGCAATCTGCTGAACGGCAAGCCGTGGCTCGATACCGACGGCAATGTGATCCATGCTCACGGCGGACATATGCTGTATCATGAGGGCTGGTACTACTGGTACGGCGAAAACCGTCTCGATAACAACTATGTAGCCTGCTATCGGTCGAAGGATCTGAAAACCTTTGAATTCCGCGAAAATATCATTACCACCGAAACGCCTACTGCGCCTTACCGTGTTCTGGCCGATCTTACGCTGGCAAGAAAAGCGGAGGACGGCAGTATCCGCAAGGTCAATCTGGAACGCCCCAAGGTGCTTTACTGCGCATATACGAAGAAATTCGTGCTGTGGGCGCACTATGAAAACGGCGAGAATTACAACGATGCCCGCTGTGCTGTCGCTACCAGCGATTATCCCGATCACGGCTTCACCTATCACGGCAGCTTCAATCCCTTCGGCAGTATGGCACGGGACTGCACGCTGTTTCTTGACGATGACGGCCGGGCGTATTTCATCGCCGCATCGAGAAATAACGCCGATCTGCACATCTGGCGGCTGTCGAAGGACTTTATGAACACCGACAAGCTGGTGAATGTGCTGTGGCAGGGCGAATACCGGGAAGCACCGGCGCTGTTCAAAAAAGACGGCAGATATTATATGCTCTCCTCATGGTGCACCGGCTGGAATCCCAATCAGGGCAAATGGTCGTCGGCACAGACAATTGACGGCGAGTGGGAGATCCTGCGCGAGTTCGGCGATGCGCTGACCTTCCGCTCTCAGCCCGCATTTGTACTGCCCGTGGTGCGTGACGGCAAGGAAAAATTCCTCTATGTGGGCGATCGCTGGGAGGGCAATGTACCGAAGTATTTCGACTCGACTTACATCGTGCTTGAGATCAAATGGAACGAAAATAACGAGCCTTACATCGAATATTCCGATGAGGCCGCATTTTAGGAGGAAAAGAGAATGAGTGAATTCAACAAAACATCCCTGACCGCGCTGTGTGCAGACATCTGCAGCTGCATGAATGTGGAGCCGCCCAAGGAAGCGGAGCCGTCTCTCGGCAAGCTGAAGGAGCTTTGCGGCGGTAAGGTGTGCGACCGTATCGTCATGTACAATCCCGACGCGCAGGCACAGTGGCTGGTGGAAAAATATCCGGAGATCTTCCGCCCGGTGACAGAGCGTGCATCGCTCGCCTATCCCATGGCAGCGGTCATGCCGTCGGTCACGCCGGTCTGCTTTGCCACCATGTACACGGGCGCATATCCGGAAAAGCACGGCATTCAGAAGTATGAAAAGCCGGTGCTGAAGATCGACACCATTTTCGACGCCATGATCCGCGCCGGCAAAAAGTGCGCCATTGTGGCAATGGAACGCTGCTCCATCGCAGAGATCTTCCTTGAGCGCGAGGAAGTGGATTATTACATCCTGCCCTCCGCCAAGGACTGCAACGAAAAGGTTGTGCTGAAAGGTCTTGAGCTGATCCGTGAAGACAAATACGATTTCCTCGTGATCTATAACGGCGCGTACGACTCCATGATGCACGCCACCTATCCGGAAGCACCGGAGGCGATGGAATGGCTGGTGCATCACGCCGGCGCGTATGCGCGTATTTACGATACAGTGAAGGAAGCGTACAAGGGTCACACCACGCTGGTGGGATATGCCACCGACCACGGTGTACATACCAATGAGGCAGGCCGCGGCACTCACGGCGCCAACATCCCCGAGGATATCAACATCACGCATTTTTACGATGTTATCTGATCGTCCTGCGAAAAATCCTGCAAATTTTCGGAATGTCTTGTAAAAATCATTGACAAATCGCCTGAAATACGATAAAATGGTAATAGTACCATAGAATCATATGAGGTGTTTGCCATGAAAACCATACACATAGATTTCCGTGAGCTGATTCGCAGAGCGCTGATACTGCTTGCAGCGTCAGCGCTCTGCGCCCTTGTTTTAATCGTCATGTTTACGGATGTGGGCGTGCATATGCTCTTCCGGGCGGGCGTTTATCTGAATCTGGAGGAAGTGGACACCGGCGATACGGCGCATCTGGAGTATTACGATGCCAAGGCTCTGCTCAACGATACGGACAGCTATCGCATTTTCCTCGACGAATCCAAAGCGGGCAGTTATGATGCGGCGCTGGATTTTCTCAAATTCATCAAGCAGAACACGGATGTCAACGCCGTGTGCCTTTCCACGTCGGCCATCGGCGTGCTCAATGAATACCTGACCTCCGGCGATGCGGCGATCCTGTCGGAAAACGGCATCACCGGCCCGCGTGCGGCATTCGTTCAGAAGCTGTATCTGTACAATCAGACTCTTCCGCCGCAGAAAAAAGTGAGCATCGTCAATACGCCCGACGGCACACGATGCTTTATCGTGGCGTGGGGCAGCTATGATCGGTCGGCGGCATCGGAGGGGATCTTCGATGTGAGTGTCATTTATCCCGGCAAGGAGGACTGTGATCCGCTGTTTGATGTGGATTCTCTCAACCTTGAGGAGACGCGCATCCGCTTCGGCACGGTCGGCAGACTGTCCGGCTATGTGCGCATTCTGGAGGGCGTGTCCGGCAATCTCGGCAGACCTGCTTTCACGGGACTTGGTCAGCCGGACTGCTTTTTCCTGATCGAACCGGCAGAAGGAGGCGCGGCATGATTATTTGCCTGCAGAATGAGGAAGAATCACTGGTAAAGCGCGGCGTGTTTCACATCGCTGTGCCCCTGTCCGTCACCCGGGACTGCAAAACCGGCGAAATGAAGGTGAGCGTCTATCCGTCCCTGCGGCGGGAAGCGGCATCCCTGCTCCGCCGTTTCCCGGGAAATAAGCTTTTCTCCGCCCATGCAATTCAGGCGGCAAAGACGGCGTTTGACGGATTTCTCGCCGAACACGGCTTTGCGATGGGCGAGGAATCGGAGGATTTCTTCCGGCTGTACCGCATCACGCGGCCCGATGAATCGCGCATTCTTACCACCACCCGCCCCTTTGACGGGCTGAAAGGACTGCGCAATCTGACCGGCTACGATCTTTCTGCCATGAAAAAGTACGGGCATCTCGCATTTGTGACGGTCATCGGCGACGCCATTGTTTCCGTGGCCTGCACCAATGCTCCCATGAGCGGCAGAGGCGGCATGGAGATCGGCGTGGAAACTGCGCCGGGATATGAGGGCCGCGGCTTTGGCACATCCAATGTGGCGGCGCTGGCACTGGCACTGAAAAAGCAAGGCTGCACGGCACTTTATGAGTGTGCATCGAAGAATCGCGCATCTGTCCGCACAGCAGAAAATGCCGGCGGCACGGAGAGGGCGCGGAATTATTATATCGTCGGAACAAAATAACGGATTAGGAGAACATTATGGCATTTGACGCGGGAATGGTTTCCGCTATCGTATATGAGCTGAACGAAAAGATCCGCGGCGCGCGGGTGGAAAAAGTGACACAGCCGGAGAAGGACGAGATCGTCCTCCTGCTTCATGCGGGGCGGGAAAATCTGCGGCTGGCACTGTCGTCCGGCTCCAACAATCCCCATTTCAATCTCACCGCCGCCGTCAAGGAGAATCCACTGGCGGCACCCATGTTCTGTATGCTTCTGCGAAAGCATCTCACCGGTGCGCGGATTTCCGCCGTGACACAGCTGGGCTTTGAGCGGGCGGTGGAGTTTGCATTCGACTGCTACGACGAAATGGGATTTGCGGTGACAAAATACATCGTCACCGAAACCATGGGCAAATACAGCAACATTATCCTGCTAAATCAGGAGAAAAAGGTTATCAGTGCGCTGAAGATCATCGACCTTGCCACCAGCAATGTCAGACAGATCCTGCCCGGCTTTCCCTATGAGCTTCCGCCGGAACAGAAAAAACTGTCACCGCTGACGACGGATGAAGCAGCATTCCGGGCGGCTTTTGCAGCTTCGGAGGATATACCGGCGGATAAGTTCATTCTCGGCCATTTCTACGGCTTTGCGGCGATCACCGCACGGGAGATCGCTTACCGTGCCGGCGGTGCACCGGATGTCCTGCTGTCAACCTGCACGGCGGACAGACTGTGGGAAAGCTTCACCTTTGTGCAGAGCTGTATCAGGGAGCATACCTATGAGCCGTGGCTGGTCATGGACGCATCGGAAAAGCCGGTGGAATACTGCTTTTTCGAGCCGCTGGAATACGGCGCGCCCTATACGGCAAAACGCATGGACAGCTTCGGCAGCCTGCTTGACGAATATTTCGGCAGACGGGATCATGTGGAGCGCATCCGCCAGCGCACGGCGGATATTTTCCGCCTTTTGACCAATGCGGAGACAAGACTGACCAAGAAGCTGGCCCTCCAGAAGCAGGATCTTGCCGCCTGCGCGGACAAGGAAAAATACAAGCTGTGGGGCGATCTCATCACCGGAAACATCTATCGCCTTTCCCGGGGCATGGAGGAAGCGGTGCTGGAGAATTATTATGAGGAGGACTGCCCCGAGATCCGCATTCCCATGGATAAGCGGCTCGCGCCCCAGCAGAACGCCCAGCGTTATTACAAAAAATACACGAAATCCAAGACCGCCGAGGTGGAGCTTGCCAAGCAGATAAAATTAGCCGAGGCAGAGCTTGCGTATATCTACACCGTGTTCGATTCGCTGACCCGGGCGGAATCGGAGAGCGATATTCTTGAGATCCGGGATGAGCTGTACCGTTCCGGCTACGCATCCCGCATGAAAAATTATGCGGCGAAGAAGCTTTCCGCCCCCAAGCTGATGGCGTTCCGTACCACCGGCGGCTATCGGGTGCTGTGCGGCAAGAATAACCATCAGAACGATCACCTGACCACAAAGCTGGCGGGAAAGCAGGATTACTGGTTCCATGTGAAGAATCAGCCCGGTTCTCACTGCGTGCTGTTCACCGAAGGTGAGGAGCCGTCCGAGCGGGATTTCACCGAGGCGGCCATCATCGCGGCCTATTATTCCAAGGTTTCCGAGGGCGTGAACGTGCCGGTGGACTACACTCTCATCCGCAATATCCGCAAGCCGGCGGGATCGAAGCCCGGCTTTGTCACCTATTCCACCAACTACACGGCCTACGTCACACCGGACGAAAAGCTGGTGCAGTCTCTGCGCGCAAAATAAACCGAATATCCGGCCGTCACATCGGGTGACGGCGCGGTTTTTTCGCGAAACGTCAAAAAATGTGGGAAAATTCTTCATTATTAAAAGAAAATTTTCAATTTCGCGTGAAAAAGACTTGAAATATTCGCCGATGCGCGGTATACTATAATGTAGAAAATAAATTTTGCGGAAAATCTGCATGAGCTGACGGCTTCCGGCGCGTCGGGGAAAGGGAAGTTTACGATGAATGATGTGATCTATTGGATCTGGCTGGCACAGAAGAATGGGTATACCAGCGCGGAAGCCCATAAGCTGCTGCGCCGTTTTCCGGGCGGTGCGCGGGAGATCTACGAAGCATCTCCGGCGGAGTTGAAGGCTGTCACCGAGTGTAGTCCGAATTTTCTGCGCAAGCTGGAGAACCACGATCTGACGGAGGCAGAGAACATTCTGGAGTTCTGCTTCATGAACGGAATCCGCGTCATCAGCTGCGCAAACGAGCATTATCCCCGCCGGCTCCACGATCTTTACAACAAACCGCTGGTGCTTTATGCGAGAGGCCTCATCCGCGATCTTGACAGCCGCTTCTGCGTCAGCATTGTCGGCACACGGGATATGTCGGAGTACGGCAAGCATATGACCTTCAGACTGGCACGACAGCTCATCGGCTACGGCGCGATCATCATCAGCGGTGCAGCATACGGCATCGATTCTTCCGCCAACAATACGGCCATGTTCCTCGGAACGGAGACCGTTGCTGTGCTGGGATCGGGCGTCAATGTGCCCTATCCGTCCGCCAACAAGCCCATGTTGGATTGGATCGCCACAAATGGCATGGTAATCAGCGAATTTCCGCCGAATACACCGCCTATTGGCCGCAATTTCCCGGTGCGCAACCGCATTATCAGCGGCCTGTGCGATGCCCTCATCGTGGTGGAGGCGGGCGAAAAGAGCGGCGCACTCATCACGGCACGTCATGCGGCTGACCAGCATCGACGGGTTTACGCCGTTCCGGGCAATGCGGGTGCGCCAAACAGTATGGGCACGAACAATCTCATCCGGGACGGTGCGAAGCTTGTGGCACGCTCGGAGGATGTGCTGGAGGATTTCATCGATCGGTTCAATCTGAAGCAGATCGACCGCATCGTCAACAGCGACAAATATCTGCGGTATGAATACAACGGAAAGATCCCGATCCTGCCGGAGAATATGCCCATGACGCCGGAGCAGCAGAAAAAGAAAGCCGGAGCGATGATCGTTCCCGACATCGTGCCGCTGGATATGGCGAGTATGCCGGATATTCCCACCCCTGCCGACATCGGGCGCGAGATCCGGGCATCGGCGTTGAAGGAATCGGAGCTTCCTGCCGAATATCGCCGGCCGGCGAAAAAGACTGCGCCGCCGGAGGAACCGCCGCTTCGTCAGGCGGCGGATGAATACACGGAGAATCAGCCCGTGGAACCGCCGGTCATCCGGACAGAGGAGACACGTCCGCTGCCCACGGATAAGCCTGCGGCAAAGGTGAATCCGGCAGAGCGCACACGCATCTTCGCCATGATGGATGAAACCTGCAGGATGGTGTTCGATGCCATTCCGGACGGCAGATCCGTGACGACGGATGAGATCGTACAGCTGGGCGGCTTTTCCACCGACACAGTGATGTCCTCGCTGACGATCCTCGAACTGTACGGCACCATGGAATCGCTTCCGGGCGGTTATTACCGGAAATTGATCTAAAAATATATCCGAAAAGGAGCATTATCTCAGATTATGGCTAATCTTGTAATTATGGAGTCTCCCACGAAAGCGGGAACGGTCAAAGGGTATCTTGGCTCTGGCTATAAAGTGGTCGGCTGTACCGGTCACATCCGCGATCTGCCGAAAAGCACACTGGGCATTGATATCGAAAACGATTTTAAAGCAAAATATATCAACATCCGCGGCAAAGGCCCCCTCATCAAGGAGCTGAAAAAAGAAGCAAAGAATGCGGACAAGGTCTTTCTCGCAACGGACCCTGACCGTGAGGGCGAAGCCATTGCGTGGCATCTTTCCGAGGCGCTGGGCATTCCCGCCGAGAAGATCCGCCGCGTGACCTTTAATGAAATCACCAAAAAAGCGGTGAAGGCGGGCATGAAAACGCCCCGGGAGATCGACATGGGTCTGGTCAATTCCCAGCAGGCGCGCCGCATCCTTGACCGCATCGTGGGCTATAAATTAAGCCCCTTCCTGTGGAAAACCATCAAGAGCGGTCTGTCCGCAGGCCGTGTGCAGTCGGTGGCGACCCGCATCATCGTGGAGCGCGAGAATGAGATCCGCGCCTTCAATCCGGAGGAGTACTGGACCATCGACGTGATGCTGGAGAACAAGAGCCGCGGCAAGATCAAGGCAAAATTCTACGGCGATGAGAGCGGTAAGCTGGCCCTCCACTCCGAAGCGGAGACGATGCAGGTGGTCAATGCGGTAAACGGTAAGGAATTCACCGTCAGATCCGTGAAGAAGGCCATCCGCGTGAAAAATCCCGCACCGCCCTTCACCACCTCCACGCTCCAGCAGGAGGCATCCCGCAGACTGGGCTTCCAGTCTCAGCGCATCATGCGTGTGGCGCAGGAGCTGTATGAAGGTATCAACCTCGGCACGGTGGGCGGCGGCGTACAGGGTCTGATCACCTATATGCGTACCGACTCCCTGCGCATTGCCGATGAAGCGGCAGATGCGGCACAGGCGTATATCATTGACAAATACGGCGAGCAGTTCTATCCGAAGGAGCGCCGCATTTACAAAACCAAGGCGGGCGCACAGGATGCGCACGAAGCCATCCGGCCCTCAAGCCTGTCCTTTGAGCCGGAGAAGATCAAAAAGATGCTGACCACCGATCAGTATCGTCTGTACAAGCTCATTTGGGATCGCTTCATGGCCAGTCAGATGGCATCGGCTGAGCTGGATACCGTCACGGCGGACATTGAAGCCGGCGGTTATATCTTCCGATCAAGCGGCTATACCGTCAAATTC
>SVSO01000285.1 GCA_015064195.1 Oscillospiraceae bacterium
ATGTAATGGTGCAAAACAGGGCGGGCTGTTGCAAGTGTGGAAATAAATCCCACACTTGCAGCAGCCGCTTTTCTGCGTTATTCTTTCTCTGTTGAAGGGATTTTCACGGCAATTCCGTTGATCTCCACGCCCTCATCGGCGGGTACCAGTATGTACTTGCGTCCGTCGATAATACGTGTTTCAATCATAGCACTGTATTCCGGTGTGACAGAGATTTTCACCTGCGGCATTGTCAGCTGGAATTTTTTTGCATCTATGATGTTCGACGCATCCAGTGCCGCGCCGGGACCGAATGCTTCCGTGCATTTGGTCTGGAATGCTGTGATTTTTTCCTCGGGGATCTCCTGCCCGCGCAGAATTGCACCCACATCACGTGCCGAAAAATCCAGCGGTTCGGGATCCTTTGACTCCTTATGTGCATCGATTCGATCACGGATCTGTTCATGTACCGTCTGAATCACGTCAAATCGGCAGGAGTCCTCCAGCGTTTTGGTGAGGATGCTTTCGAACGTATCACGCTGGATGCCTGCGGACATGGGTGCTTCCGTGCGGAAGAAGCTTTCTATGAAGCTCTGATGCACATCCGCTGTGTTGCGGGAGTAGTACAGCGCATTGTAGATGTTCGCTCGGCGTCCGTCAAATGCGGGGAACATGAAGCCCATCTCCGGTGCGGCGACCGTCTGCGCGGAGGTGCAGTTGTGGAAATCCTTTTCTCCCGCGTCGTAGCCCAGATTTGTCTTTCCGTCCGCAACGGGGCAGATGGCGCACAGAATATAGGAGAACATTGTGTCGGAGTCCCGCTCGCTTTCCTGGCCGTCCCGTGAGCGCCACGGTACATCGTAGGCATCCGCGGCCAGCAGGATCAGATAATTGGTGTCCTTCAGATCGACAGTATCGATGATACGGCGGAAGAATGCGGTACGTGCTTCCGCATCGGATGCGGCGGAATTGCGGAGCTTCATAAGAAGCTGATGCTCCTCTCCGTCCCTGACCTGCTCCGTGGAGAAATCAATGGCCATGAGCGAACGGCCGATGCCGCCCGACAGCGTTTTCTTGAACAGGCTCAGATACCGCTCCAGCTCATCCTCCGGCATCAGTGAAACCGAGGCCTCGGTGGTTGCAATGATCTCCTTCGCCACGTTGACAAAACATCCGTATATTTTTCCGATGCAGGCGCGCTCCGCCGTCAGATGGCGTCGGATTTCGCCCAGTTCTTTTTGATTCATAGTATCCTCTCTCAGCGAATTTTGCGATATATATTATAAATCATTTTCAGAAAAAAGTCAATCGGGGTACCGCATTTGCCGTGCGGTACCCCGAACTGCTGTCAGTTCATTGTGATATCCTGAATGAAAATCAGATTGATTCCGTTCAGCTTGCGCTCGCCCCAGAAGTATCCTTCACCATAGGAGGATCCGTCGGGAACGTGAACGACGAAATCTTTTGAAACGCCTTCAAAGGAGGCGGGCGGCATGACGGTAGCCTCGTGGCGGTTGTATATCCACAGCTCCTTCAGAGAGGATGCACCGATGAACGATCCGTTTTCCAGTGTCATCATGGAGGAGGTGGTCTCTGTGATGAACTGTTCAAAGCCCGCGGGGATGATCAGCTTTTCACAGGTGCCGTCTTTAAGTGCGCCCTCGCCGAGCAGTGCCACCCGGTAGCCGTCATAAGCCACAGGCATGGTCAGCGTTTTCTGTACCTTTCCGGCTTCGGTCAGACCCGTGATACGCTGACCGAATTCCGTCAGCTCAAAGGTAAAATACTGCGCATTTTCATCGGCATCGCCGAAATAGCGGATGCTCTTCTCGGGCAGAGCGGGGGCGGCGGGCAGTTCCTCATTCACAAAGGCAGGAATGCCGATTGCCAGCAGCAGCTCTTTCACCAGTGTTACCGTGTGATGCTTCACGCCGGCGTCATTGAGATGAAAGTTGCTGTCGAAGAAAAACTCAGCGGAGAAGATGTGATCCGATGCAGTGCCGAGCAGAGAGCAGCCGAGTACGGTTTTCAGATGATCTTCAAACGCGGCGATGGATTCAGGCGTTGTGCCCTCTGCCAATGCCATTTCGTTCATCGGACAGAAGCCGAAGTAAATTTCCGCGCCCTGCGAGCGGCAGAACTGCACGTACTCGTTTATGTAAGCGATGAACTCCGGAGCCGGCATGTCGGCGGAGAGATGGATCATTGTGTTGGGATCATAGTACATGCCCATCACGTTTTCCGGGCGGGGATACGTCAGATCGCCCTGTTCATTGAAGTAGGAGGAGTCGTACGCACCGCTGCCCGTGGGCTTCTCGCCGGAGGTGAGGTAGCCGATCTTCTCGCCCGCGAAGCGCGGCATTGCGCCGAGCAGTGAGAAGAGATTGCCGCCTCTCAGGTGGGTGAGCATTCCGAAATTGCCGTCCATCGCCATAAGCGTGGCATCGGGATTGAAATACAGCGACATGGTCTGGGCATCCATTTCGGGGGCGAGAACCACGACGTCTCCGGGGCCGATATTGGCACGGGAAAGATCCATCATCAGCTTTGTTCCCAGTGCCGCGTACAGACCGAAATTCACAACGGGCATGCCTGTGTATTTCTCAATCAGTGTACTGTCGAGGCCGAAAGCTGCGGATGAGCCGCCGACGATGACGATCTTCCTGCCTTCAACGGTGTTCAGCCTCTCGAATTTTTCGCCCAGTCCGCCGACAAAGGTGTTGTCATAGACGGCAGGTGTGGCCATGGCCGCCGCCGCGATGGCGGCACAGGCGAGGATCGCCAGTGCCAGTACCGATGCGGCGATTATAATGATCAGCTTTTTTTTCTTCATACTAAAGCGCCTCAAATCAGGAGTGCTCAGCCGAGTAACTCGGTGGCATATTTGGGTGTCGTGCGCACCTTTCCGCCGGAATCGGTCTCAAAGAGACACTGATCGAATTTCGTACCGAGATCACCGTTTTCATACTTGACGCTCTTGCCGATGATGGCGCAGAGATCCTTGTACATATTGTATGTACGCCAGGTTCGTCCGTAGTTATTGGTGTGGAATGCGCAGTCATAGAAATACTCGTGCGCGTAGATGTAATTCTTGCAGGAGCCGAGGATGCCGGTAAAGTTGAACTTGTTAAGGATCAGCTGATCGTATGCGTCAAGCCATGTAGTGCTTTTGGCCTCGGTGAACATGGCGGCCTCGTCAGAGGGCGCAAATCCGAAGTAAACTTTCGCACCGGTTTTCTTTACCAGACCCACGACGCGGTTGATCTGATCGCGGTAGGGAGATTCATCGATGCTGACCCAGTAGCTGTCGTGGTTGAAGTCGTTCTGGAAGCCGGCGTTTTCCCACTGTCCCTCATTCTGGGATTTGAAACGGTTATTGAAGGACAGGTTGTATGCTTCGATGTACTTCGTGGAAGAAGAATTCACGTAGCCGTTTTTGTTTTTCTTCACGTCATCGCCGTACTTGTTCATGCCGTTGAAGTCGGCTGCGGCTTCATAATTGCGGGGAGCACGCTTGTAGGCATAGCCCTGATTCTGCTCGCAGAAGGAGTCAAACACTTCGCTGTATTCGGAGATATCCACGTAGCGGAACAGCTGATAGAGTGATTCCATATCGCGGATGGTTTTCCAGTACAGCGCGGTGTCACCCATCATGTAGATGCTGTTTTCGGGTGCGAAGACAACGATATCGTTCTTGTGAACGAAGTTCTGCATGGCCTCCAGATACAGAGAGCCGTGAGTGGTACGGGTCGTTCCGAAGTTGACAACGAGATACTCGTGATCCAGCAGTGCCTCCAGATACTCGGTGCCGAGGCCC
>SVSO01000010.1 GCA_015064195.1 Oscillospiraceae bacterium
AGTGGTTTCCGGCGGCGGCTCTTCCACAGTTTCCGCCGTGCCGCAGGTTTCAAGCCGCGCGGACAGACCGACCGGCGGAACTTCCGCCGATGCGGCGATTTCCTGCACCATGCCGCAGGACGGCAGTATGAGAAGCAGGAGCAAGCAGACGAAGCGTTTCAAAATGACACATCCATTCGAGGAAAAAATATCAGACGAGCGTGCGCTCATCTGATATTATTGTATCATTTTTCGACAGGAAAGTCAAGAATCGGGGGGAATTTTACAATTTGGCTACTCCCCGTTTAATTTTTGATAAAACAGCGGGAATCTTCCGATTCCCGCTGACATTTTTACTTGAGCGCGATGGCTGCCTTTGCCTTTGCCGCGATATTCTGTGCGGTGAGACCGTACAGCTCCATCAGCGGCGGAACCTTACCGGAGCGGCCGAACTCATCGTTCACGCCCACCTTGATGACCGGTACGGGCTTCGCTGCGCATACGCAGTCGCAAACCGCAGAGCCGAGACCGCCGATGACGTTGTGCTCCTCGCAGGTAACGATTGCGCCGGTTTCAGCCGCAGATGCGAGAATGAGCGCATCATCCAGCGGCTTGATGGTGTGGATGTTGATGACCTTGGCGGAAATGCCCTCAGCCGCGAGAAGCTCACGTGCTGCCAGAGCCTGCTCCACCATCAGACCGGTTGCCACGAGGGTGACATCCTTGCCGTCTGCCATGACAACGCCCTTGCCCATCTCGAACTTGTAGCCCTCGCCGAACAGGGTGGGAACGGCGTAGCGGCCGAATCGCATATAGCAGGGGCCTTCATAGTTGATCGCTGCTTCAACCATTGCGCGTGCTTCCACTGCATCGGCAGGCTGCATGACCACCATACCGGGGATGGAGCGCATGGTTGCGAAATCCTCGAGGCACTGGTGGGTCGCACCGTCCTCACCAACGGAAATGCCGGCATGGGTAGCGCCGATCTTCACGTTGAGGTGGGGATAACCGATGGCGTTGCGCACCTGCTCAAAGGCACGGCCAGCCGCGAACATTGCGAAGGAGGATGCGAACGGGATGAAGCCGGCGGTGGACAGACCAGCCGCAACGACCATCATGTTGCCCTCTGCGATGCCGCAGTCGAAGAAACGCTCGGGGAATTTTTTCTTGAATGCACCGGTCTTGGTCGCCGCCGCAAGGTCAGCGTCCAGCACGACCAGCTTGTCATATTTTGCGCCGAACTCAGCAAGAGCCGCGCCGTATGCTTCTCTGGTTGCAATTTTATCTGCCATGTTCTTAACCTCCGATTACAGCGTCAAGCTCTGCGCATCCGATTTCGTACTGATCTGCCTTGGGAGCAGCGCCGTGCCATGCAACGTTGTTTTCCATGTAGGAAACGCCCTTGCCCTTGACGGACTTTGCAATGATGGCGGTGGGCTTGCCCTTGGTCGCCTTTGCCAGCGCAACAGCCGCTTCGATTGCGTCAAGATCGTGTGCGTCGATGGAAACGACGTTCCAGCCGAATGCCTTGAACTTTTCGTCAAGAGGCGTGGGGTTCATGACCTCAGCAACCGGGCCGTCGATCTGCAGACCGTTCCAGTCAACGAAAACTGCCAGATTGTCGAGCTTGTAGTGAGCTGCGAACATTGCAGCCTCCCAAACCTGACCTTCTTCGGATTCGCCGTCGCCGACGATTGCCCAAACGCGGTTTCCGATACCGTTCAGCTTTGCGCCGAGAGCCATACCGCAGGCTGCGGAAATGCCGAGACCCAGCGAGCCGGTGGTCATATCGATGCCGGGGATGTGCTTCATATCGGGATGACCCTGCAGAACGGAGTCAACCTGACGGAAGGTCTTCAGATCCTCAACCGGGAAGAAGCCGCGATGTGCCAGCGTGGAATAGATGGCAGGTGAAGCGTGGCCCTTGGAGAGCACGAAGCGGTCGCGGTCAGCC
The DNA here is from genome assembly GCA_015064195.1 of Oscillospiraceae bacterium. The sequence goes on from SVSO01000010.1 coordinate 1,934, forward strand.
TTCTTGGGATCGGCGGGATCGATGTTCATTTCTTCAAAATAGAGATACGCGAGAATGTCGGCGATCGAGAGAGATCCGCCCGGATGGCCGCTGGCTGCAGAATAAACTGCGTCCAGAGCGCCGCGGCGAATTTCATATGCGATGCGCGTCAGCTCGTTTTTGCGAGATTCAGTCATGTGACTATCCTCCATAAATAAATTTTCGTAAAAATTCCGATGCCGGAACATACTTACCAATATTATACCGCATTTTGCGCGGTTTGTCAAGTGAAATCTTGCGCTGAACTTAACAATCGGGCAAAAAATCCACCTGCCACAGCTCGGGTCGGTTGAAAATGCGCACCATTCGCTTTTTTGACAGGCCCCGTGAGACGATGTGGGTGAAGCCGTCGTATTCGTAAACGCCCCCCGCGTGATCCGGGAAGAAGCCCTGATGGGGCGCGTAAACGCCGTTGATGAAGGGTGGAAGCCGCCACTGTCCGCCGTGCGCGTGGCCGGAAAATGCCGCGTCAAAGCCCAGCTTCCGGTAAAGCGCAAACTCCTCCGGCCGATGGGACAGCAGGATCGTCAGCCGCTCATCGGATGCGATGTCCGCGTATTCGCAGGACAGCCGATTCCGCCAGCCCACGATTCCCTTCCCGTACCGATCCCGATCCTCCGCCATCCGCTCGATGAGCGAATTTTTGTGAGGCAGATCCGGCTTGTCGAAGTAAGGATCGTCCGCGCCGCAGATGTACACCCGATTGCCTTTGATCGACAGCTCCTCCGTCATGTCCGGCTCATCGCTCTGCGCGCGGTGAAGCACCTGAATGCCGAAGCCTTCGATCTCACGGCACAGCAGATCGGTGCGCGGAATGTTGCACTCGTGATTGCCCAGCACCATATAGCACGGCGCGATCATCGGCAATGCTTCAAACAGCGGCCGCGCCGGATTATCCAGAGTGATGACCGTTTCTTCCCGCGGATCGGAGTCGTCGTCCTCAATGATGTCGCCGGTGATCACGATGAGATCGGGCTTCATCCGGCGCAGTGCCCGTAAAAGCTCCGCCTGACCGTCGCCGTAGCGCGATTCGTGGAGATCGGCGATCTGCGCGATGCGGATGGGCGAGGTAATCTTGGCCGATCGCAGGGTATGGCAGCGGATGGTCAGCCGATTCGACGACGCGCCCTTCCATAACAGAAGGGCGGCGAGGATGGCCGCACCGCCCAAAAGCTGTTTCTTTTTCATCGTTTGCCCTCAGCGGATACTTGAACCGTATCGTCCCGGTGCGCATCGTCCACCAGCCAGATCTCGCACTCGTCAAACTCCGCACCGGCGGGAATGATGGCGCGATAATCGATGGAATTCTCCTCAAACAGATTGACATAGGTGCCGAAGGTATCCTCCGCATTTTCGCGGATGAAATAGCGGATGATCTCGTAATTGTTGAGCGTGAAGCTGTCCAGATAGGAATCGGGCCAGAGTCCCGCGAAATCGGACTCGAACAGGATCAGCACCGCCGAATCTCCCGCATCAGCCGAAGCTTCGGGAATGAGATTATCGAGAGGCGAGATGGTAAGCTCATTTTTCGGCTCATTCGCCGGCGCACTCGTCGTTACGGACGGGGACAGCATGGACACGCCTGCCGTCGTCTCAATGACCACGGAATCGTCGTATGCATCTGTAACCGCATCCTGAAGCGTATACATCACCGACGCATCGCCGTCATATGCCGGCACATCGGCAGGTGCATTCAGCTCCAGCCGTTCCACCTCCGCTTCGGCCACCATGCCGGAATCGGATCTTCCGACACCGATGGTTCCGCGTCCGGCGATGAGGATCATCACCACCGCGCAGGCCGCCGCGACCGTTCCCCACGGCACAAAGAATTTCTTCTTCGGCGTGAGAATTTTCGCCGTGGATTCGCTCTCATCCTGCGGAATATTCTCGATTGCCGCCATGACGCGCTCGCCAAGACCGATGGGCGCATCCAGCTCCGTTTCGTGGAGAAGTGCCAGCATTCTGCGGCATTTTTCCAGTTCATTCCGACAACCGTCGCAGTCGGAAAGATGGGCTTCCAGACGGGATTTTTCCGATTCGCTCAGCTGACCGTCGATATAATCGAACATCAGCTCGCGTGCCGCATCACAGGATAACGGCTTTTTATCGCTGTTCATGAAATTCCTCCATGACAATTTGATGTGTAATCATTAGACGTTTTTCGCGCACGTTTTGTTCCGCATTTTTTAAAAATTTCTTAAATTTTTGCGGATATTTTTCTTAAACCCGACCCGCGAATTCGGCCAGCAGCTCCTTCAGATTGGCGCGCGCCCGATTGATACGGGATTTCACCGTGCCGATGCCGAGTCCCAGCATTTCCGCGATCTCCTCATAGCTGTAGCCCTCGATGTCGCGGAGGATGATCACCTCGCGCTGCTCCGAGCTTAGCGAAGCGATGGCGCGGCGGACAGCCTGCACCGTCTCCGAGGTTTCCACGGAGCGTTCCGGCGATGCAGCCACGGTATCGTCGGGCAGCTCGATCTGCTTCTCATCGCCGTCGTCGTCCACCACAAACGGCATGGGATCTGTCTGCTCATGGGTGGATTTCCGGAGGAAATCAAGGCTTGCGTTGGTGGCGATCTTATAGAGCCATGTGGAGAATCGACAGTCGCCGCGGTACTTTCCGATGGATTTCCACAGCTTGATGAAGACCTCCTGGGAGAGATCCATGGCATCATCGGCATTCGTCACCTTGAGCTTGATGGTATTGTACACCAGCTTTTCGTACATGGTGACAATCTTGCCGAATGCGGCTTTGTCGCCATTGGTAGCGGCGGCGATGAGCGCATTTTCTTCGATTGAATTATAGGCCTGCGCCAATCGCGCCGCCTCCTTTCTAACGGATGACCGACCGCAGGATCGCCGCGGCCTCATCTCTTGTATTTGCGGTATTCAGTGCGCCTCTTGCACCTGCCGCGCCCCGTATCCCCTTAAGATACCACGACAGCTGCCCTCTCGCCTGCAGAACGCCCATTTTCTCGCCCTTATCGGCGATATTGATATCCAGCTGGCGGATTGCCGTTTCGATGCGCTCTCTGTCGGTGGGCGGTGTGAACGCTTCCCCTGCCAGCTTTGCGCGGATCTCAGCAAAAAGCCACGGATTGCCGAGCGAACCGCGTCCCAGCATGACTGCATCGCATCCGGTACGCTCGATCATGCGCACAGCATCGTCGGCGGTGAAGATCTCGCCGTTGCCGATGACCGGCACGCTGACCGCTTCCTTGATGCGGCGCATTTCCTCAAAATTGATGGGAGCGGAGAATCGGCCCTCTCGTGTACGGCCGTGGATGGTAATCGCATCCGCGCCTGCCTGCTCCATTCTCACAGCGAAATCCCGGCCGATAATGGCATCCTCGCTCCATCCGATGCGCATTTTTACGGTGACGGGGATATTGGTGACGGCGCGTTTGACCTCGCGGACGATGGCTTCCGCCGTATCGGGAGTGCGCATCAGGCCGGAGCCTTCGCCATTATTTGCCACCTTTGGCGCGGGGCAGCCCATATTGATATCGATGGTCAGCGGGATCTGCTTCGATTTACAATAATCATAGGAAGCCGTCGCGAGCTTCTCCGCCGCTTCCGCCATGATCAGCGGTTCTGAGCCGAAGATCTGCACGCCCGTCGGTTCACCGTCGAACAGCTCGCCCAGCTCCGCCGTTTTTCGATCGCGGAAGTGGATCGCTTTCGCCGACAGCATCTCTGTATACATCATCTCAGCCCCGCACTCTCTGCATATCTGCCGGAATGCGTGATCCGTGAATCCCGCCATTGGTGCAAGTGCTGTTTTATACGCAAGTTTCATCATCTTTACCCATAATTCTATCGTATTTTCATGAACGCAGTATGAACATCAAGTGTACTCCGTGTTATAAATATCTGCATATTCTTGAATTTTTTTAATATTATGATTCTTGGGTGTTTGTTTAGGGGATTACGGTCGCTTTTTCGAGAAAAAGCTCCGCAAAAAGCTTTAATCAACGCTATCGCTAACAGACGGTTTGTTTGTGCGCAAACTGGCTACAGAGGCAGTTGGGGCCCCTTCCCCAACGACTGTCTCTGCAAGCTTGTTTGCAGAGGTTGTGCGAACATAGTGCGTTATTTTGGGAGGTTTTTTATGATTTATATTGTTTCTTCCGGGGACACGGTTGCTTCGATTGCTGCTCGGTTTTCGACCTCGGTGGCTGATATTGCGCGGGACAATGCTCTCGCTTTTCCTTATGCCATCGTTCCCGGGCAGGCTTTGCTTATTGATGAGTCTGATGCCGCGCCTGAAATTTTTGCCGATGGGTTTGCTTATCCGTTCATTGATCGCGCAATTCTTTCCGCCACGCTTCCCTATCTTGGGCGGTTGGCCATTTTCAGCTATGGGTTTCGTCCGGACGGGTCGCTGGTCGTCATTGACGATGCGCCCCTTCTTGCGGCTGCGCGGGATGCCGGTGTGCCTGCCATGCTGGTACTCACGTCCATCGGGGATGATGGAAAATTTTCCACCGATGCGGTATCGGCCATTCTGCGGGATGATGCGGCACGGGCAAATCTTGTGCGGAATGTGACGGAGACTGCCCGCTCTCTTGGATATGCCGCCGTCAATTCGGACATTGAATACATCGCCGCCGCTGACCGCGAGCGTTATGTCGCCTTCATCGGGGCGCTTGCCGCATCGCTTCACGCCGTCGGTTTGACGCTGGACGTTTCCCTCGCGCCGAAAACCTCCGACGATCAGCCGGGACTGCTTTACGAGGGCATGGATTACGCGGCGCTGGGGCAGCTTGCCGACACGCTTCTGCTTATGACCTACGAATGGGGATACAAATATTCCGAGCCGCGAGCCGTTGCGCCCATCAATCTTGTGCGGCGTGTGGTGGACTATGCCGTCTCGGTGATCCCCCGGGAAAAGCTGCATCTCGGCGTGCCGAATTACGGCTACGACTGGCAGCTGCCGTGGCGGGAGGGTGTCCCTGCCGTCACCATCGGCAATGTGGAAGCGGCGGCAATTGCGGCTGATCGGGGTGCTGTCATCGAATACGATGCCCTTGCCGAAACGCCGTATTTCCGCTACATCGCCGAGGACGGCACATCCCACGAGGTCTGGTTTGAAGATGCACGCTCCATCGCAGCCAAGCTTTCCCTTGTCCGGGAATATTCCCTCGGCGGCATCGGAGTATGGCAGATCATGCGCTGGTTTCCGGGGTTGTGGCTTCAGCTGTGAGCGATGGGAAACACCTGCGTGAACGCCAGCTTGCCGCTGTTATCGGCCACCTCCACGCGCATGAAGGTATCCGCCTTATCGATGGGGAACCGGCATTCGGTAAGCCTTCCTTCTCCATCCTCGAAGCGGCGGACGCCTGCCCACGGACGGTTGGAGTACATGGTCATAGCCGCCGCGCCGGTCTCGCATTCCACCACCAGCGTTTTCTCCTCGATGTGAGCATGGATGAACGGCCCTTGGGATGGGAAAAACTTGCCGTCACGCAGAGCTTTCATTAAATTTGCACGGTTCAGCGGGGCATCGCCCAGATTGACCCAGATGTAGGACATTCCCGCCTCGCCGAGCCAGAAATGGGTATCATCCGTGGCGATGAGCGGCAGATAATATCCCCGCGCCGCCAGCTCATCGATGACCTGACCGGAATAGGGACGGCAGTTGCGCGGGAAGCCGGAGACGGAATTGTAGATCTCCGTGGCAAACAGGCCGCTCAGCTTTGACACCTGATCGTGGGTATTCAGCGACCATGCGGGATGGGCGAGGATTGCCAATCCACCCGCCGCGTTGATGGCATCGATGATCTCCTGCGCCGCATTTTCCCGGGTCAGCGCCGGCGGTTCCTCATAGCCAAAGCCCACGATGTGATAGACGCCGTTCAGCACGTCATTGCGGCCCACATCGTACTCCGCGCCTGACAAAACCAGCAGTCCCGATGAATCCTGCTCCTCCCACGCCCCCGGCTTCCAATGATCGGTGAGGGCGATGAAATCATAGCCCATAGCCCGATACGCCGATTTGGTATCCTCCGGCGTTTTCGCACCGTCCGAAATGGTCGTGTGGGTATGAAGATTCCCCTTATACCAGTGGTTTCCATATTTGTCGATATACATAAATCCATCCATCCTTCAATATATTCTAACGAAGATTTTCGCTGGCGGCGAAAATCCGCCAAGCCGATTCACGCTTACCTATTACTTTTTAATCGTCCCAAAACTCCCGCAAAGCCTTATTCAGCGACATGGCATTCCCAATAAGCCGGATGCCCTTCATGTGGTCGGGAAAAAGCCTCGCCCATTCCCGCCCGGCAAACCGGTCGTCCACCAGCACGCAGATGCCCCGGTCGGTCTCCGAGCGGATGACACGCCCCACCGCCTGCAAAATCTTATTCATAGCGGGATATTGATAGGCGTATTCAAAGCCCATCTCCCGCGTTTCGGCAAAATAATCCGCGATGATATTCGTCTCGGTGTTGAGTCTGGCAAGTCCCGTGCCCACGATGATGGTGCCGATGAGCCGTTCGCCCGCAAGGTCGATGGATTCGGAGAACACGCCGCCGATGACCGCAAATCCCACCACCGCGCCATCCTCACGGAATCGCGCAAGAAACGCTTCTCTGTCGGTCATGGTCATATCCGGCTTCTGGGTGAAGATCTTCACGCCCTCCGCCACGGATTTGTACGCCCGCGCCACCTTGCGCAGCATGGCGTAGGACGGCAGGAACACGAGATAATTGCCCCGCTTTGCCGAAACCGCCGCATCGATCACGTCCACCACCTCGCCGATGGTGTTCTCCCGGTCGGCATAGCGGAGGGAAACCTTGTCCATCACCGCCGTGAACAGCTGGTCACGGTCGAAGGGTGACGGAAGGGTGAGGGTTGCCGCTTTTTTCGCGCAGAGCAGGTCGGAAAAATAATCCATGGGCGTGAGCGTGGCCGAAAACAGCACCGCCGCCCGGACTCTCGCCATGCGCTCCGTCAGCTGTGCCGACGGATCCATGCAGAGAAGCTTCACCTTCACCGCATCTCCCGCCGTCTCCGCATAATGCAGGTACCGCTTGTCCGCGCGCTCCACCGCCTTCACGAAGGTGCGCGCATTCCACGCCGCATCCCGCACCTCGTCGGCGATCAGCCGCTCCCGCTTCTCCGGAATGGGCAGTGTCAGCCCGTCCAGCGCAGAGCCGTTGGTCTTGAGCCAATCCATGGCCGCCGATGCAAAATCCTCCGCCGCGCCAACCAGCTCGTCATACGGCTCATGGCTGAGATGAGAGCCGAATTCGCCCGCATCCGTCAGCCGCGCATTCTCTCTGCAAAGCCGCCGGATCCTGCCAAAAGCGGCGATGTAATGCTTCAGCGGGCTGTGGAGGATGAAATCGCTCTCGGGAATGATGTCACCGAGGATGGAAACGTCCGATAACGCCACGCCGCCGCTGTACATTTCACGGGCGCGGTCGATGAGATCGTGTGCCTCGTCGATGAGTGCGATGTTGTCCGCCGCGTCGCATCCGTCGTCGAAAAACCGGCGCAGATAGACCCGGGGATCAAAGAGATAGTTGCAGTCGCAGATGATCACATCGCAGAATTCCGCCGCATCCAGCGACAGCTCATAGGGGCAGACGCGATGCTTTTTCGCCACCTCCGCCGTCAGTGCGGGCGTGATGGTATCGTGGCAGATCAGCTCGTACAGCGCGTCGGAAATGCGGTCGTAGTGGCCGTCCGAAGCGGCGCAGAGGATGCTGGAGCAATCCTTCACCGCATCCCGGCAGAGACAGCATTTTTCCTTGGCGGTCAGTGTGATGATGCGCACCGACAGCCCATGCTCCCGCATCTTTTTGAACGCGGCGGCCGGTGCTTCGCCAACCGTGGACTTGGGCGTGAGATAGAAGATCCGCCGACCCGCGCCGTCGCCCAGCGCTTTGATGGCCGCATAGCAGACGGACAGGGTCTTGCCGATACCGGTGGGCGCTTCCACCAGCAGCCGCCTGCCTTTTTTGATGGTGCGATAGGCTTCGAGAATGATGTCGCTCTGCCCCATCCGGTAGTCGTGGTAGGGGAATTTCAGCTTTTTTGCGCTGTCGATGAGCGCGGCCCGGGATTCGCTTCTCAGCTTGGCAAAGCGATGATAACGCGCCAGCAGCGACTCCACCCGACTGCGCAGTTCCTCCAGCGACCGCCGGGAATCATAGCTTTCGGTGTCAAGCGAGCCGGTCTGGATGAAGGTGAGCCGCGTGGTGACGGCCACAAATCCCCGGGAGAGGGCGTACATATAGGAATAGCAGTCCGCCTGCGCCATGTATTCGGGATAAAAATCGGGATCAACCGAGGACAGCGGACGTGATGTGGACTTGATTTCGTCAATGATGGCGGTATTTCCCAGGTCGATGATGCCGTCCGCCCGTCCGGTCAGGTGAAAGATCAGCCCGTCGTATTCGATGTTCGTCTCAAGGGCAACTTCCGGCTGGTATCCCTGCCCCGCTTTTTCCTGCACGATGCGATGAAGGCGCGTCCCCTCCCGCATTCTTGCAAAATTGAAATGAGAATCCGCATTGCCCCGGCGCATGACAAATGCGACCAGCTCGCGAACGGAAATATGTACAACGTCAGGCATCACGGCCCTCCTCTCGCAAACACTCCTTCTATTATACCGCACAAATGTTGCGCTAATATGAACAAAATATTTTTCTTGCAATTTCCGCGCATTTGTGCTATAATGGTATTATGAATAATTATGAGGAGAATCGCTATGAATATTTTTACAGAGATAGCAAAATCTTACAAAATCATCGATTTTCATATGCATCCCTATTCCAACCATGCGGAAAATATCTGCAGCTACAAGGATTCCATCGGCATGACCCCGGCGGATATGGCGGCGGATATGGAACGGTGCGGCATCTCGCGCTGGTGCGGATCGGTCATCGACTGCAGCCATAAGGGAGAGGAATATGGGAACGATTTTAAACTCACCGCCATTCTCAACGACCGCGTAATGGAGCTTGCCAAGGCCGATCCCCGCCTGATCCCGGGCATCCACATCCATCCGAGCTTCCCGGAGGAATCCTATGCGGAGATCGAGCGTGCCTATGCCGCCGGCGTGCGCATGGTGGGCGAGCTTGTGCCGTACATCAAGGGCTGGCGTGACTATTCCGATCCTGCGCTTTTCGATTGCTTCGAGCTTGCGGGACGGCTCGGCATGGTCGTCAGCTATCATTCCATGGACGACGATCAGATGGAAGCCATGATTAAAGCCCATCCCCACACGATTTTCGTCGCCGCCCACCCGGGTGAACGAATGAACTATCTGAAACACCTTGAGCGGCTGTGCAAATACGAAAATGCCTATCTCGACATTTCCGGAACAGGTCTTTTCCGCTACGGAATGCTGGCCCACGGCGTGAAAACCGTCGGCTCGGAGCGCATTCTGTTCGGCTCGGATTACCCCGTCTGCTCCCCCGGCATGAACATCGGCGGCGTGCTTTACGAAAAGCTTGCCGAGGATGATTACGAGAACATTTTCCACCGTAACGCTGAACGCCTGCTGGGGCTTTCCTGAGGTGCGCCATGGCTGAAAAAATCATCATCCGCGGCGTCGGCGTGGATAACGTGACGCTCTCCGACGCGGCGGACATCTGCAAAGGCTTCCTCGCCGAGCCTGCGGGCCATCCGAAGGCGGTTTTCACGCCAAATTCCGAGATCATTCAGGCCTGCGTGGAGGACGAATCGCTGTATTCGGTCATCAATTCCGGCGATCTGGTCACACCCGACGGAATCGGCGTCATTTACGCATCAAGAATCCTCCGCCGCCCGCTGAAAGCGAAGTGCGCGGGGTATGAATTGGGTCTTGAAATGGTCCGATACGCTCACGAATCCGGAGCGAAGATCTTCTTCCTCGGCGGCAAACCCGGCATCGCAGAAGCGGCGCGGGACAAGCTGCTGGAGCAGTATCCGAGGGCAAATTTCGTCGGCTGTCACGATGGATATTTCGCCAAAGAGGGCGAAGAAAATGACCGGGTAATCGACGAGATCAATCAGGCACAGCCTGACATTTTGTACGTATGCCTCGGCGTGCCGACGCAGGAAAAATGGATCCTTGCCAATCGTGCAAAGCTCACCTCTGTGCGTCTCTGTCTCGCTCTCGGCGGCAGTCTTGACGGCTACTCCGGCAACGTCAAGCGCGCCCCGAGAATCTTCATTAAACTTGGCCTTGAATGGTTCTATCGGCTCATCTGCCAGCCCAGCCGAATCGGCCGCATGATGAAGCTGCCGAAATTCCTGTTTGGCGTCATCGGCTGGCGGCTTTCCGGCAAATACAAAACTGATATGATTAAAGGAATTGAACATGAAAGTTGAACTTTTAACCCATACCCCCGATGCGGAGAAGCTGATCGCCGCCGCAGCAAAATTGTGTTATTCCAAAAGCGACGTTGCGACGCTGATGGACAACCTTACGCCTGAAAAAACGGCCGATTTTCTGAAAATGCTGGAAGATCTTGGCCACGAATCGCCGGTAGAGCACGCCAGCTTCACCTTCGCCATCGAAGGCGTTTCGCGCACGCTTCTCGCCCAGATCACCCGTCACCGCATCGCTTCCTTCTCCGTTCAGAGCCAGCGATACGTGTCGAAAACCGACTTCCCGTACATCATTCCGCCGGAAATTGAGGCGATTCCCGAGGCGAAAGAGGAGTTTCTCGCGGCGATGGCAGAGGACGCGGCGCACTACGAAAGCATCCGTCAGAAGCTGATCGCGCACTATACCGCAGACGGCATGGATGCCCGTGCCGCCGAGAAAAAAGCCAATGAGGACGCCCGTTTTGTCCTTCCCAACGCCTGCGACACGCGCATTATTATGACCATGAATGTGCGCTCTCTGCACAACTTTTTCCGCCTCCGCTGCTGCAATCGGGCACAGTGGGAGATCCGCGCGCTGGCCGTCGCCATGCTTCGCGAATGCCGTGCCGCCTGCCCGCTTCTCTTCGGAAAAGCCGGCCCATCCTGTCTGTGGGGCGCGTGCTCCGAGGGCGCATACTCCTGCGGCAAAGCGGCTGAGATCCGCCGCGAATTAAGATGAAAGAATCGGAAAAGCTGTCCATCGGCGACAACCTGATCTTCGAGGGTATGACGTCCATCCGCGCCGTGCTGGATGCAATCAGATCGTGCAAATCCGACCGCAGAATCATCCGCGTTATGGTCGCCGAATCCAAGCAAAAATCCCGTGCGAAGGAGCTGTCATACCTCCGTGCCATGTCGCACCAATACGATTTTCCCATCGAAGTTTTACCCGACGAAAGCTTTGATCAGCTGACGCTTGGCGCATCCCACGGCGGGCTTTTAATGGAGACGACCGCGCGGACGATTCCAATGCTGTCTGAGGATATTTTGTCAGGTATTGACGAGAAGAATCGGTTCTTTGTCATGATCGAGGGAATCGAAGATCCCTACAATTTCGGCTATGCCCTGCGCTCGCTGTATGCGGCGGGATGCACGGCGGTGATCCTTTCGCCGCGCAACTGGATGAGCGCCGCCGGAATTGTCTGCCGCGCTTCCGCCGGCGCATCCGAGCTTGCCGATACGTTCATCTGCAGCTCACCAGCAGATTGTGCAAAGATCATGCAGAATCTCGGCGTAAAAATCGTGTGCTGTGACATGAAAGATTCTGTTTCGATTTATAATGCGGACTTGAAAAAACCGTTATTTCTCGCTGTTGGCGGTGAAAAGCGCGGTCTTTCCCGGGAGCTGCTCAACGCCGCTGATGCCGTCGTCCGTCTCGATTACGGACGCGAATTCAAAAATGCACTTTCGGCCGCATCTGCTGCTGCCATCGCCGGATTTGAAGTTGTCCGGCAGAATCTGAAATAGCAAGATTGTGTTAATTTACTGGAGATTGATTTATGAAAAAACTACTGATTGTTGTCGATTATCAGGTCGATTTTGTGAACGGTACGCTTGGTTTTGACGGTGCGGATGCACTTGCACCGAAGCTTGCCGAGCGTATCAAAGCGGCGCGGGCTGCGGGCGAAGACGTGATTTTCACCTACGATACGCATCAGAGCAATTATCTCGAGACCTCTGAAGGCCGCCATCTGCCGGTGCTGCACTGCATCGAGGGAACGCCCGGACACGCGCTTTTCGGCGAAATTGCCGAGCTTGTTCAGCCGGAAGACCGATTGATCAACAAACCTTCCTTCGGTTCGGAGGAATTGTTTGACTTGCTTCGCCATTCTGCCTATGAAATTGTGGAATTGTGTGGTCTTGTGACCGATATTTGTGTGATTTCCAATGCAATTCTCGCCAAAACCGCGCTTCCGGAGGCTGAAATCATCGTCAATTCCGCACTCGTTGATTCCTTCGACAAGTCGAAACACGCCGCCGCGCTTGACGTAATGCGCAGCGTTCAGATAACCGTTTTATGATTTTTGAGCGCGATTTTTACGAAAACGAAGACTTCGCCGACATCGATTCCCTGCCCGAATCCATCGAGCGAGTCCACTTCAGCGATTGTCGATTCAATGGCCACACTTTCACAGAAACATCGTTAAATTCGGTTACTTTTAACCATTGTTCATTTGATTTCACACGAATTTCTGGCATTATCAACAAATGCGCCTTCCTGAATTGCACATTTCGTTATGCAAATCTTCTCGGCACAACATTTTCCGGATGCAAAATGACCGGCTCCAATTTGTCAGAGCTGACCAATTCCTGTTTTCTGATTGACGGCGGCGACTGGTCGTACACCGAGCTGGCTAAGCTAAAAATCCGGAGAAAAAATCTCTCCGGCGTCAATTTCACCGGCGCGAATCTGTTCGACTGCACCTTCGACGGGTGCGATCTGACCAGTGCGCGGTTCGACAACGTGATCGCAAACCAGCTTTCGCTCAGGAATTCCGACATTTCCGGCACAAGTTTTTCTTTTGTCAACTTCGCGGCCATCGATTTCAAAGGCTGTAAAGCCGACCTTGATTTTGCAGTCATGTTCACAAGGGCGCATGGCATCAGCATTTAAAAAAGTCAGGCTATGCCTGACTTTTTTTCGACTGCTCGATCAACTCTCCGAAGCTTTCCTTCACGCTTTCGCGAAGCTTGCCCAGCGTTTCTCCAATCATGCGTTTGGAACTTTCGTCCAAAGCGTTGTAATTTTTAATCACCGTCAATGTGTTGCGCCCATTGAGCAGATCGTCCAAATCGTAGATCTCCGTATCAGCAAGGAGCGACCAAACCGTGTCGATGAATAGCTTGCGCCGTTCCGGTTCAAGCCCCCGGATCCAATCGTTGAATGCGGTTCCGATCAGCTGACTGGTGCCGTCTCGTTCGGCAACCGTAACAAAATTCGGGCCAAGTATCTCCCATGTATATGGAATATGCTGCATTATCGGCGATGATTTGCTCTCAATTACAGCAAATTTGCCGGTATTTGTAAACAATGCGCCAACAATCGATGATTTCGGAAGCACAGTCCGTACACGATCCGCAATGTTTTTGTAGCCATCGGAGCGGATGACAAGCTCTCCAAATCCCGGGCCGTCAAGACTTGTGACTTCCAAAATCCGATCCTGAAGCGGTTCCCCGCAAAACGCGCTGGCAAATATTGCAAGATTTCCGCCTTTGGAATGTCCCATGACGCGGAACTTTGTTTCATATCGTTCCATCGCCTGGCGGAGATAATGAACCGCGCTCTGCTGCGAAGGCAATACATCGCAATACGCCATGTTGATGTCCTCTTTCCAACCGATCAGCGACCAATCCGTCCCGCGATACACGCACGCCGCCGTTTCATCCGGCAAAATGACGGTCATTGCCGCAAATTGCTGCTCGATTTCCGGATCAAACTGCGACACACAGCTTCCAATCAGACAATTTTTGAATCGCTTGCACGTGGAAAGCTCCCGAAGCAGCTGCTCATCCTGCTTTAAATGCAGGATTTTTTTCTTTTCTGCATTCGATTTCCCTTCGATTTTCGACAAAACCTTCTGACACAGATCCGGCAGCGGCTGAGGCGTGTCGGCATCAAAATCAATATATGCCAGCTCGCTGAGGATCAGCCGATCCACGTCGCAAAACGGTGCGGCTGTCATCGACAAATCGCCGCGCCAAGGAAAATATTCAAACAGATCCGCCATTATTTCACCTCACTTGTGGATTTGTGTGGATATTGGAAACATTTACCTGTTTTCCAACGCCATGTGAACATGGAACCGCGGAAAACCCAGTCGATCAGCATGGCGATCCATACGCCGACGATGCCGAGACCGAGCTGTACGCCGATGATCCACGACCCGACGATGCGGAATGCGCACATGGAGAAAATGGATACGACCATTGTAAAGCGAACATCCTGCGCCGCGCGCAGTGAGTTGGGGCGGACGAAGGATTGCGGCCAGAGAATGCACGCGAAACCGTCGTGGATGATGATGAGGGTTGCGGCCAGCTTGAGGGTTTCGCCGGAGAGATTGTACAGCTTGAGGGTGAGCGGGAGGGTCAAAATGATGATGGCGTTGAGAATCAGCATGGAAATATGGGCGATTTTCATGAGTTTTCGCTCATACAGACGCGCTGCTTCGATATCCCCTGCTCCGATGCACTGTCCGACCACCGTGATCATCGCCAATGCCAGCGCCTTTCCGGGGATGCATCCGAATGAGTCCAGATTGTTGGCCACCGCATTTGCGGCGACTTGCACCGTTCCGAAGCCGGCGACCATGGATATGACCAGAATCCGGCCAAGCTCGAATATGGAATTTTCGAATCCCGACGGAATTCCGATGCGCAGAATCCGCTTGACTGTTTGCAGATCCGGGCGGAACTTCTCACAAAAGTTTATGTGAATATCCCATTTTTTATTCGCGATTTTTATGAGCAAAATGATCATTCCCACCAGCCGCGCGACGGCGGAGGAAATGGCAGCTCCGGCAACGCCCATCTCAAAGACAAAAATCAGCAGCGCGTTTCCGGCCACGTTGAGCAGATTGACCACGACGGACGCTTCCATGGTCACTTTTGCATTGCCCATGGTGCGGAACAGCGCTGAAAATCCGTTGTAGAGTGCAACAAATGGGTAAGAAATGGCGGAAATAACAAAATATGTAAGCGCATGACGCATCACATCGTCCTCAATCGTGCCGAAGCACAGCTTGAGAAGCGGTTTTCTGAGGAGAATTGCCAGCGCCGCCACGGAAATGGATGCGATAATCAGCACCATGACCAGCTGTTTGGCCGCATTTCTCGCGATCCGATAATCCCGCGTCTGTCCATCCGGCGTTTCCGCCTTGACCCGGCCGATCTCATGGGCGCAAACCACTGCGCCGCCGGTCGCAAGCGCACCAAACAAATAGATCATCAGCACATTCAGCATATCGACCAGCGATACGCCCGAAACGGCAGAATCTCCGAGGGATGACACCATCATGGTGTCGAACATTCCCACGGAGATCGCCAGAAGCTGCTCGATAATCAGCGGAATGATTAACTTTTTCAGCTCTTTTGGGGTGAACATTTGTGTATTTTGCCTCTATTAACCAAATACGTTGCCAAGGTTTCGCTCGGTCAGCAGAATGATGTAATAATCCGGCTTCTTTTCCTTGATATATTGCTGGTCGAACTTGTAGCTCCACATATTCTGCCAGTAAACTTCGGAGAAGCAGGTGTTGATATACGTGTAGATGTTGGTGGAATAGGAGTCGCGGATGACCATGGCAGTCGGCAGCTCTTTTCCATCTTTTTTCCAGTTGATGATCGTTTTTGTCTGGTTGACGGGATCGAAGATCAGCTCGTTGCGGTTGTCAACGTAGATATTCGGGTTGTCGCCGGTGCGGTCGGTCAGCCATTTGACAAAGGTTGCGTTTTCTTTAATCAGCGAATTTTTCAGCTCCAGATGGGTCATCATGTCGCCGGCATCCACTTCTTTGTTGTAAAATTCCAAGTGTGTGCCGATTTCCAGCGGCTTTGCATCCGGCCAAGTCTGGGAAATGTAGCTGAACAGCTCATAATGACCCCAATATGCGCCGTAATCCGTCCAATGGGAGTCGGTTTTGTGGTAAATTTTATATTCGTCGTCGCGATGTTCCATCATCGTTTCAGTAAGCTCGATGACCGTCGCACCTGCCGCCGTTGCCGCCTGCACAAACTGCTCGGTTCGGGTGGTTTCTTCAGTGGAGCGCGGATATTTAGCCGGTGCGGTTTCGGGATAAATGGAGATCGGATTGGGAACGATCACGTAGATCAGCTCGCAGTCCATACCCTTGAGATAGTCAACGCGGGTCTTGATTCGGCTCTGAACGCCGGTGATCTGCTTATCGGTCATCAGATTCTTGCCCATCCAGTCGTCCATCTGTCCCCAGAAGTGGCCCTGAGCGTTATCGCCGACGGATACCATGCACGCGCCGTGGGAGGAGAAATCCACGTCTGTGCGGGATTGTACGAGAAGCTCGATGGCCGGAGATTCATCCTTGCCCGGCTCTTCCTGCGTAACATACAGGGTGGAAATTCCGTTCGGGATCTGCACTTCCACCATCCAGTTGCCGGCATCCGTGCCGAAGGTGTAATCCATCAGGCCGCCGCGGACGTGAATCTTCGCGCCCTCGACGCATTTTCCGCCCATGAACACGCAGTCGTTGGCACTGAAGATGCTGACCGTCATTTCGGGAAGTGCGCTGGCGTTTTCGCTCGGCTGTGAAGAACCGACGGGAGTTTTGCTCCCGCCGGTCAAAGCGTCCTGAACGCTCGATTCAATCTGCTTGATTCCGCTCTCGCCAAGATCGATCTTGTCAAGCTCGCCTTCCACATCAGCCGATGCGGAGTCCGAGCCGAGCAGACCATTGATGGCCGCCTTGATCTTTGCATTGTCACTGGACGCGATGAGAATCACGTACTTGTCGATGACGAAAATCTCCGCCGAATCGAAAGCCGGCAGCTGAGTCGCGTCGTAATTCTCGATTTCGCCGCGATCCTTCTGCTTGACCGTCAGACGGGAATCCATCATCTTCTTGACTTCGTTGGCCGCCGATGGGGATTTCGCCTTGAGAATGTTCACTTCAAATGCGAACAGTCCGGACGGAATCGCCATGGCATACTCATCCACCATTGCCATCACGGGCATATCGATGTCATATTCGCCATAGAAGTAGAAGCTCATCAGTCCGGGATCCAGCGCTTCGGGCGAGCCCTCAGCCGCATCGGAATAATAGATGATGGGATTCTTCATCTCCTCTTCGGTGAATGTCTCGATTGCCGCCGTCAGAAGATCGCGTGTCGGAACATCCTTGGTGCCGGCATCGCTTCCGCCGCAGGACGCAATCAGCGTCATGAGCATGGCGATGACAACTAAAATTGAAATTTTCTTCATGCTTTTTCTCCTCTTGCCTTTATTTGTATGAAAAAATTCATAATGTCCGAATTAATCCGGATACTTGACGATCATGTAATCGCCAAGCTCCATGAACCGGTAATCTGCGGGGAAATTGTACTTGCCGAATTTGTCGCGGATGTAAAGAGAGACAAACTTGTCTGCGCAGGCGCCGACGCCGGCCTTCGCACTGCTTTCCATAATAAACCGGTCGCCGTCAACCCGCATGGAGTGAACGCCGTCGATCTCCGGCTTGCCGCTTGACAGGATAAACGCCCGATGCGCGCTGGCATCGCCGGTGACGATTGCCAGCTCCATGCCGCATTTTTCGACGATGGCCGCCTGCATCCGTGCCGCCGCATCCTTGATCTGATTGTTTGCATCGGCGGGGATCACGATGGTCCAGTCTTCCTCCACCAGATTCATGTTCACATACAGCTCGGAAATGTCGAATTCGTGATAAACGATGCGCTCGTAGCCAACGGGAATCCGCACATCCTCCCCTGCTTTGACAAAGTTGTTGATGAAATAATTCACCGCCAGCTCCGTTCCGGCGTGTGTTCCGCCGGCTATGTAGATCTTGCCGTTGCTTTCCTTTATGATATATCCTGTTTCGCCAAGCTCCACTCGGTCGATGACAAAGTCGATATTCTCCTCTCGCAGCGTTTCGCCAACGATAATCTCATGCTCATAGACCGGATTCTTGTCCCAGTCGGTGGTAATTCCCGGCTCGACACCCGTCGCATCTCTGATGGAACGGCGAAGCTTGACCGACAGCGAAGTGATGAAATCCTTGGAATAATCACTGCGGATGACCCAGAAATCCGTTGTGCCCTCGCTTGTGACGTTGAGCATGGGAATTTCTTCTTCACCGCAAGATACGGAGCAGATCAGCACCAACAGCAGAGCTAAAACCGAAACGCATACTGAAAATTTTCTCACAATTTTTCCTCCGCAAACTATTATCTTATTTATTATACCATAATTCACAAAATAAATCAATCGTTTTTGCGCATTTTTTCCTGTCGGGAGCGCAAAAACGATTGATGTATTTTTGTGCAATCTGCTTAAATCGTGCGGCGGATCCAATCCAGCGCAAGATTTGCCCAGCCGGAAACGTCAGGCTTGTCCTTGGCAAGTCCGAGACCATGCCTGCCGTGGGGGTAAATGTGCAGCTCGTAGGGGATCTTGTGCTCCTTCAGTGCCAGCGCGAACAACAGGGAATGCTGAGATCCGACACCGTTGTCGTCCGATGTGTGCCACAAAAAGCAGGGCGGCGTTTTATCGGTCACGCGGTTCTGGAGGGAAAATTCCTCCACAAATTCAGGCAGACGTTCGGCAAACAGTGACCGTCCGCTGGCGATTTGCGGATCGTGCAGGTCGATGGCGGGATAGCCCATGACACAGCCGTTGGGGACGGGCGAGATGTCATCAAGCTCGTCGCCGATCTTCGCTTCATCCGGCAGAACGCCGAGGGATGCGGACAGATTGCCGCCGGCGGAAAAGCCCATGGACACGATCTTGTCCGGGATAATGCCAAGCTCCTCTGCGCGATGACGGAGCAGCTTCATTGCCCGCTGTGCATCGGAAAGAGCGGCGGGATAGCGATGGGGCACAAGGCGATAGGTCAGCACCGCCGCGTGATAGCCGTAGGCGTTCACATATTCGGCGATGGCGCGGCCCTCGTGACCCTCCGCGTTGCAGGTGGAATAGCCGCCGCCGGGAAGCACCAGCACACAGGGACGCTTCCCTTCACCGGCCGGATAAAATTCCAGCAGATTCGGCACAGGCGCATCCACAGAATTGTAGGGGATCACGTCATTCCAGAGCGTTATTGCAGTTCTCATACGTTCCTCCAGACCCAATCAGCGGCAAGCTTCGCCCAGCCGGAAACGTCGGGCTTATCGGAAGCGAGTCCGAGACCGTGATTGCCATGGGGATAGATGTGCATTTCAAAGGGAATGCCCAGATCCCGGAGCTTTTCGCCGAAGATGAGGGAATTTTTCACATTGACACAGCTGTCGTCGGAGGTGTGCCACAAAAATGCCTTGGGCGTATTCTTGTGCGCACGGTTTTCGAGGGAGAAATATTCCTTCTCATACTTGTACTTTTCGCCCAGCAGATTCATGCCGCTTCCGGTGTGACCGTAGGCCGTATCCACGGAAATGACGGGATAGCACAGGATCGCGCCGTTGGGAAGCGCATCCTCAGCATCGATGGCATCCGCATTTTCGCGGTTTGCCGTCACATCGGGCAGCGTGATGGTGGACGCGCAGAGATGACCGCCGGCGGAAAAGCCCAGCGTCACGATCTTTTCGGGATCGATCTTCCAAGCCTCCGCGTTGGCGCGGAGAATCTTGACCGCACGCTGTGCATCGGCCAGCGGCGCGGGATACCGGTTGGGCGCGACGCGGTAATGGCAGACCACGGCGTGCATTCCCTGCGCGTTGAAGAATTCGGCAATCGGGCCGCCTTCATGATCGGCGCGCATTGCATAGCCGCCGCCGGGAAGCACAACGATGCAGGGGAGGGGCTTGTCGGTGTCGATGAAATAAGTGGTCAGCAGATTGGGCGTATCCGCCTCCGCGTTAAAATACGGGATATCCTTTTCCCAAAGCTTGAGTTCCATGGTTTGTTCTCCTTTTTTTACTTTCCGGCTCTCAGCTGGCGAATCATCCAATCCGCGCAGTGCTTCGGCCATGTGCTGATGTCAACGATGTCCGGTGCGAGGCCGAGACCGTGGGGGCCGTTCGGGTAAACGTGCATTTCAAAGGGAATTCCGTGGCGGCGGAGTGCTTCGCCGTAGCGCATTGCCTGAATGACATTGACCACGTTATCGTCCGATGTATGCCAGATGAAGGTGGGCGGCGTATCGTCGGCCACGCGATTTTCCAGCGAGAAATATACGCTCTCCTTCTCTGCCCTCTCCGCTCCGAGGAAATTCACGCCGCATCCGAAATGGCCGTATTCACGGTCGAAGGATACACAGGCATAGCACAGCACGCATCCGTTGGGCTTTGCGGGAATCTTGTCGATCTCGTCCGCATCCTCCCGGTCGGCCAGCACGTCGTCCAGCGTTGCACAGCAGGCGGAAAGATGGCCGCCCGCCGAAAATCCCAGCGTGAAAATGTGATTGGGATCCACAGCCCAAGCTTTTGCGTTGGCGCGGAGGAGCTTGATGGCGCGCTGAGCATCCGCAAGAGACGCGGGATAGCGATTGGGCGCGACGCGATAGTTGACCACCACCGCGTGAATGCCGCGGGAGTTGAAATATTCCGCGATGGGGCCGCCTTCATGGGGTGCGCGATGGGAATAGCCGCCGCCCGGCAGGATGACAACGCAAGGCGCTGGCAGCCATGTCTCCACAAAATAGCAGTCCATGGAGTTGGGCGTATCGGCTTCCGGATTCAGGTAAGGGATGTCATTCTCCCAAAGCTTGATCGTTTTCATATTTGCCTCCTATTTGATGTTGCGCAGAACCCAGTCTGCCGCCTGATTCGGCCACTGGGAAACATCCTCGTAAAGCTGTGCGAGGCCGAGACCGTGGGGGCCGTTCGGATAAACGTGCATTTCAAAGGGAATTCCGTGGCGGCGGAGTGCTTCGCCGAACATGAGCGAATTGGAAACCTTCACCCCATCCACAGACGTGTGCCACATGAACACCGGCGGCGTCTCATCGGTGACGCGGTTCTGCAGGGAGAAATAGGCGCACTGACGCTCATAATCCTCGCCCAGAAGATTCTTTCCGCTGCCCGGATGACCAAGCTCAGGGCAGATGTCGATGACCGGATATCCGAGGATCGCGCCGTTGGGACGGGCATTCTGCTTGTCGATCTCGTCTGCATTTTCCCGATCCGCTGTCACATCGTCGAGGGTCGCGCAGGATGCGGCAAGATGACCGCCTGCTGAGAATCCCAGCGTCACGATGCGGTTGGGATCGACTCGCCACTCGGCGGCATTGGCACGCAGCAGCTTGATGGCGCGCTGTGCATCGGCCAGCGGCGCGGGATACCGGTTGGGCGCGACGCGGTAATTGACCACCACCGCATGAATGCCGCGGGAGTTGAAGAATTCCGCGATGGGGCCGCCTTCATGAGGAGCGCGGCCGCCATATCCGCCGCCGGGCAGAATGACGATACAGGGGAGCGGATGGCCGCGGCCGGTGGACACAAAATAGGTGTCCATGGAATTTGGCGTATCCGCATCCGGATTCAGATAGGGGATTTCGTTTTCCCAGAGTTTGACTTGCATGGTATTCTCCTTATTTAACCGTCGAAGCGGATCTGCTGCTTGTCGATGTCATATTCTTCCAGCAGAGACGGCGTTGACGGGATCTTGGACTTGGTGTATTTCTTCGCGTTGGCGATCTCAAAGCCGATTCGCGCTTCCATGAGCTTCTGATTTTTCTTCAGATTGATGATCTGCACGCCCGCCGAGGTTCGCGTGGTCTTCTCGGGGATAAGCTCGCTGTCGAGGATCATGCCGCGATGGGACTCGTCCACAAACAGCACACTTGCCGGCTCGGGCAGGTAGATGGCCGCCACGATGGGTGATGCATCGGAGAATGCGCCGGTGAGCTTGCGGCGGTTGGTCTTGGTCTGATACGCGCCGATGGGAATCCGCACTGCCTTGCCGTTTTCAAAGGCGAAGAGCATGAATGCGCTCTCCTTGTATTCGGTCAGCACCGCCATGGTGACGACCCGCTCGTTTTCCATCTTCGCCGGCATATATTCACCGAGGTCGGATGCCTTCATATTCTCGAATTCCGACAGCTTGAACTTGAAGCACTGGCCCTTTTCCGAGAAGAACAGCAGCTCGGCGATATTTTCCGCATCCTGCTCGATGAGGATAGCGTCGCCTTCCTTCAGCTTCTGCTCACTGCTTCCTCGTAGCGACTGGGGCGTGATCTTTTTGAAATAGCCCTCTTTTGTCAGATAAACGCGGACATTGTAGTTGTCCACCTCGTCCTCCGGCTCGATCTCCACAATGTCGTCCTCGTAAATGAGCTGAGTTTTGCGCGGTTTGGCGTATTTTTTCTTGATATCACGCAGTTCGTTCGCGATATGCTCCTTCACCTTCACGTCGTCGCCGATTTTTGCTTCCAGCTCGGCGATCTCCTTTTGCAGATCCTCGATCTCGCGGATCCGGTTGATGATATACTCCCGGTTGAGGTAGCGGAGTTTGATCTCGGCGATATACTCCGCCTGAATCTCGTCGATGCCGAAGCCTTCCATGAGGTTGGGAACCACATCCGCCTCCAGCTCCGTTTCGCGGACGATGCGGATGGCTTTATCGATATCGAGGAGGATCTTTCCGAGGCCGATGAGCAGGTGGAGCTTATCTTTTTTCTTCTGTAATTCAAAGGAAAGCTCGCGGCGGACACATTCCATGCGGAATTTGATCCATTCCCGCAGAAGCTCGATGACGCCCATCTGCCGCGGCGTGCCGTCGATGAGCACGTTGAAATTGCAGCTGAAATTGTCCTCCAGCGGTGTGATCTTGAACAGCTTGGCCATGAGCTTATCCGGTTCCACGCCGCGCTTTAAGTCGAGGGTGAGCTTGAAGCCGGACAGGTCGATCTCATCGCGGAAGTCGGTGATCTCACGGAGCTTGCCCTCTTTAACGAGATCGGAGATGCGGTTCATGATCAGCTCGATGGACGTGGAATAGGGGATCTGCGTAATATCGATGCAATTATCCTTTTTATCGTAGGAATACCGCGACCGGAGTGTCACGCTGCCGCGACCGGTTTCCATGATCTGGCGCATGGTATCGCGATCGTAGATCAGCTGTGCGCCGCCGGGAAAATCGGGGGCTTTGATGATATCCATCATCTTTTCGGTGGGAGTTTCGGGTCGGCGGAGGAGCTGAATCGTGCCGTCGCAGATCTCCGCTAAATTGAAGGAGCAGATGTTGCTGGTCATGCCCACGGCGATGCCGAGGTTAGGCGAGATCAGCACATTAGGAAAAGTTGTCGGCAGGAGCGTGGGTTCCTTCATGGTAGCATCGTAATTGTCCACCATATCAACCGCATTTTTATCGATGCCGCGGAACAATTCCGCGCAGAACGGGTCGAGCTTGACCTCGGTATAACGGGATGCGGCGTACGCCATATCGCGGCTATACTGCTTGCCGAAGCTTCCCTTGGAATCGACGAACGGATGGAGCAGCGATTCATTGCCCCGCGTCAGGCGCACCATCGTTTCGTAGATCGCCGCGTCGCCATGCGGATTCAAGCGCATGGTCTGCCCCACCACGTTCGCCGATTTCGTTCTCGGCCCCGTCATGAGTCCCATTTTATACATGGTATACAGCAGCTTACGATGGGACGGCTTGAATCCATCGATCTCCGGAATCGCCCGATCCCGGATAACATACATGGCATACGGCATAAAATTCGTCCGTATGGTATCCGTTATCAGCTGATCCGTGATCTCCGCCGTTACGCCGCTCGCGATATGCTCTTTCTCAACTCGTTTCTTCGCCATGGTTACTTCCTTGTGTTTGTATTTCTTGATTTGTTAGTTAAGGGGAACGGTCGCTTTTTCGAGAAAAAGCTCCGCAAAAAGCTTTAATCAACGCTATCGCTAACAGACCGTTAGTTTGTGCGCTGAACGGCTACAGCCCCAGCCGGGGCCCCTTCCCCGGCGACTGTCTCTGCAAACTTGTTTGCAGAGTTTGTGCGAACATCGTGCGCTATTGCTTATAATTTTACGATTTCGTGACCGGCCGCCTTAATCATCCGATTGTACACCGCCAGCCCGATACCCTCTTTTCTTGGCATCCGCACGTAGAATGTTTCGCATCCGCATTTGTCGATCTCGCGGAGCTTGGCGAACAGGCTGTGCGCTTCCGCCGCGTCGGTATGCTCGCCCATCCGGACGATCGTTACCGGCAGATTTTCGATGAGCTTTGCGTCGTCGTCGAACACCAGCGCGCCGATTTTACCCTGTTTCGTCTGATTCTCGATGAAATTTCGGAACATTTCGTCATCGCCGTCCACGATCACCACGCGGGTGTCGGGTGCATAATGGCGATATTTCATGCCCGGCGCTTGTGGGCGTTCGCCTTCCGCCAGTTTTCCCAGCACCGCTTTATCGATGGCGAGGTCGGGATCGATTCCGCGCAGCATTTCCACGGTAATTCCGCCGGGGCGCAGGAGGGTGAGATGGCCGTCCGCGATCTTGACGATGGTGGATTCGAGGCCGATCTCGCAGTCGCCGCCGTCGATGATCATGTCGATCTTGCCGCGCATATCGTCGATGACGTGAGCGGCGGAGGTGGGACTTGGCTTGCCGGAGGTATTCGCGCTGGGAGCGGCAACCGGAACGCCTGCCGCTTCGATGAGAGCGCGTGCATCGGGATTGGCCGGCACGCGGATGGCCACGGTATCGAGGCCGCCGGTGACGGTATCGGGCACGATCTCCCGCTTTTGCATGACGACGGTGATCGGCCCGGGCATAAACGCCGCCGCCAGCCGATCAAACATGGCGTTGGTATGGCAATATTTCCCGGCATCCTCCACATTTGCAAGATGCACGATCAGCGGATTATCGGAAGGGCGTCCCTTCGCGGCGTAGATTTTCCGCGCGGCACCGGGATCGAGGGCATTTCCGCCGAGACCGTACACCGTTTCCGTGGGAAATGCCACAAGTCCGCCTTTTCGCAGGATCTCGCCGCCCATCCGGAAGGCTTCCGGGGACGCATTTTTGACAATAGTTTCCATTTTATTCTGCATTTGCCAGCTTTGCCGCCGTATCCGCCGTTGCCAGCGCGGTCAGCATCTCGTCAATGCCGCCGTCGAGGAAATTTTCCAGCGAATGGAGGGTCAGGCCGATGCGGTGATCGGTGATGCGGCTCTGGGGATAGTTGTAGGTGCGGATGCGCTCACTCCGGTCGCCGGTGCCCACCTGAGATTTGCGGTCGGATGCGATCTTGGCATCCTGCTCCGCCTGCTTCATATCGTAAAGCTTGGTGCGCAGGAGCTTCATGGCCTTGTCGCGGTTCTTGAACTGGGAACGCTCGTCCTGACATTCGATGACGATGCCCGTTGGCTTGTGCAGAAGGCGGATGGCGGACTCGGTTTTGTTGACGTGCTGACCGCCTGCGCCGGAGGATTTGATGGTTTCAATTTCCAGATCGGCGGGATTGATGTCAACGACCACGTCCTCGGCTTCCGGCAGAACGGCAACAGTGGCCGTGGAGGTCTGGATTCTGCCCTGGGATTCGGTTTCCGGCACGCGCTGAACGCGATGCACGCCCGATTCGTACTTGAGCCGGGAATACGCGCCGTCGCCTTCCACCATGAAGGAAACCTCCTTGAAGCCGCCAAGCTCGGTTTCGTTGGCGGAGATGATTTCGGTTTTCCAGCCTACGGATGCGGCATACATGGTGTACATCCTGTAGAGGACATAGGCAAACAGTGCCGCTTCTTCGCCGCCTGCACCGCCGCGGATCTCGATGATGACGTTCTTTTCGTCGTTGGGATCCTTCGGCAGCAGGAGGATCTGCAGCTCCTTTTCGATGATGGGCAGCCGCTCCTTGGCATCCGCCAGCTCCTCACGGGCAAGCTCCGCCATATCCGGATCGTCCAGCATCTCCGTGGCTTCCGCAAGCTGCGTTTCGGCGGCGCAGTATTCGCGGTATTTTTCCACGATGGGAGTGAGCCGCTTGTATTCCTTCATTAATTTGGTATATTTTTCCGGATCGCAGACGATTTCGGGATTCTCCAGATCCGCGCCGATCTTCTCGTAATTGCGCTCGGTGTCTTTTAATTTTTCAAACATGATGCTTCCTTTATATTGTCGGGATCTTCCCGGATTTTACAAGATTAAAGTAATGATAATGCCAAGCAGGACCGACAGCAGATAAACGAGGCCCAGCATGGCAAAATTCTGCTTCGCGCTTTTGTTGACGCGGAACATGACCATGAGTCCGATGCCCGCTCCGGCGGAAAGTCCGGCCGCCAGAGAACCAAATCCCAGCGCGCCCGAAACGAACAGCTGAGACAGCACGATGCTGCCGGCGCAGTTGGGGATCAGGCCGATGAGAGCGGCGATGAAGGGCTGAAGCAGTGTGTCGTTCATGAGGAGCGTACCAAGGTTGTCCGTGCCCACGATCTCCACGATGAGATTGAGGACGTAGCCGGTCATGACGATAAAGAGAAAGATGGAGAGGGTGCGTTTGATCGCCGGCCAGACGATGCCCGGACGCTCGCATCCGCATCCACAGTCGCACGGCTCGTCAAGGAAAGGCTCGTCCGACGGCTTTTTTTCGATCTTGTCAAGCTTTGTCAGCCGGAAAATGAGGTCAACAACAAAACCCGCGGCAATTGCCCAGAAAAATTTCACCGCGAGGAGCGGAAGAAACCATTTGGTGCTGGCGGGATCTGCCATAATGATGGGAAATGCTTCGTCGGAGATGGCGATGAACACCGCGGCCAGTGCGCCGGCGGAGATCATCCCCTCGGAGTAAAGATTGGCGGCGGCCACGGAAAAGCCGCACTGCGGGAACAGTCCGAGCAGTGCCGCGCCGACAACGCCGAAGCCTTTACTGGAAAGTGCCGCCCGGACGCGGCTCATCGCCTTCCGCTCAACGATGGCGATGAGCAGGAAGACGATGAGGAGCACCGGCAGCATATAGAGCGAATGCTCGATGGCGTGGACAAACGGATGCACGATGTAGTCATGCAGGAATTCCGGCATTCCGGTGGCGTGCTCCTCCGTGTGTCCGATGAGAAGAAGCGTGATCAATTACTTCACACCAAAGG
>SVSO01000286.1 GCA_015064195.1 Oscillospiraceae bacterium
GAGGCTGCACGAATAGGTCTGCACCCGCTCGGGCGTACCGAAGAGGCCGAGGAACTCCGGCTTGCCGCCGTGCAGGAAATCCCAGCGGAAAAATCCGGCGGGAGCCTTGTAATGCTCGTTTTCCATTACCCGGAAGGACATGCAGGTGTACCAGAGGACGCCGTCGGCATCGAAATCCATGCCGGCTACAAAGGTGTGCTGATCGTCAATATCGATGTAATCCTCCGCGGGAATCAGCTTGCCGACAACATGTATCTCGCCGGTCGCCGGATCGTAGGCACTGAGCAGGTCGGTGAAATTTCCCGTGGTGTAAATGCGTCCGTCCGGGCCGTTCACGCATGGTCCCATGTAAGTGAATGGCATTGCACTTCCCTTTTCGGTTTTGTCGCACGGAATGCGCACGTCCAGATCCTCGAGGCACTGCTTGTCCACGTTCCAGCGCATGAGGAAGCCGCTCTTGGTGGAGAAATATACATGTCCGTCCGGGCCGAGCGCGATGCGGTAGGAACGGTATTCCGTGACCTGCCCCTTATCCTCGCACTTGCGCGTTTTGCAGTCAAAACGGTAGAGATGCCCGCGGATCCAGCCGAGCATGTAGTAGGCATCATCCTTCGGCGAATAGATACCGCCGTAGATGGATTCGCGCGGCGCGGGAATGCCGAACAGCTCCACTTTTCCGGTTTTGGGGTCGTATTCCATCAGCTCGCCGCCGGGGAATCCTTCCCACGGATTGGAGACGAAGGAATAGGGCAGCCACACAGGATGGCAGGGGGATTTGTCGGTGCTGTGCGTCACCATGATGAGCTTGCCGTCCGGTTTTTCCGAAATGGACGTGTGGAATTTGCTGTCGCGCAGATAACGGTCGGATTTCAGCAGGAAATCCTTGGTGTAGAAGCACTGCGACGCGGTATTCGAGTTGAAATCGTAGCGATAGAGCTTTGCGTATTCGTGATTGGTATGCTCGGAGCAGACGCTGAAATAAAAGCTGCCGTCAGAGGTCAGGCGGCCGTCCCAGCAGGCGTTGTGCGCCGGCTCGTCGAGGATGACCTGCCTGACAAAGGTTTGATTGATGACGCGGAAGTCATCGGGGGTATTTTGAGAGATGAGATAGGATTTTTGCATGATGTCACCTGTCAAGATTTATTTCTGTGCTTTGAAGCCGTCAATAGCTTTCTGCAGCTCGCCTTCGACCATGGCGCGATTGGCTTCCACCTC
Source organism: Oscillospiraceae bacterium (assembly GCA_015064195.1). The sequence goes on from SVSO01000286.1 coordinate 1,216, forward strand.
GGAAGCAAGCGCGTTGCTGCCGTCCTTCATCATACGCATGATGAAGCCCGAGCGAATCTGGTTCGTCCAGATGGTGGCACCGAGGTCATAGATCCGGCTGTCCGTGATGATATCGAACATCTTTGCGGATTCGTCATCGCGGGTGTATTTGGATTTGAGCGCAATTTCATAGTATGCAGGAATGATATCCTCCGATGCCTGACGGGACAGTGCTTCCAGAGATGCGCCGATCATTTCCGTCTCTTTTGCCGTAACGGGAACTACAAACAGCCGTCCACCGGCCACATGGGAGTAATATTCCGCCTGATTTTCGTCCCACTTGGGATGGGGCAGAATACCATAGTCGATCGTCATGTCGCGGTAATATTCGCCGTCCAGCTCCTGGAAGGAGGTGGTTTGGAAGAGTGCGCGTCCCTCCTTGAATGCGGGCAGTGCGGTTATAGACTGCGTGTCGGTTTTATGATGGTAACAGCCCCGGGTGAAGGCGATGTCGTAAATCTTCATGAAAACCTCGGTGAAATGGCTATCCGAGCCCATGGTGAAAACGGGAAGATCGTCGTCATTCTTGTGGATGCTCTGCGCGCCGGATGCAACCCACAGCGACGGCGCGATGTTCTGATATGCGCCCGACCATGCCCACTGGTCGGCATCGTCCATCTTGGAATCGCCGTTCAGATCGCGGTTGGCACCGATGCACATCTTCGAAAAGGCGTCCAGCGTCCATTTGCCGCTGTTCACCAGCGCGTAAGGGTTATCCAACTTCAGATCGTCCGCCAACTGCTTGTTGAACACCATCATAAAGGTGTAATCGTAGTAGGAAAGATTGAAATCGCCGGTCGCCAGCCAATATCTGTCCATCATACGCAGGGTATCGTTGATGCCCTGCGCCCAGTATTCCTGTGTGAGATCCACGTTCGGCAGCGAATCGTAGGGCAGAAGCATGCCCTGCACGGCGAGATTAAACGCGTTGCGGTCGGTGAGAGAGAGCAGATCGTAGACATGGTCGCTTGCCATAATCAGTGCCTCCGCCGTTTTGTTGGCAGCGGATGCTCCCTCCAGCGTCTGCTCGATGACGATGTTCAGCCGTTCCTCCACGGCGCGGTTGCATGCGAAAATGGCATCGTTCAGCACCTCGCCGGTCTGCTCGGCAACATCGAGATAGCCGATATAGGCGGTGGATTCGGCGGCAAGCACATTGAGTGCTATGCCTTCGAAATCAAAGGTGGGAAGCGGTGCTTCAGTAGTCTCGGCGGACGCTTCGGGGACGGTCGTTTCAGCCGGAACGGGCGTGTCACCGCAGCCTGCAAGCAGAGCGGCAAGAAGTACGAGCAGCGTGAATCGTTTCATGGTGAATTCTCCTTTTTATTTTTAGATTTGCATTGCCAATTTAATTATACCAATTCATCGGGCACAAGTAAATGCAAATAAACAAACAAAAAGATATAAATTACACGCATGGCGGGTCATTCCCGACTGTCTTTCATCAGGCTGATATGCTCCCGTCGCTTCATATACTCCGACGGGGAGATCCCAGTGTGCTTCTTGAACATATTGCTGAACGCATACACATTGTCAAAGCCCAGCTCCTGCGCGATCTCGCTGATGGTGGCGTAACCGTAATAGAGCATGAATTTCGCCTTGTCCATCCGCAGATTGTTCCGGTACGCCACCGGGGTCAGGTGATATTCCTGCTTGAACAGCCGACGCAGCTGGGACAGGCTCAGAGTGCAAAGCTGCGCGAGCTTTCCGGTGTCGATGGGCTCAGAGAGATGCTGCTCGATGTACTGCACAGCCGGGTAGATGCGGGCACTCTTCGTTGGGATATGGACGAGCTGATGGAGCGCGGCGGCAAAGAGCTGGTACAGACATGCAATTGCCTCGATAAAGGCCGCAGGTTCGTTCTTTGTGTACAGTCTGACGATATTTCCAAGCAGTTCGGGGGCTTTCTCTATCTGCTGAAGCCGGATGGGATGCTTCGGGCAGGGCAGCTCGTAGCCCGTGATTTCAAATTCCACCTGAATGCAATCGGCATCCTCCGAGATCAGCTCCGAGCTGTGCACCGAGCCTTTTGGGAAAAAGATCAGATCCCCCGCCTCAATTTGCAGCTCACCGTCCGCAAAGGTGAGCAGGTATCTGCCGGATTCCATATACATGAAGGAATTGTACTGTCGACCGCTCACGTTCTTTTTTCGCTCACAGGGACTGTAGCGCATCGCCCACACCAGGGAAATCCCCTTCTGTCTGAAAAATTCCACGCAGTTCAAGCTTTGTCACCTCCGGCAAGTTTAATGTATACTATTTATTATAACACACCGCCGTCAGAAACAAAATACAAATTTCCAAAAAAAATTTATAAAAACCACGCATCGTGTAATTGCCGTCAAAAAAGAGCTTTTGCAAGCCCAAACGGACCTGCAAAAGCTCTTCTTTATTTCACACGCACGAAACGGAAGGGAATCTTTTTATCATAATATTCGAGCAGCGGGAGATCCTCGTCGATGATCCGGCCAACATAGCCCATATCCGGCTCAT
>SVSO01000287.1 GCA_015064195.1 Oscillospiraceae bacterium
GTCTTGCGGGTCCCGACGGCGAGGCATGGGCATCCTCCGGCTTCATCGCCGCGACCTCCGACCTTGCGCGGATCGCGTATATGCTTCTGTGCGGCGGCAAATGGAAGGGGCAGCAGCTGATTGATGCGGACTTTGCCCGCGATGCCATCCGCCCCCTGGTGCGCAACGACGACGGCGCGGAGATTTCCCGCTTCAACTGCGGCTACGGCTATCAGATCTGGAGTCATCCGAACGGCAGTGACTGTTCTGACGGGGCATTTGCCTTCCGCGGGCTTGGCGGACAGATTGCCATCGGCTTCCCGGGACGCGATCTGGTGTTTGCCTGCAATTCCGACACGGCATGCAACAAAACCACCTACGACGACATCTTCTATGCCGTGGAGGATATCATTCTGCCCGAATTCCCCGTGACCGACAAAGCGGCATTCGAAGCCGCAAAACGAGTGCCGGTGACGCGCAATGTCTTCGAGGAAATCAAGGGCAAAACCTATCAGCTGGAAGCAAATCCCATGCGCATGGAGAAAATCCGCTTCACCGGCGACGGCGACCGTATGCAGCTTCACTATCTGCGGGGCGGCGAGGAGAAATGCATCGAATTTACCGTGGGACGGGAGAGCACCATCGTCTTCCCCGAGAAGTACAACGGCACGCCGCTCTTTGACCCCAACCACAATATGCAATACACCTGCTCGGTCATCGGCGAATGGATCGAGGAGCGCAAGCTCCGTGTGCGTGTCTGGGCGGAGGATCTGTATGTAGGCAATATGTCCATGTGCTTTGCCTTCCGCGAGGACGGGAAGATTTCGGTGAAGATGAACAAGTGCGCACAGTTCTTCTTCGGCGACTTTTCCGGCATCGCCTGCGGCGAGGCGGAAGCGTAACAGCGAATAACGAAAAATCAAGAGGTGAAAAATCACATGCTCAGTATCAAAGCAAGAGCCGTTCTTGCCGACAACAGCGTCATCGAGCTGCCGGTACGCACCGAATGTGCGGGGAATATCCTCCGTGCCATGCCGGTTTATGACGGCATCGAGGGCATCCGCCACATTGATTTTGCCTACGATCTCGCCGATGCGATGGCGGGGGATGGGGGCTATTATGCCATCCCCCGCGGCCACAATTCGCAGGACGACCACATCTGCCGCTTTACCGAACGGGAGGATGCGGAATTGGTCATGTGCAATTTCCAGATGCCCATGTTCGGCTTCACAAACGGAAACGAGGGCTGGTGTGCCATCGTCACCGGCTATACCTATGATTATCAGCTGATCACCGGCGTGAAGGACGGCAGATATTATATGTATATCCGCTTCCCCTTCGAGGACGGCAGACCGTGGGAGGACATGGCGGTGGAATACCGTCTGCTCTCCGGGAAGGATGCATCCTACGCGGGGATGGGCCGCGCCTATCGCCGCTATCTTCTGGAGGAGCGAGGCATCCTGCCCATCCGTGAGCGGGAGAATGAGTATCTTGCTTATGCAAAAGAATCACTGTATGTGCGCATCCGCATGGCGTGGAAGCCGGTGCCGTCGCCGGTGGAGGAGCAGACCGATGAAAACGAACCGCCCATCCATGTAGCCATCACCTTTGACGGCGTGGCAGAGCTGATGGAGCGGTGTCATGCCGCCGGTGTGAAGAAGGCGGAATTCTGTCTTGTGGGCTGGAACAAATCCGGTCATGACGGCAGATGGCCTCAGAGCCTTCCCGTAGAGCCGCTGCTTGGCGGTGAGGAAGCCCTCCGCCGGCTCATCAAAAAAGCGCAGGCACTGGGCTATCAGATCACCTGTCACACCAATTCCACGGACGCCTACACCATCGCGGACAATTTCAGCCCCGACATCGTGCGCATCAACAAGGACGGCTCGGAGGCGCGTCACGGCATCTGCTGGGGCGGCGGACTTCCCCGGTGGATCTGCCCGGACAAGAGCCTGGAGCTGGCGAAGATCGAGCTTCCCAAGGTGGCATCTCTCGGCTTCCGGGGACTCCATTACATCGACGTGATCTCCACTGTGGCATTGCCGGTGTGCTATTCGCCGGAGCATCCGGTGTCGCGCAGAAAAGCGGCGGAGGATTACATTGAGATCGCCCGGATGAGCCATGAGCTGTTCGGCGGATTCTCCTCCGAGGGCGGCTATGATTACACCCTGCCGTATCTGGATTACGGGCTGTATGTGTCCTTCTTTGATACGGATAAAGCGAACAATCTGCCGCTTTGCGATGCATCCGTTCCGCTGTGGCAGATCGCTCTCCACGGCATCATTCTGTCCAATCCCTATACGGCCACGGTCAATTTCCCCATCAAATCCCGCCGGCATCAGCTGGAGGTCATCGAGCGGGGCGGCCGTCCGACCGTGTACATCTATTCTAAGTTCGCAGCCGGCAACGCATGGATGGGTGAGGATGACATCATCTGCACCACAGAGGGCGATATGACGCGCACGGTGGACATTCTTGCGGCCATGTACCGGGAGTTTGAAGGCATGGCGCATCTCCAGAGCGAATTCATCGAGGATCACGAGGAGATTGCTCCCGGTGTGTTCCGTACCACCTATGAGAGCGGCACCCGTGTCATCTGCGACTACAATTCCGGCGAATACCGCGTGGAAAAATAGAAGATTTTATCAAAAGAGCGCATCGGCTTTACCCCGATGCGCTTGTTTTTGTGCCTTAGGGAGATTTATAAAAAAATGCAGAAAAGGGCTGTAAATTTCAGCGAAAATGGTGTATAATAATATGCGTGCGCCTTGGTGCATTTTTTATTGTAATTTTTATGAAAGGATAATGAATTCCATGAAACGATTTCTTCTTCTGATGCTTGCAGCAGCCATGGTTTCTTCCTGTGTGTCCTGCGGCGGCGAATCCACCGGCAGCAATGATGCCACAACTGCGGGCGGCGAAACCAATGTCCCCGTGGCCGATCACCTCGATGACCTTGTGACCGATGCCTACAAGGGAAAGACATTCTCCATCCTCGATGCCTGCCACTATCCGGGTCAGGTGTACAATGCACCTGCCGATGAGCGTACCGGCGATCTGGTCAACGATGGCCTGTACAAGCGCAATTCACTGGTCGAGGAAAAATTCGGGATTACGTTCCAATATACAGAAACGACCACTGCCGATGAGGGCATTACCCTGCTGAAAAATGCAATTCTTTCCGGTGATGACGAATATCAGCTGGTTATATCCCGTCTCATGGGTGGTGCGCTCAGCTCTGCGGCCACGGAAGGACTGCTTGCCGACCTTTGCTCCGTGGATCAGCTCGAGCTCTCCGAACCGTGGTGGAGCCACCTGATGTATGAAAACCTCCGCCTCAACGATAAGATGTACTTCACCGCAGGTGATATTTCTCCGGAGATCTACAATACGCCTTACGCGGTATTCTTCAACCTGACACTGCTTGACGAGTATCAGATCGATACCGATTTTCATCAGCTGGTGCGTGACGGCAAGTGGACGATTGATGCGCTGTACAATGCGACCATGCAGTTCGAGGATGATGTGAACGGCGACGGCAAGATGCACTGCAATGATGACTTTTTCGGCATTACCTATCAGTCTAACACCCTCGCGGCTACCGGCTGGACGGCCGGTGCGGGCGTGAACATGAGCACCATTGAGGGCGGCACCATCAAGCTGGGGCTGACCGATGAGCGTGCCACCGACCTTGTGGAAAAGCTGCGTACACTGACCTGCAAGATTCAGTATGATGACCATAACGACATCTACAACAAGGCATTC
>SVSO01000288.1 GCA_015064195.1 Oscillospiraceae bacterium
TCGTTCCGGACAGAACGCTGGATTCGATGTGCTTTTTGAAGTTGTCCTTGTTTGTCCAGTTGCCGGATGTGGGCATGAATTCGATGGCGGCGTTGAAGCGTTCTTCAATGGCAAGCTCGCGCTGATAGATGGCATTGTCCACCACCTCGGCGGTATCCTCCGGGATGAACTCATAATCGAATTCGGAGCGGATCAGGATCGTGAATTTCTCACCGCCGAGATCCACCTCGGGCAGTCCGTCCTGATATTTTTCCTCGGATGATGTGTCATCGGCGGATGTGTCATTGGTGGCGGTGCCGGATGAACCCTGACAGGATGCCAGCGATGCCAGCATGGAGAAAAGTAATAGTGCTGCGGTAATGTGTTTCATAATAGGCCTCCTGATAATTGATGGTAGTTTCATTATATCACAGCGAAAACAAAAAAGTCAACCGGTGGAACAATTATGCCGAAGAACGCCGAAAAAATAGCAATTTTACTAAATTATCATTCAAACATTCAGATGAATCACGAAAAACACGTTCGATTACTCCGCATTGCCGGAATAATTGAACGTGTTCTGCTTTTATTTGATATTTCGCTGGAATTTGTCCAGATTTTCAAGCTTGGTTTCAACATCGGGAACATCGCCGTTTTGGACGGCGCGGCGGTAGTCGGTGGGGGTGATGCCGGTAATCTCACGGAAGCGGCGGTTGAAATAGGTCACGTTTTCAAAGCCCATGCGGGTTGCGATTTCGATGACGCTTTCGTTCGTCTCCCGAAGCAGCATCATGGCCCGCTCGATCCGGCGGCTGTAAATGTAGGTGCGGATGCTGCAGCCCATGGTCTGCTTGAACAGACGGCCGATATATTTTTCATGATAATGAAACAGTTCGGCAATGCTGCGAATACTGAGAGAACTGCACAGATTTTCTTCAATAAAGCTGACGATGTCGGCGATCGCTGAATTCTGCGATTGAGCCGACAGCTCATTGTCCGCCTGCATGATCAGCCGGATGTAGCTCTCGATGAGCCGCCCGATGACCTCGCACTGTGACCATTTCACTTGATGCTCCATCGCCCCGATCAGCCGTTCCGCTTCATCGGAGATCCCCAGCTTTGCAAGCCGATTATGGATCCGCGTGCCGCTCTTTTCCGGATCGTAGATATTGCCGATGAAGATGATGCACACCAGATTTTCCTCGTCGAACACGGGATGGGTATACTCCCACACGCCGTGGATGCATACGCCGCCGAAGGGCTTGCCGAGACGAGTGGCTTTTCGGATGGAAAGGCTGCGGCAGAGGTAGCATTTTTGGGCACAGGGATTGTTCTTTTTGACCCGCCAGCAGTATTCGCCGGTGCGGATGGTGGAGCTTCGCGGGAGCATCAGCCGTTCACTGCGCCGGAAGCCGAAGAAAATCACGCCGATATTGAGCTTTGTTCCGTATTCCAGAGCCGTGATCAGCTCATAGAGACTGCTGTATTGCATGATGCACCTCCATGACTTATATAAATAATTATAACACAGAATTTACTCGGATTGCAAGAGAAATTGCGAAAAAGTATCCTTTGTTCAAGTTTTTTCTATCGTAAGATAAAGACTGCCGCGGTCGGTTGTGTTATAATATAAATGAAATCTTAACATCAGGAGGCTATTTTATGAAGCACTATCATTTGATCGCAGCAGGCGGAGGACTGACCGGTGTGGCGGCGGCAATCAGTGCGGCCAGAGAGGGACTTGACGTTCTGCTTATCGAGCGCTCCGGCTGTCTCGGCGGCGCACTTTCCGGTGCGCTGGTGTATCCCTTTATGCGTCACTGGTGTCGTCAGCCGGACGGCAGTATGCGCGTTATCAATGCCGGCATTTTCGGTGAAATGTGCCGCCGTCACCGTGAGGCAGGCGGTGCATCGGAGCGCGGCTGGCAGTCGGAGATCTTCAAATTCGTGCTGGACGATATGGTGACGGAAGCAGGCGTTGACGTGCTGTTCCACAATCAGATCATCGATGTGAAGCAGGACGGACGCCGCATCAAATCCGTGCTGGCCGCCGGAAAAGCGGGCATTCGCGAATACACCGCCGATTTCTTCATCGATGCCACCGGCGACGGCGACCTGATGGCATATGCGGGCTGTGATTATCAGCTGGGGCGCGAGAAGGATATGCTTTGTCAGCCCATGACCACCTGCTTCCGGATGTGCGGCGTGGACCTTGAAAAATTTAAGGAAGAAAAGCCGCGGCTCATCGAGGAATACAATGCGCTTCAGGCGAAGGGCGAGATCATCAATCCCCGGGAGAATATTCTCGTGTTCTACGGTTTGGGCAAGGATATCCTCCACCTCAATACCACCCGTGTGGTCAAGCACAATCCGGTGGACGACATGGAGCTTTCCAAGGCGGAAATGACCGCGCGCCGTCAGGTGCTGGAGATGTTCCACTTCCTGTGTGAGCATTCCGAAGCCTGCCGGGATGCGGCCATCGTCTCCATCGCATCGGAGATCGGCGTGCGCGAGAGCCGCAAGCTTCGCGGTGTGCATATTCTCACCGGCGATGAGCTGAAGGCCTGCGTGGATTTCGAGGATTCCATCGCTCTCGGCAATTACGACATCGACATCCACAATCCGGAGGGCACCGGCACCTACATCTATCATTTCAAGGAAGGCGATTATTTCCGCATTCCCTACCGCTCCCTGCTTCCGAAGGAGACGGACAATCTGCTGGTGGCCGGACGGTGTCTGTCAGCCGATCACGAGGCCCATTCCGCTGTGCGCGTCATGCCCATCTGCGCCTGCATGGGTGAAGCGGCGGGAATTGCGGCGGCGGTGGCACATCAGACGAACACCAACGCTCATACGCTGGATGTGGGCATTGTGCAGGAAAAGCTGGTCGAAAAGGGCGCGGCGATCCATTAAGGAGAGAGAAAAATGATTCTGATTCACCATTACAATTCCCGCTATTTTGAAGGCCTGCTGTTGTCCGGCATTATGAAAGAGGGCGACGGCCTGAAGATCAACAAAAACTGGGGGACACCGGATGAATACTGCTTCAACAGAATTGCGGTGAAGGACGGTGCGCTCTACCGTACGGTGCGGGATCTGGCAAGCTGCTTCTATATCGACCGGCTGCAGGGCGGCACGTTTTATTCCTATTATCCCTACAATATGGAGCTGGCGGCGGAGTATGACCGCATCACCGACGGAAATTTCCTCGGCTGGCAGCTGCATGAATCGGGTCACACCCGCGCCCTCGACTGGAAGCGCATTCAGGCTCAGCTGAACGTGCACGGCCTTGACTGGACGCTGGAGAATATTATCTGGGCGGTCAGGCTGGTATCCCACAACAAAACCTATCCCCATTTTTCAAACGGTGCACCCCATGAATACGCTGCGCTGACGCCGCCGGAAACCATGTCGGAATACACGGCGGATTTACTTGGAATGTGGAAGAATCGGCAGGAGCGATACGGCGGACGGATCATCAACTGCGATGCCGGACGGATGCCGATCCGGCTGGAGGCGGAGGCGGATGTGAATCTGTCCTTCATCGAGATCGGCGCACAGACACCGAATGCCCGCATCATGTATGCGCTTCGCCGGGGCATATCCCGTGCGCGGGGCAAAAAGTGGGGTGTGTACTATGAGCCGTGGACATCCGAAGGAACGGCATACTGCTTCATGCGGGACAAATCCAACGAATGGTTCATCGATATCGACCGCCATCTGTGC
>SVSO01000011.1 GCA_015064195.1 Oscillospiraceae bacterium
CGCCGGCCGGTGGGATTTTCTGCATATGCGATTGATTAATAAGCAACACCCTGAGCGAGCATAGCCTCGGCAACCTTGAGGAAGCCGGCGATGTTAGCACCTGCAACCAGGTCGCCTTCCATGCCGTATTCCTTGGCAGCTGCAACGGAGCTGTCGTAGATGTTCTTCATGATGTCCTTCAGCTTTGCGTCAACTTCTTCCGCAGACCAGCTGTAACGCATGGAGTTCTGGCTCATTTCGAGGCCGGAAACTGCTACGCCGCCGGCATTGACTGCCTTGGAGGGAGCAACGACGACACCGCTTTCCTTGAGGAATGCAACCGCGTCATTGGTGGTGGGCATATTGGAAACCTCTACGTAGTACTTCAGGCCGTTGGCAACCATCTTCTTTGCATCCTCGATGCGGACTTCGTTCTGAGTAGCGCAGGGCATAACAACATCAACCTTAACGCCCCACGGCTTTTCGCCTGCATAGAAGGGAACGCCGAACTTTTCTGCGTAATCCTGAACTCTGTTGCGGCAGGATGCACGCATTTCCAGCATATACGCGATCTTTTCGGGAGTGTTCACGCCGTCCTCGTCGTAGATGTAGCCGTCGGGACCGGAGATGGTGACAACCTTACCGCCAAGCTCGGTGATCTTCTGAACAGTACCCCATGCAACGTTGCCGAAGCCGGAAACTGCGAAGGTCTTGCCCTTGACTTCCTCGCCGAAGGAAGCGAGCATATTCTGTACATAGTAAACTGCGCCGAAGCCGGTAGCCTCAGGACGGATACGGGAGCCGCCGTAGGAGAAGCCCTTGCCGGTGAGAACGCCGGTAAACTCGTTGCGGAGTCTCTTGTACTGGCCGAACAGGTAGCCAACTTCACGTGCGCCAACGCCGATGTCGCCTGCGGGAACGTCGGTGTCAGCACCGATGTGCTTTGCAAGCTCGGTCATGAAGCTCTGGCAGAAACGCATTACTTCGCCGTCGGACTTGCCGGTGGGGTCGAAGTCGGAGCCGCCCTTACCGCCGCCCATGGGAAGGCCGGTGAGGGAGTTCTTGAAGGTCTGCTCGAAGCCGAGGAACTTCATGATGGAAGCGTTTACGGAAGGATGGAAGCGCAGACCGCCCTTGTACGGGCCGATGGCGGAGTTAAACTGAACGCGATAGCCGCGGTTTACCTGAACCTTGCCGTTATCATCAACCCAGCTTACTCTGAACTGGATCTGACGCTCCGGCTCAACCATACGGTCGAAAATGCCTGCTGCGATGAAGTCGGGGCGCTTTTCTGCGACCGGCTCGAGGGACTCGAGAACCTCTTCAACGGTCTGATGAAATTCGGTCTCGCCGGGATTTCTCTTGACTACGTTCTCATAAACGGAGGCAAGATAGCTGTTTTTGAGTGCCATTTGACAATACCTCTTTTAAAATAGATTTCCATGCTTTTGCATGGTAACTTACAATATCTATTATACTACATATTCCGCCTTTTTGCAAGATGTATGGACAAAAAATTTCATACTGAGAATGTAAAAAAATTGAAAAAAATATAATTGCTGTTTATTTATTCCGCCGAGGTCATGTTCCGGGACGGGTGCAAATATACTGTAATATATGAATCAAGGGTGCGGATGGTGAAGACTTTGCGGGTATTGCGGAAATTTTTTGTCAACGGAATCATAATGACGGCCACATCGCTTCTCCTGCGGATGATCGGAGTGGCGTTCGGTGCGTTCATCTCGGATAAGCTGGGGACTGACGGAATGGGACTGTATACGCTGATCATGAGCGTTTACGGCCTTGCGGTGACGGCGGCTTCCTCCGGCGTGAATTTAGCGGCCACGCGGATGTGCGCCGAGGCCATCGGACGGGAGGATGCCCCATCTTTGCGCGCGACGCTCCGCCGGTGCCTCACTTATGCGATCGGGTGCGGAACGCTGGCCGGTCTGCTGCTCTTTTTCGGCGCGGATCTTGTGGCGGATGTGTGGCTCGGCGATGCAAGATGCAAGCGGGCACTATGTCTGCTTGCAATCAGCCTGCCCTTCATCGCCGCCTCCAACGTGTTCCACGGCTATTTCACCGCTGTCCGCCGGGTCGCAAAAAGCGCGGCGACGCAGATCTTTGAGCAGCTGTTCAAGATTCTCGTCACTGTCTGGGCGCTGCTTTCCATCGTCCCGGATGATCTGGAATGGGCGTGCATTGCGCTGGTCGGCGGCGGTGCATTGGCGGAAGTGGCATCCTTTCTGATGGCGTTTATCCTGTATCTCGCCGATCGCCGCCGATGGAAGCGGGGCACGGTCACAAAAGCCGCAGGGCGTGCGCTGACACGGGAACTGTTCGGCATCACGATCCCGGTTGCATCCGCGGCCATCGTGCGCTCCTCCCTGACCACGCTGGAGCATATGCTCATTCCCCGGGGACTGCGCGCCAATCCTGCCACTGCCGAAACCGCGCTGGCCTCCTATGGTGTCATGTGCGGCATGGTGATGCCGGTGGTGCTGTTTCCCACGGCACTGCTCTATTCCTTCACCGGCCTGCTGGTGCCGGAATTTGCCGAATCGGATGCGCGGGGCGACAAAGGGCGCATCGGTCGGATGATCACCCGCGCCATGGGCATGACCATGCTCTTTTCGCTGGGATGCGCCGGGCTGATGACCGTCTATGCGGAGGAGCTTGGAATGTTCATCTATCAGAATGCGGATGCGGGCCGGCTCATCCGGGTGATGGCACCTCTCATCCCGGTCATGTATCTCGATCACGCGGTGGATGCCATGCTCAAAGGGCTGGGAGAGCAGCTGTATACCATGAAGGTAAACATTCTCGATGCGGCCATGTGCGCATTTTTCGTGTGGATTCTCTGCCCGCGGATGGGCATTTACGGCTACATCGTCACCATCTATCTCTCCGAGATGGTCAACGCCTCCCTCAGCCTCCATCGACTGGCGAAGGTGACGGAATTTTCCGCATCTGTGGGGAAGATGCTGGTGCGGCCGCTTGTCGCTGTCATCGGTGCGGCGGCCATGACGAAGCTGTGCGGGCTTGCGGAATGCGGCGGCTGGGCACAGCTCATCCTCGGCCTCATCTGCTCGGTTGGCGTATATCTGCTGCTTCTGATGCTGCTTGGCGTCATCAAGCCCGGCGAGCTTCGGCGGGCAGTGGGCGTAATGCGATAGAAAAAGAGGCACTGTACCGTGGCACAGTGCCTTGTTGTTGTCCCGTAAAGAAAACCACCGGCAGAGCCGGTGGTCATGCGTTATTCTTCAATGGGCGCGAATACCGCTTCAATGGTGCGGTTGGCCTTCACGCGGTCAAGCTCCAGCGTCAGCGTCGGCTCGATCTCCTCACCGTCGAGATAGAGCGAGACGAGCATATAGCCTTCGTCGGGCGTGATGGTGTAGACCGAATCGCGCGCTTGATGAACAGGGCAAGGAAGAATGTGTAGGGATTGAGAGCGCCTTCATCCTCCGGCAGATCCATCACTTCATTGCCTGCGATGTCGAATTCGTGGTAATGCTCGGTTGCATCATCGCCGCATTTATCCGGGGTGTAGCACCTGATAAAGACATGACCTGTGCCGGTGAGCTTGCCGACGAGAGTCGCCATGAATGCCCGGACTTCCTCGACCGTGTCGCAATCGTAGTTTGTTTCAACTATCAATTCATCGGACACATACAGCGTTCCCGCAGAAATGTCCAGTGTACCATTCACCATGATGCACGGAATGTTGATCTCGCTGTTTTTTACAATGAGATCAAATGTTTTATTTGCCCCTGGCCGGCAATCTTTGAATTTTCGATGGTCAGAACGGCATTGCTATTGTTCGTCCAGATATCATAAGGCGCTGTGATCTCGATGTCACAGTTCTGGATGGTAATACGTCTGTTGTCAACCTCAACGGTGAATGTATCGCTGACACTGTCATAGCTGACCGTTACCGTGCCTTCGCCCGCTTTGTATGTGCCCTCATCGTTCGCGCTGTCTACAACCAATCCCGTTGCCGTGATGTCCGCCTTATATGAGGCTTAGGCCGCGCTCGCACTGACTGCGAACAGGCATACCATCGCGAGAACAAAAATCGACAGAATCCATAACTTTCTCATAGAATACCTCCAAAGATAATTTCAATATATTGGATCATATGCCGACGCGGATTGTCAAGATAATCGCGCAAAAAATCCCGGCTAAGCCGGGATTTTTTTGCTCATGATCCTATTCGCACAGAGCCTTTGCGGGTGCGATAAATGCCTGAAACCGCTCAGTTTCGCGGACGGAATTCCACCATTCCCAGCCGTGCGGACGGGTGAGAATGTCGTAAATGAGGTCGCTCGCTCTGTAGAAATAATAGCCGAAGGGCGCATAGTCTTCCTTGCCGGAAGGCAGGATGCAGCGGAATTCGTTCTTTTTTAATAAAATCCCGCCGAAGGTTTCGCCCACCGAAAGCGGCTTGCCGTCGGGAATTTCGCACCACATCCGGTAATATTTCATCCCTTCCTCCATGGCCGCATATCCATCCTCCGTATCGCCGCAGCCCATGTGACCGGCCGCCAGCCGCATCAGCGTAAAGCCGTATGCGCCGTACCATGCGGGCGTGATCTCTCCGTTTCCGGCAATCTCTTTGATAAATGTGAGATAACTGCGGTTATTCTGCACCGACAGCTCCGGTTTTGCGATATACCGTCCCCGCGAGTTCAGCCAGTGTACGATCAGCGTCAGACTGTTGACGGCATTCTGCTCGCGGCTTTCATCCCGCCGTCCCTGCTGCCAGAGCCGCTCTTCCAGCATTTCGCCGCGGTAGGATTCGTAGCCCGGCGCACAGAGATCCAGCCAGCGTTCAAGCTCCGCATCCTCGCAGAGGGCGCACATATATTCGGCGGCATTCTGACGGTAAAACTGATCCGTGCATCCGTCGATGATCTTTTCGCAGACCTCGCGGAGCAGCGGCATTTCCTCTGTCATCCGGCATCGGGTGATCACCGCACCGATACGGCTCATCACAGCGTAATTGTCCGGATATTTGCGGTAGTAGGCCTTGCAGAATTCCAGCTGCTCCGCCGGATTGTCATACAGCCCGTCATAGCCCTGCCAGAATTTTCCCATATCCTCTTTGCGGCCAAGCTCATCGTTGCCGATCAGCTCATCGACCGTGATCCCGAAAAAATTCGCGATGTTCGGAAGCAGTGTGATGTCCGGATAGCCGTCGCCGCATTCCCATTTGCTGACCGATTGGGAGGAAATTCCCAGTGCGGCGGCGAGCTGTTCCTGCGTCAGATTTCTCGCCTTTCGATGACGGCGGATGGTTTGTGCAATCATAAGCTCCATATGCTCACTCCTTTATGATTCAACGCGGCGCCTCGCTGTAATTCTATTATACCAGAAGCCGGGCGGAATTGCAATAACCGGAAAACTTAAAAAATCCCACGAATGGTGGGATTTTTCAAGCTTTGGTGGAGATCAGAGGAGATCGGATACCTTCGTCTTTACCTTATGACGGGATGCGATGGGGACATATTTCGAGGTGTCGCCAAGCTCGATGTATTCGGTGTCGCCGTCCTTTTTGACCGGATAGATCGACCAGACCGCCACGCCGTCACGGGGAAGCGTCACTTCTTCGTCCTGATAGCAGTTCACGCGGGTGAATTTTTTCGAGAAATATTCGTAAGCGATGTAATCACAGTCGCGGCGCAGTCCGGGGATCTGCTCGTAGTCGAAAAGATCCGTGATCTCGCCGTCGCTGACGTTGAAGATTGCCGCGCCGAATGCATCGTCGCTCCGGTTCCAGAGCTTCAGAAGCTTGCCCTCGGCCCTGCAGTCGGTGTACAGGCAGTCGAGGGTGGGCTTTGCCGCATTGTCACAGCGCATGATCAGGCCGTCATCCTCCACAAGCGGTGCAATGTTGGCGGCATTCGATTCACCGAGTGCATCGCTGACGTAGATGGGCGAGCCGGAGATGGCACGGAGAACGCCGCTCTGGATCGCGGATTCGGGATGGTCCGACCACCACATATCGAAATCGCAGTGATAGATCTGATTGTGCCAGACCGCGTTGTACACATTCTGAACAAGATGCTTGATGAAGCTGCGCTCACGCTTCGGGAAGAAGTCGTCGCTGTTGCGGGATACGGACGAGCCGGGACGGGACAGAACATTTTCCATGTCCATGCCCATGCAGTTGATCATCACACCGCCGAAATGCTTGTTGATGGAGCGTTCGATGGCGGCGTGACAGATGCGGCAGGCTTCCGCCGTGGGCTGTGTTCCGGCATAGTGGCGGGGGGTGTCGGATTGATTGTCCACCTTGAGGAAATCCACGCCGCAGTCTGCCAGATAGGAATGCCATGTGTCCCAGAATCGGAATGCCTTTTCGGGATCGAGGGAGGGAAGCAGCATACCGGATGCGGCGGTGATGAGATTATCCGCCTGCTCCAATGCAAGCTCGCTGTCCGGTGCGATACCGGCCTTGTGTCCGTTGAATGCGTGCCATACGCCGACATGTTCAACGCCGAATTCGCTCTTGGCGCGGGAAATGAAGGCCTTGAGACCTTCGGGGAACTTACTGCTTTCGCGGAAGGCAGCGAGTTTGGCGCCTTTGATGGTCGCCCAGCCGTCATCGACGATCATCCACTTGAGCGCGATGCCCTTGTCGCGGAATTCTGCCAGCTTTTCGTAAATCTTATCGGAGGAAACTTCCGTGTAGAACGCATTCCATGTGCACCAGCCGAAGCCCTCGAGAAGCTTGGGATAGGGGCGCTCGTCGATAAGCGGGAAGGGAAGCGCACCGATTTTGTGCGCATAGACGAAGGAATTTTTGACTGCCGCAAACGGATCGGAGGAGACGGATACCGCGAGAAAATCGCCGGAAAGCTCGGTGAGTCCGCTCATATCCGAGGAGAGGCGAAGCTTGCCCTCGGAAAATTCCGCACGGAAATTGCCGGAGCAGAGGGGCAGCAGATGGTAGTGCAGACTGCCCTTTTGAATCAGCAGAGATTGGGTTCTGGGTGCAAGTGCCGCAAAATCCGTCGTGAAGGAGGGATACATCCACCACTCCTTGTCATGATAGCTGCTGAGCATTGCGTCGGGCTGAATATTGCCGAGCGGGACGGTGATGGCATCCTTGGCGGCAAATCCAGCAGGATTTTTCGCATTCAGCGCGAATACGACCGCATCCTCGCCGATTTTCGCGGTGATCCGATAGTCGCCCGCTTCCAGCACTGCGCCGAAGGGAGTTTCGTTTTCGGTGAAATTTTCAACCGTTGTCTCACCGACCGTGAGGACAAATCCGGAGAGAAGCTGTTCTTTGGCAAATGTGTAGAGATTACGGTTCATCGTTCATACCTTCTTCATTGTAAGATAACCGCTGACGGGAACAGCGATGCCGGGGCAGTCATCGTCATAGCCGATGTCGGTCACGCCGCTTGAAACTTCATTGCCCATGCAGTCGCAGACTGTCCATGTGTAGCGTCCTTCAAATTTGCTGTCGAGGAGGATCTTTTTGTCCATGGAGGCGTTGACGAGGATGATGGTATCCGTCGGCTCCTCAAGATATGCGACCATGCCGCCGTAGACTGCGCCGATCTGTTCGTTATCCTTGCGGGAGGAAACGTAGGGGAAGTTAGCGGCGTAATTCTTGTACAGCATTTCGCCGTCGAGAAGCGTTTCCCGATGCGCCTTCCAGAAGGTGAGGAAATACTTCACCATAGCCGCGTGATCGGCGGGCATTTTGTCATGAAGCACCGAGATCTGCGGCACGCTGAACAGCACATTGTTCAGCTGGAATGCCGCCCATTCCACCGACTCATCGTAGTTCCACATCACCATATCCGAATGCACGGCGGTATTGCCGCTGGTCATGCGCAGGGAGAGGGTGTTCATGCGGTTGGAGAAGCTGTCGTTGGGGCAGTCCATGGAGCGGATCATGTTGCCGAAGGTGCGCATGAGGGGACCCATATAATGCTGGCGGAATTCGATGAGAATGTCGGGATTGATGGCTCTCAGCGCGGCCAGCACATCCTTCATCAGCCGATCCACCGCATCGAATACGGAAACATAGTCCATGCCGTCGTGTACATCGGAGGACTGGCGGAAGCTGTCGATGAAGTCCAGCTTGAAGCCATCAAGTCCCCAGTCAAGGGCGGCGTTTTTGTAGATGCCGATGAGATAGTCCCGCACCTCGGGATAGCGGGGATCGAGAACGTAGGTGTTTGCACTGCCGTCAGCGCGGAGCAGCTTGTCCTTGAAGCGTTCGTAGGCTTTGGAATAGAGTCCCACAAAGGGCACAGAATACCACAGAATGAACTTCATGCCCGTTTCGTGAACCGCATCCACGAAAGCTTTCATGTCGGGGATTTTGCCGGGCGCGACCTCCCAGTCGCCGCAGTAAGCATAGCCGCGGCTGTTGTCATCCGTCTGCCAGCCGTCATCCACAATGATGGACTCACAGCCGAGTGCCTTGAAATAGCGGCATTCCTCCACGATCTTCGGCACATCGATGTGCTGATGGAAGGAGTACCATGCGGAATAAAGGGGCTGACGGGCAGTGTCGGGAACACGGGCCGGTGCAAGACCGTCGAAGGTCTCCCACCATTTCACAATATCCTCCACCACCTTGTAGTAGGGCAGGGGACGCTTGTCGATGCGCAGAACAGCCGTGTAGGAATCAATGGCGCAGTCAACATTGATGACGACCACAGACCGCAGGAGTGCGGTTTCTTCCACCACGCCGCAGCGGATCTTGACGCTGTTCTTGGGATCGGAGCAGGCGATGGTCATGCGGTTGGTGTCATCGTAAGCGAGATTGGCAAAGATGGGCGCACTGCTCATGGCGGAGGAAGCGGTGAGCGAGCCCCAATCGGGGCGCACGATTTTGTTGATATAGCCCATGGGTGCCCATGCCGCATTGACCCCGATGTCGGGGGTGAGCCAGCTGATGTGCAGCTCCAGCTTGCCCGGCTCGGATACGCAGTGCGCATTCAGTGTCAGAAATTCCACGCCGTCCTCTGAATGGGACAGGCTGTGGGATACGGTGAAATTGCTGTTTGATGAGACTGTGTACATAATAATTCTCCTTATGTATTGATAAACTGTTCAAATTTTCGCTCGTCCACCCGCAGATGTACCCATTCATCAAGCGTTTCGGCACCCATGCTGCGGTAGAATTCGAGGGAAGGCGTGTTCCAGTCGAGACAGCACCATTCGAGCCGTCCGCAGTTCTCCGCCTTGGCGATTTTCGCAAGAGTATGAAGCAGTGCTTTGCCGATGCCTTCACCTCTGCGCTCCGGCATAACGAACAGATCCTCAAGATAGATCCCCTTGCGGCATTTGAAGGTGGAAAGATTGTAGAACCACAGCGCAAATCCCACGATTGCGCCGCCATCCTCGGCGACGAGACAATGTCCCACGCCGGAATCAAAGAGAAGGGCTTCCAGATCGCTTTTCGCCGCTGTGACGAGATCGCTCATTTTTTCATATTCGGCAAGGGCACAAATGAGCGCGAATATGGCATTGCTGTCCGCTCTGAGGGCTTCTCGGATCTTAACCATCGATGATCACCATGGCGTGGAGATCCACCTTGTCAACGGCAATGTGAACATAGCCGTTCTCGTAGGTGTACGAAAGCGCCGTCTCCACGATTCTGCCGTCCTGATACTCCGCCTTGTAAACCCGCTTCGGTGCAGTCGGAACTGCTGCGGTGAGGCTGATGCCGTACAGGGGGATGATGTCCTCGATGACTTCGATTCCGTTGCCGCGCTTGGTGGTGTGGGCAAAGAGCAGATGAGCCACATAGCGGTTTTCGTCTGCCTGATGGGTGTAGGTGACAATGCCGCGGTCGGGGAGATTTGTCTTGACGGACGGACGATCCAGCAGTGCGGCGATCATGTGCAGTGCCAGCTCCTTCAGGTGATACGAGCCCTTCTCCGCGTAATCATGGAACAGATTCCACGCGATGTAGCCGGTGTTCGCCGTCAGAATCGCACCGGGACGGTCAGCGCCGGGATCGTTGGGCGTATGCTGATGGGAGCAGAAATGCTCGGGGGCGCGGTTGAAGTAGCTTTCCTCCAGCAGTGCCTCCACGGTGCCGCCGACAGCCTTCACATTTCTTGCAGGCTGATACATGACATACGCGGTCTTTCCGTTGACGGCATCGTATTCCGGCACCATGTAGTTCGGACAGAATGCGTTTTTGCCCTCATATTCCACGCCCAGCGGAAGCGCAAATTCATCCGCATCCGCTTTGAGACCGGATTCACCGGAGCAGAGGATCTTGCCGCCTGCCGCAAGATAGGCGTTCAGCTTTGCCGCCAGTGCATCGTCAATGCGCACCACGTCGGGCAGGATGAGCAGCTTGTAGGGCATGAGATCCTCGTACTGGTCAACCAGATGGAAGAGATACTTGCCCTCCAGCAGAATGCGGCACGCACCCACATCATAGGGGCAGTTGCGGTCGGGATTAGCGGTAAACGCCTCGGCACTCAGAACGGCGATGTCGGTGATATGCCGCGCACCTGTCACATATGGCTCCTTCGCTTCCACCTCGGCGTATGCCTTGCCGATTAAGTTGTAGGTGGAGAGATTCATCTCGCCGGTGGGATGGAGCTGGTCGCCGATGGAGCATTTTGCGCCCTCTGCGATGGACAGTGCCGCCTCATACCGGAGCGCGTTGGGATGCTTGAAGCCGCCGAATTCGCCCCATGTGGTGTGGAATTTGCCCGTCATGCCGAGAAATTCCATGTCGAGGGTGCGGCTGTATGCGGCAGACATGGGGAAGTGGTCATAGCCCCAGCCGCCTGTGGGCAGGCTCTCAAGCTCCAGATGGGTATCAAAGCCGGCGTGATCACGGCGGCCGCGGGTGATGTTGCCCGCATTGTGGAAGATTGTGGTGTCGGGATTGTATTTGCGGACGGCTTCCTCACAGCGGCGGCAGTATTCGGCGTAGACCATCATACCGTGCTCGCGAACCTGTGCAGGATCGTGGGGATCCATGCCTTTTTCGCGCATGGATTCGAGGCAGTACTGGCAGTAGCAGACGCGGGGCGCGGAGATGTCAAGGAAGATGCCGGTGGGATTGTAGCGGGCCATGACCTCCTCGATCTGTGCGGCGAGGACATCCATGTAGGGCGTGTTGTAGCAGAGTCCGTGATAATGTGCGCCGTTTAAAAAGTCCGGGCCGCCGCTCGGTGAACCCTTCAGGCAGTGCTCGGGATGCCGTCTGGCGTATTTTTCATCAAGACCTGCGGAAAGGTATACCGGCGCGTTGACATCGATCTCGCGGCAGGCTTCAAGCTCTGCACCGAGAAGATCGAAGCCGTTCAGCTTCGGATGGATCTCGTTGGCCGTGGAGGGATGGTATGCCCAGCCGTGGTGGCACTTGGAGAAAACGGTGATGGAGTTCACATGGCCGGCGATGAGCGCGGCCTGAAACTGTGCTTTGTCGAATTTGTCGCCCACGGACGGAACGCATTCGGATGTGTGAAAGTCAAGATGAACCTGACGATAACGGATCGGCTTCATAATAATTACCTCATTTTGAAAAATTCCGATGGATTCGGTTAAAATAATGATACAATAAATCCGGCGGAAAGTCAAGGGAATGCGGCGGAGTTTCCGGTTTTATACCATAAAAAATGCTGGAAATTACAATTCAAACCAGAATGTTGAGCCTTCGCCGATCCGGCTTTCCACGCCATAACGGGCATGGTGCAGCTCCAAAATGGATTTGACGATGGACAGTCCGAGCCCCGAGCCGGTGACAGCGCGGCGATGGAGCTTGTCCACCTTGTAATAGCGATCCCAGATGTTGGGGATCTCCTCCGGCGCGATGCCCTCGCCGCGGTCGGTGACTTCAATGCGCACCCGGTTCACGTCGTTCTCGGTGGTGACGCGCTGGGTGACGGTGACGGTCTTGTCGCCGTCGGAATGGGTGATGGCATTGTTGATGAAGTTGTAGATGACCTGCAGGATGCGGGTACGGTCGGCAGTCACCATGACCTCGGTATCGCTGCGGAATTCGATGACCCAGCCGTCCTGCTCCGTCAGCTTGGAGAAGCGGCCGATGACCTCCCGCACCGTCTCTGTCAGATTGAATTGCTCCGGCATCAGCTCCTGCGTGCCGGACTGAAGGCGGGAAATGTCCAGCACATCATTGACCAGCGACGACAGCCGCTCGGCTTCATCGATGATGATCTGCACATTTTCCGGCGTGTTTTCACCGGGAATATCCCGCATGACCTCCGCATAGCCTTTAATCATGGTCAGCGGTGTGCGCAGATCATGGGAAATGTTGGCGATCAGCTCACGCTGGAGGGCACCGGTTTTGGAAAGCTCCTCGGCGGCATAATTCAGCGTGTCGGAAAGCTCGGCGATCTCCCGGTAGCCGCCGGCACTGAATTTGATAGCGTAATTGCCCTCCGCCAGCTGACTTGCGCCCCGGTTGATGCGCACGATGGGGCGGGCAACGTGACGTGCCAGCACAAAGGAGAGAATGAGCGCCAGCACGCTCATGATGATGCTGATGAGGATCAGCTCCGATTCGAGGGTGCGAACGGTGGAATCCACGGGGGAGATGGTGGTGTTGAGGATGACGATCATATCCCGGCCGCGGACCTCGGACGGCACCACGCGGGTGTAGATGAAGCTTTCGTCCGCGCTCATTTCTTCCTGCGGAGAGTCCGTACCAAAATGAGCAGAGGCATCGTACCAGACGCTGTGGAACGCATCCAGCCGGAAGCTGTCCAGCCATTCGCCGCCATTCTGCACGGCGAAGGAATAAAGAAGATAGATGCTTCGCGCTGTCAGCTCGTGGATCACGCAGTCGGAGATGGTCTCCTCCGAGGCGATAATGTTGCCCTGCTCGTCAAGGATCAGCGCACAGAACTGCCGCTCCAGCGCAGTTTCGGAGGCAAGGGCACGCAGGGAAGTGTTGTCAAGCTCGATGTTCTCGCAGATGACATCGGCGGAGCGTCTGATCTCGGAGATGCGGATGGTTTTGTAGATCTGTCCGAAGAAAACCACCTGAAAAAGCCAGAGCAGTCCCAGAAGAAGCAGAAGAAAGAGCATCATATAGAAAAACAGCTTCCACCGGATGCCGATCTTGCTGCCGTTGCGCTTACCTTGATTCAAAGCGGTATCCCACCCCTCGCAGTGTGACGATCAGCCGTGCGTAATCGCCGAGGCTTTTGCGCAGCAGCTTGATGTGGGTGTCCAGCGTCCGGTCATCGCCGTAGAAATCGTAGCCCCAGACCTCGGTGATGAGCTTTTCGCGGGAGAGGGCGATGTTGCGGTTTCTCAGCATATAGAAGAACAGATCGTACTCCTTCGGTGACATATCCACCCGCTCACCGTCCACATAGACGAGCCGCGCGGTGATGTCCGCCTTCAGCCCGCCGATCTCCACGATCTCGTTCTGATCCTTGGGCGCGGCACTCGTGCGGGCGCGGTTCATCACGGCACCGATCCGGAGCATCAGCTCCTTGGGCGAGAAGGGCTTGACCACATAGTCGTCGATGCCAAGCTCGAAGCCGTTGATCTTGTCGTATTCTTCGCCTCTTGCGGAGAGCATGATGATGGGAGTATCCTTGATGCGGCGGATCTCCCGGCAGGCGGAAAAGCCGTCCAGCTCCGGCATCATGATGTCCATGATGATAATGTCGAAATCCCGCTCGCGGCAGAGCTTCACTGCCTGCATACCGTCGGCGGCTTCCGTGACCTCGTGGCCCTCAAATTCAGCGTATTTGCGGATGAGCTTGCGGATCATCTCCTCGTCATCCACCGTCAGGATCTTGTACATGGGATCATTCCTTTCAAAAAAATCTATATAATCATTATACCTTAATTTTCCGTCGATTGCAAGAGACTTCGCCGAATGTTCACAAAACAATTACCCGAATCACAGATTCGGGTAATTGTTTTCACTTTTCGCGGGATGCCGTCATGCGCCGCTCCCTCATGTAAAGCCGTCACATCACAGCGGAACCAAGCCCAAAGCTGACACCGATGGCGTCGTTGACCTTTTTCATCACGTCATCGTCAAGGTGTCCCATTTTTTCCTTCAGCCGTTTTTTGTCGATGGTGCGGATCTGCTCCAGCAGAATGACGGAATCCTTGGCAAGTCCGTGGGATTCGCCCTGATGCGGCCGATCCGTGGGGGCGGCGTGTACATCAATGTGGGTGGGAAGCCGGGCTTTTCCGACCTGACTGGTGATCGCCGCCGCAATGACCGTGGGGCTGTATTTGTTGCCCACATCGTTCTGGACGATGAGCACCGGGCGCAGTCCTCCCTGCTCCGAGCCGACCACCGGACTGAGATCGGCGTAATAAATATCTCCGCGTTTGACCGTCATGAAACATTCACTCTCCATGCTTTTTATTTTACGGTATTATTTTGACCCCGACGCGGGAATTTTAAACATGGCAGACGATGAAAATTTTTCGCCGGCCACTATCAGTATATCGGAGCGGCATACAGAAGGTGCGGCGGCGCGAAGCTGTCAGCGTGCGCTGTTTGATGCTGTCGAAAAAAATACGGTGAAAATTGCGGCGGATGACTTGACAAACGGCGGGAATTCGTATATAATATTATTTGGAGAAACGCAGGGTTAGTTCATCGGTAGAACGGTCGCTTCCCAAGCCACAGAGGCGGGTTCGATTCCCGTACCCTGCTCCAGAAAAGTCCGCAGAAGGCTATGCCTTCTGCGGACTTTTTGTTACCATTTGCAGATTCCGATGCCGTCCCGCATCGAAATTTCCACACCGAAGGGCCGGGAAAGATCGGCGAGCCGCTCCATAAAGGAGACATCGCCGCCGGTGTACGGCAGTCCCTCGTCGCATTTTTTGCTCTTCATCCACAGATTCACGGGCAGAAGCTCAAGTCGGGTCAGATCGCCGTTTTCATCCGTCTCCCAATAAGGTACGACGGCTTCGTTCATCTTTTTATCCTCCATCAGTCCGCGGGTGAAATCCTTCGACCGCTTGGCCAGCAGCTCGTGCACCGTGGCATCGGAGGTGAGTCCCTGCGTCACATAGAACTCCTCCGGCGCGAATTCCACGCTGTACAGCTGGAGCACAAAATCGCCGAGCGAATAGAAAATGGGCCGGTTTTTGTAGACTTCGATGGGGCGGAGCAGATGCGGGCCGTGACCGATGACCGCATTCACACCCTCATCAATGCAGAAATGGGCGAAATCCATGAGAAAATCTGCCGGTTCTTCCTTGGTCAGCCCCGACAGCTGATGGGAATGCACGGAGATGACCACTTCATCCGCCTGCAGCTTCGCTTCGAAGATGGCTTTCTTCACCCGGGCAAGATCGGCGGGATGGCAGGTCTGCACCCGGCGGAATTCGTCGCCGCACTCAAACATCAGCGAGCCGAGCAGATAGCTGTTCTCCGGAAGCGGCGGACGATAGCCCTCCGCGCGGGTGATGTTGATGGCCGCATTGATACCGGTGCGCTCGCCGATGTCCACGATCTGCGCAAAAGCATCCGGCGGCACGATGAGCTTTTCCTCAACGCGCAGACCGTTGATACCGGGGCGGCCCTTGATGCGGCGGGACTGCTCACCTGCCATGGCCGCGGGATTGAAGGAGGTGTTGACGGCGATGTAGGCGACCCGTCCGGCGGGCGTGTCGAGATAAGCGGGAGCGGCGGCCTGCGCTAAATTTTCGCCGATGCCGCACTGAACAAGCCCGGCCTCATCGATGTAGCGTTTGGTGCAGAGAAGCCCCTCGTAATTGAAGTCCATGGCGTGATTGTTGTTGAAGGTGACGGCATTGAAGCCGAAATTCTTCAGATCCCGGATGGCGCGGGGATCACAGCGAAGATAAGTGCCGCCGGAATATTGGGACACGGGGCATTCGCCCTCAAAGTTTAGCGTCGTCTCCAGATTGAAAAAACGCGCATCGCCGCGGCGGATGAAATCTCCGATATCGTCAAATCCTTTGTAGGTTTCATAGATTCTGCGCTGGATGAGTGCGTCGCCTGCTGCTGTATGTTTCATGCTGTGCTTCCTTTTATATTACTTTTGATAGCTCCATTATAACATACAGATGCGAAAATGTCAAGCAAGATTATCGTTATTTTTCAGATATTCCCGGGGTGTCATGCCGAAGACGCGCCGGAAGCTGCGGATGAGGCCGCTGGCGTCGGAAAAACCGCAGGCTTCGGCGGCGGATTCCACGGTGGAGCCGTCCCGCAGAAGGCTGACGGCATGACGGAGACGGCAGTGGGTCAGATAATCGCCGAGGGTACTGCCGGTGTATTTTTTGAAAGCGGTCATCAGCGTGGTGCGGCCCACATGAAACCGGTGCGCAAGGTCAGCGGCGGTGAGGGGAGAGGAGAAATTCTGCTCGATATGGGTGAGAATATCCGTGATGAAGGAGGGAACGCTTCCGCTGCCGGAAGACTGGGTGTCTGCACAGTCGGCAAGGCGGCTGAGCAGATAATAGGTGAGCAGACGTTTGCGGAAGGGTGTCGGCTCGCGCTTGATCTGCTGGATGATGGTCTTGCAGATCTCCGCCTGCTCGGGCGTTGGGGTGAGAATGCTGCCGTGATCGCCGAACAGGGCGGAAAATGACGGCCATTCCGGGAAATAATCAGCGGCGAATTCGTGGGTGAACACGAGATAGATGCGGCTGTAGAGCGTGTCGGGGCGGCAGAGAATGTAGTGGGGCGTGCCGGGACGGGTGAGCACGATGCGGCAGCCGGTGCCGTCAACGGTGCGGTCGCGCAGCAGAATGCGCACATTTCCGGTGAGAATGAGATTGATCTCATAAAATGCGTGCTTGTGAAAGTTTGTGACTGAGGTGGAATATCCCTCCCGGTAGCTGACATGGACATCCGTCCAGACCTTGCCGAAGTCGTAATCGTAGTGATCGTAAGCGGACATTTGCATCCCTCCCTTGCTGCTATTATAGCATAAGTCTGAACGGAAGTCAAGAAAATGACGAAATAATCCTCCCATCCTTCTGCAAAATCTGAACGATAAGCCAATATCTGTGAACGCTCGACCATTGCATTCCGGCAGGCGGCGGGGTATAATAGAAATATCAACAAAAGAAACGGAGATCCCACATGAAATCGATCACCTACAGCGCGGCGGAACTGGAAGCGTTCTGCCGGGATGCTTTTATCAAATTCGGCTTTTCACGGGAGGATGCGGCGCAGATCACCGACGTTCTGCTCCTCGCTGACCTCTACGGCATCCGATCTCACGGCACACAGCGGCTGGTGCGTTATCACAAAGCCATCGAAAACGGCAGCGTGCGGGTGGATGCCAAGCCGGAGACGGTATTTGAAACGCCGGTATCCGCCGTCATCGACGGTCACGCCGGCATGGGGCAGCTCATCTCCGCCCACGCCATGAAGCTGGCCATACAAAAGGCGAAAGCTGTCGGAATGGCATTCGTCACCGTGAAAAATTCCAACCACTACGGCATTGCGGGCTACTACGCGAAGATGGCCTGTGATGCGGGAATGATGGGAATCTGCGTCACCAATTCCGAGTCCATCATGGTACATACCGGCTCGCGGCAGGCCATCCTCGGCTCCAATCCCATCGCCTTTGCTATGCCCGCCGATCCCATCCCCTTCTGGTTCGATGCGGCGACGACAGTGGTGCCCAAGGGCAAGCTGGAGGTCTACAACAAGGCGGAAAAGCCCCTTGGTGACGGCTGGGCGGTGGACGAGACCGGCCGTGTCTGCACCGACGCGGGCAAGGTGCTCCACTGCATCGACGGTAAGCTGGGCGCTGGCGGAATCCTGCCGGTGGGAGGCTTCGGCGAGACAAACGGCGGACACAAGGGCTACGGCTACAGCATGATCTGTGAGCTGCTCTCATCCATCACCTCCGGCGGCGCGACCTCCAATCACCACGTCCGCGCCAAGGGTCAGGGTGCCGGCACCTGCCATGCGTTCATCGCCATCGATCCGGCGATTTTCGGCGATCCTGCGGAGATCCGCGCCCATTTGTCCACGTTCCTGCAGGAGCTGCGGGATGCCGACCGGGCGGATGAAGCGACGCCCATCTATTCTCACGGTGAGAAGGAGATGCTGGCCATGGAGAAGCATCTGCGGGAGGGCATCGAGGTGGACATCAGCACGGTGGCGGAGATGGTGAACATCTGCAAGTATCTGGGCATGGACAGTGAACGCTATCTCGGCAAGGTTGACACCACCGGCGCAAAAGCGAGCATTTACGAGGGAATCTACAAATAAAACGACGGGGCTGATGCATGACATCAGCCCCGATGCTTATCCGTTTTCCGCTAAATATTCCTCCGCGTAAAATGCGGCGACTGCACCGTCGGATGCGGCGGTGATGATTTGGCGCATGGGTTTGGTGCGCAGATCGCCCACGGCAAATACCCCCGGCAGATTGGTGCGGGTGGATTCGTCGGCGATGATGTAGCCCTCCGCGTCCAGCTCCACCTGTCCCGAAAACAGCTCCGTTGCCGGAATGCGGCCGATGCTGACGAATACGCCGTCGCAGTCCACATCCGTGAGTGCGCCGGTTTTTCGGTTTTTCAGCGTCAATCCCACAAGCGCGCCATCCGATTCCCGCAGGGCTGTCACCTCACTGTCCCAGTGAAATTCCACGTTTGGCGCGCGCATCAGCGGCTCATGGTAGATTTTCGTCGCACGGAGGGTATCACGGCGATGGATGACCAGCACCTTGCCGGCGATGCGGGAGAGGAGAAGTGCGTCCGCCGCCGCTGTATTGCCGCCGCCCACCACGGCCACGGTTTTTCCCTTGTAAAACATTCCGTCGCAGGCCGCGCAGTAATGGATGCCTCTGCCGTATCGCTCCGCCTCGCCGGGAATGCCCAGCATCCGCGGATTCGCACCGGATGCCAGCACCACCGTGCGGGCAGAATATTCGCCGGAATCCGTCAGGACGCGCTTGATTGTTCCGGAAAGCTCCACGCCGCGTACCTCCTCGGATTTTGAGACCGCACCGAATTTTTCTGCGCCCTGCTTCATTTTCATGCCCAGCGAGAAGCCGTCGATGCCTTCGTCAAAGCCGGGATAATTGTCGATCTGATGGGTGAGTGCCATCTGACCGCCGGGCATCATTTTTTCGAGAATGAGCGTGTCAAGACCGGCACGCACAGCGTAGAGTGCCGCCGTATATCCGCCCGGCCCGCCGCCGATGATGATCATATCGTAAATCTTATCCATGTGAATGCTCCTTTTTTCGGATTTATATTACTATTATACGCCGATTCGCGGAAATATTCCGTGATTTTGTCACGCTTTCCGCAGAATATTTACAGAGGCCCGCTTGACTTGCGGAGGAAAATGTGCTATCATGGTAAAAAACAATAATGGGAGGAGAACTATGGAAAACTGTCCCTTTGCGCCGCTGTATCAGCGGTATTTCCCCTTTTGGGACGCTCTGTCCGGTGCCGATAAGGAGATCCTCTGCCGAAGCTCCGTCATGGCGCAGTATGAGAAGGGGGAAACGGTTCACGACAGCACCGAATGCACCGGCGTGATCCTCGTGAAAACCGGCTGCCTGCGGCTGTATATGCTTTCCGACGAGGGCAAGGAGATCACCCTCTATCGCCTGTTTGCCGGCGACATCTGCATCCTGTCCGCATCCTGCGTCCTGCAGAGCATCACCTTCGATGTGTTTGTGGATGCGGAGGAGGAAAGCGAATGCTGTGTGGTGGGCGGATGCGCGTTTTCGGATGTATCCGAGCGAAATCCGGCGGTGAAAATCTTCGCGCTGGAGACGGCTCTCGGACGGTTCTCCGATGTGATGTGGGTGATGCAGCAGATCCTTTTTATGAGCATGGATAAGCGGCTTGCCATATTTCTTCTCGATGAAGCATCCCAAAACGGCACGGACACCATTCGCTTAACCCATGAGCAGATCGCGAAATACATGGGCACGGCCCGTGAGGTGGTCAGCCGGATGCTCAAATATTTTTCGTCGGAGGGCATTGTTTCGGTCTCGCGGAAAGGCGTGGCACTGCTTGATAAAAAACGCCTGCGTGCATTGGCAGGATAAAAACAGATATGAGGTACTGCGGCATTGTGCAGTACCTCATATTTCTTTATAACATCATACAAAGCGTGAGCACCAGCGGCATGGTGACAACGGAGAGGATCGTGGAGACCGATGCCATCCGGCAGGCGGTTTTCTGATCGCCTCCGGTGCTGGCCGCCATCATGATGACGATGACTGCACACGGTGCGCAGAGGGGGATGATCGCGGCGCAGAGCAGCTGTGTGCCGATGCCGAATGCATACCGGTAGAGCAGCATGGCGGCCACGGGAAGGAGAATGTGCCGGAACGCCAGCACGAGCCACAGCCTGCCGTCGCGAAGGGCGGCCCGGATGTCCGTGCCCACAAGATAGTAGCCGGTGATCATCATGGCCATGGGCGCATTGATGGCGGCCACCGCATTTACCGTATCGGAGATCAGCTCCGGCATTCCGAAAAGCTTGATTATGAGCATGACCAGTCCGCCCATGACGCCAAGTGTGCCGGGATTGATGAGGATATTCATGATCCCAAGCTTTCCGCCCGGCTCAAAATATGCCTTGCCGATGGTCCATGTGAAAATGTTCAGCACGATGACGTACACGCTGACCAGCAGTACGCTTTCCGCATCCAGTGTCGCCTGTGCCAGCGGCAGAGCGATGAAGCCCGCGTTGCTGATGAGACAGCCGAACCGGTAGACCGCCGCATTTTCGCAGTGCTTCATTCTGAGAAAGACAAGTCCCGCCGCAAGTCCCAGCAGATGGGAGATGAGTGCCAGCAGTGCGGCCATGGCGATCATGGCAAGATAATCCGCGGTGAAATCCACCTCGATGAAGGATTTCATGATGACCGCCGGAGTGGCGATCTTGAACACGACGAAGGTCATGTCCTCTGCGGTCTTTTTGGAGAATTTTCCCGCCTTTGTGACGAAAAATCCGATGGCGGTGAGAATCGCCATGATGAGGACCTGTGTGAGTACGGTCAAACTGTAGTCAAGTGCCGGCATAGTGTTACCTCGAGTTTCTGTGATTCTATCATTATATCACAAATCCTGCCGCTTGACAAGCCCTTGCGGGAAATTATTTGCGCGTCAGGATGTAAAGCACATCCGCATTGCACTGGGGCATATAGAACGCCAGCTTTTCGCCGGGGATCTGCTCCGGCTTCATGTACCGCTTGTTTGCCATTTCAAAGGCATCGCAGACATAATCCCCCGCATCAAGTGTGGTCACAAGATCGATTCCGTAGGGGACATAGATGAGGATCGTGCCGGATCCTGCCTCTGCTCATATGAAAACCTCCTGTGGTTTTTCTTCAGTATATCATAAAAATATGAACATTTCTATCACGAAACCAATATTCCGGCGACGTTTGCCTATTCCAGCCCCAGCAGCCGCTTGGCATTGCCGGCAAGGATGGCTTCCCGTTCCGCATCGGTCAGCGGCTCGGCGAGGATGCCCGCCACATCACACGCCGGCTGGACACCGGGATAATCCGTGCCGAACAGGATGCGCTCATGTCCCACCCGATCGATGGCATACCGGAGCGTGCCGTCCATGTCGCACCCGTGGGCGGAGGTGTCGTAATACAGATTCGGGCAGTCTTCCATCAGCTCCAGCTGTTTTACAAGCTCGCCGCTTCCGTTCAGATGCGCCCAGACCACCTTCAGCCGGGGCAGTGAATCCCGGAGCGCACGGGAGAGGGCATACATATCCTTCATGCCGTAGGGATGCAGGCTGACCACCATGTCAAATTCCGCCGCAAGATGCATCATTTCCATGAAATTTTCGCAGAAATAGCCGTTTTTGTGGCTCATCATGCCCGGCACCAGCTCGCCGATGAGACGGATGCCGCAGCGGTGCGCACGTTCGATCTCGCCAAGGGACATTTGCAGAAACTGCGGATGCACATGGATGCCGGGGATATAAAAGCCGCCAAGCTCCTCCGCGATTTCCACTGCCCTGTCGTTTAATTTCGGCACCAGCGTTTCGTACTGCTCCACGGGAAGCCCGGTCATGCCGGTGTAAATGACGCTTCCGCAGGCACGGGTGATCCCGCAGGCTAAAAGATCATCCCGGAAGCGGCCGCTGTCCATGACCACACCGTGGTCGGCCAGATGATAATCATAATCCGTATGCGTATGAAAATCGATGATTTCCATCAAATATCACCTCCGAGAAGCTTTGCGGCGTTGTTGTGGAATACGGCGTGCAGAACCGATTCCGGCGCATGGCGAAGCTCCCATTTCACTGCCGCCGCCGATGCCGCCGGATTGGTGTGCGGATAGCCCGAGCCGAAAAACAGCCGCTCCGTCGGAAGCGTTGCGATCCGCTCGTGCAGGATGTAGTTCCAGTTCCAATCGGCACTGCTCACGTTCAGATACACATTCGGATGCGCCGTCAGCGTCTGCGCCTTCTGCATCATGAGCGATCCCGACCGTCCGCCGCAGAGAATGCGAAGCTTCGGAAACCGCTCTGCCGCCGCCGTTACCGCCGCCTCGGATGCTGCCGAAAGGTCAGCCGCCGCGCCGCATTTTTCCGCGTACCCGAGAATTTCCGCCATCGCGTCGGAATGGGCATCCTCCGGTGACAGCCATGGGCCGCGGATGCCGCCGATGATGTGCGCACCGGCAGAAATGGCCGCCATGGACTCCTCAGGACAGTCGGGATGGACGAATGCCGCCGGATGATAGCGCGTATTTTTTGCCGCAAGCTCCAGCGCACCGTGGTTCAGCCGGCGGATGGCTTCGGCTGTGGGATGATCTGCGAAAAATCCGTCGGGCGGTGTCAGCGTGCCGCAGATCTCATCAATGCCCGCCGCATCCAGCCGTCCGAAAAATCGCGCGGCATCCAGCTCGCCGATGAATCGTGCCGACAGCGTGGTAAGCGGCGGATGGGCATCCATATCGAAAATTTTCATATGAAATCCTCCGTTTTTTCTTTATTTTAGCACAGATTCGCCCGGCTGTAAATCCCCAAAGCGGACAATATTCGCAAAAAATGTCCGAAAATAAGACCATCGGATGGCCGATGGTCTTGTTTATGCAGTTATAGTGCGGCATCAATGCGTGCGGCGTAGATCTCGTCGGGCAGACGCTTTTTCACATATTCGTGTCGACCGTCGGGATCGCGGCGGAAGGAATTCTCACCGGTGGCCGGATCGACGCTGACATGACCGCGCACTGTCTCATAGCCCGCCGCCTCCGCATCGCCGATGATGGCAAGCTCTGCGGTCATGGGATCCCACGAGGAGCGGCCGTTCGGTGAGCCGTGCCAGACCATCAGCCGCTTGAGCAGATCGTCCGCCGGCAGATGGCTTCCGGTGATGACCGAATGTCCCACCTCCCAGCCGAGGAATGTGGCGCGTGTCGGCCATTTTTCGCAGACCACGGCACCGCCGCGGGCCGAGCGGCCGGTGTTGTTGAAATTATGCTCCGAGCCGCGCGCCTCATTGGCATAATTGCCCGCCATGATGTAGAGATGCTCCACCTTTTCGCGGACGAGCGCACAGCCGTCAAGGGGCGAGATTTCATCCGGCGCACTTTCGATCAGCGCGGCCAGACACTGGGGGAAGCCGATCTCCAAAATGGTTATGGGTTCATTCGCATTTGCCAGCGTTTTTCGCAGAAGCTCCACCGGTGACACGGCGGGATAATCGTCGTATGCGCCGCCCGCAAGCTCGGTCAGCGGGTACTGAAATTTCGGCTTGCCGCGATAATCGGTGGCATCCCGGTCGAACGCCGCGGGAACGTGGGAAAGGCCGCAGTCCGCCATAAAATGCAGGATGGACGGCACGGATTCGGGCAGAAATGCGTTGACAATGACCGCATCGAGACATACCTCGCCGCGCTTCACGGCGTTGGCGATGAGGCGGATGGCGACCGCATCGTCGCAGTCCGTCCACCAGTCGGTGCTCAGGATGAGATGTTTCATGGAAAGATCCTCCGTGTGGGTTTATGTGGGATTTTTTTCGTTTCGGTACAGCTCGATGCCGTGCTCGCTGTAAAGCTGGGCGATCTGGTCATCCACGCCGCTGTCGGTGATGATGGCATCCACATCGCCCGCATCACACAGGCGGATGGGTGCGGTGGCTTCGATCTTGGAGCTGTCGGCGAGGACATAGGTGTGGTCGGAGATGCGCATCATGGCATTGTGCAGATTGTAGTATTCCTTGATCGTAATGGCGATGCCGTGGCGCAGGGACACGGCGGACGGGCAGAGAAAGCACTTGGATGCCCGGACACGGCTCAGGGATTCTTCCGTGAGAAAGCCGCAGAATAAGCGCTCCTCCGGCAGATAATCACCGCCGATCGCCCGCAGTCCGAAGCTGCTTTTCTGCGTGATGATCTGCATCACATCCCACGAATAGGTGAGGATGGTCAGCTCCCGGAAATGCTCACAGAGAGCCTCGGCAAATTCGATGGCGGTGCTGCCGGAATCGATGGCGATGACATCCCGCTCCGAAACCAGCTGCAGGGCGTTTTTTGCCAGCTCCCGCTTGGCATCGGTATGATTTGTGATGCGATGCTCCAGCGGAAATGTGGATTGCTTATCTTCATTTTTCGCCATGGCACCGCCGTGAACGCGCAGAAGCCGGTTGTGGGCATCGAGATAGGCGAGATCGCGCCGCACGGTTTCCATGGAGACATCGAACCGTTCCGCCAGCTCCGATGAGGTGATGGAGGGCTTTTCGGATAAGAGTTTCAGTATGATCTTGTATCGTTCGTTGGCAAGCATTTGTAATACCTCCACTGGTTTACAACCATTATAGCACAGATATGAGGGATTTGTCAAGATGGATTGGGCAAAATGTGGATATTTAAGAAAATATGTGGTTTTGTATTGACAAATGTGCGAATATGTGATATAATGGCAATAGAATGGCGCATATCAATGGATATACGCGGCATTTCGACAAATAATACACAACAGGAGTAGGAAAAATGAACAGAAAAAACATGATTTCACCCACGGCGATGCTCATTCTTGCGGCAATGCTGTGCAGTATGGCCGCATCCTGCGGAGACGGTGCGGCGGAGGATACGACCGCAGAGACCACACTGCCCGCAGAAACGACCGCCTCCGATCGGGATGCGGACGGCTATCTGCTGGATGATCTGCCGGATGATCTGGATTTCGGCGGTGAGACGGTCACGATCCTCGGCTGGAATCACTATGAGGAGATCGAATTTTTCGCGGAAGATCAGACCGGCGAGATCGTCAATGATGCCTATTATGAGCGCAACCAGCGAGTAGAGGAGCGTCTCGGCGTGAAGCTGGAATTCACGGAGGCGAATTGCCGCTGGGCAGAGGGGGACTGGAACAAAGCCATCCAGCGATCGGTTATGGCCGGTGCGGGCGATTATGACATCACGGCGGGCTACAGCCTGAATGTGGTATCAGGCATCTATCAGGAGGTGTTCAGCAATCTTCTGGAGCTGGAGTATCTGGATTTCACAAAGCCGTGGTGGAGTGAGAAGATGGTGGAATCGGCCAGCATCGCAGGTTCGCTGTATTTCACCATGGGCGATATTTCCAGCTCCTCCATCTCCCGTATGCAGGGCTTATTCTTTAACAACAGCCTGCTGACCGACTATAAGCTGGAAAATCCGTATGAGCTGGTGGTGGACGGCAAGTGGACGCTGGATAAATGTTCACGATGACGACGGATGTGTATCAGGATCTGAACGGCAATAACAAAAAGGATGAGAAGGACCAGTTCGGATTTACCAGCGACCGGGTGCAGTTCCAGCCGACCTTCTTCACCTCCGGACTGCGCGCCGTGGAGACTGCGGATGACGGACGGCTCGTACTGTCGCCGCTGCTTGACGGTGAGCGGAGTGCGGACGTGATCAGCAAGATCGCCGGCTACATGAGCACCAGCCGGGATGCGATCGTCATCAGCCAGACGGATGACAACACCACCTTCACCGAAGGCCGCGCCATGTTCCATGCATTCCCGCTGGCAATCATCTCCTCCGAAGCACTTCGCAATGCGAACTTCACCTGCGGATTTGTGCCGTGGCCGGCCTATGAAGCCGGCGATGACTCTGTAGTCGTCCACTCCAACGCACTCACCCTGTGGAGCATTCCGGTGGATGCACCGGATGCCAACCGCTCCGCCGCTGTCATGGAAGCCATGGCTTCCGAGGGTCACCGTACCATCGCGCCGGCACTCTTTGAGACGGCGTACAAGGTGAAGTACAACATGGACGAATCGAGCCTCCAGTCGCAGATCTTTGATGAAATGCGCGCAAATATTATCGTAGACCTCGGACGGTTGCTCGCCGGTTCTGTGCCTATCCCCCTCGCCGTGTTTGCAGACACAGTTGCCGGTTTTTCCAACACATGGGTTTCCAAGGTTGCAGCCCAAAAAACCGCAGCGATGAAAAAGCTGGATGAGTTATACGAAATCTGTGCCGGAGACGGCAAGTGAGCATGAAAATGCCGCGCGAAATGCGCGGCATTTTTTGTATTCACCCCGCAAAGACCCACAGCCAATAGGGCGGCAGAGCGGCACGGATCCAGCCGAGCCACGGCGCGATGAGGGTCACATCGAGGTAGATGGGGCAGAGTGCCACCGATGCGAGGAGGATGAAAAAGGTGAGGATCTGCACTCGCGCGGGCGTTCGGAGGACAGCCGCCGCGAGGAATGCGAAGACGGTGACGGCGAGGGTGAACAGACCAAGGGGAAGCAGAATGCGGCCGGGCAAAGAATCGCCCATGACAAAAGAAACGCCCGCCGCGAGGAATACGGCCATGAGAATGCCGCCCGCCCGGATCGCCATATCGGGGATCACGGCGCGGAGGAGCACCGTTTTCCGCCCGATCCGCATGGACAGAGCGCGGATGTCATCCCGGAGCGAACCGCAGATGCCGTACATCAGGATGGTGAAGATGAGA
Source organism: Oscillospiraceae bacterium (assembly GCA_015064195.1). The sequence continues at coordinate 26,861 of SVSO01000011.1, forward strand.
AGCGATGCCGCGCCGAGCAGATAGGCTTTCCCCCGGTCATCGGCAGAGAGGGGCGCGGATGCATCGGCGCGCACAAGCTCGAAGGTGAACACCATCCCCGCATCCATCATGGCCCGGTATTCGGCCAGCGTTTCCTCAAGCGAAATGCCGGAATCTGCCAGCGCATCCGCCGTGATGACCGGCGCAAGCTCCGAGAAGATCGCCGCCGCAAGGTGATTCTGATACACCGTGGGCGCAAAGGAGGTGGGGGAGGTGATGAACCGCGCTGCACCGTCCGGCGTGTTTGACAGGACCAGCGCCTCAAATCCATCGGGAATGACCGCGCCGCAGTCGTATTCACCCGCCGCAACACGGGCGCGGAGGGTGGCCTCATCCGGGCATAGCTCAAAGCCGTTTTCCGTCAGATGACGGAGCATCCGGTGGGCGATGACGCTCTCGTCCGCGCAGACAATGCCGGCGGGCGGGAGGGATTCTTCCCGTCCCAGCATGGGCGCGAGGATGAGCGAAGCGGCAAGCAGGATGAGCAGTACGGGAAAGATCACCGTGCGCACGGCTCGTTTTGCGGCAAACAGCAGATCGTTCAGCATGATACATCCCTCCCCGCCAGAATGCGGATGAGCCGCCGCCGGATGAAAATTGCGGCGAGAGCGGCGTACAACATGGCGCAGAGAATGCCGGGAATGTCCGGAGGCGCACCGAAAATGGGGGAGATCAATGCCATCGCCGCACCGAATGGCGTGAAGCGGCCCATGAATGTGACCGCACCGGGCAGCAGCTGGCGCGGTACAAGTCCGCCGCACAGGAACAATCCCAGCACCGCCGGGATCGCGTTGCCGGTGATGCCGTCGCCGGTGCAGAGGGTGAGACAGATGCCGATAAGGGAGACAAAAAATGCGCAGAGGGGTGTCATGAGGATCGCCCACGGATTGATGGAAATCCCCGCAAGTCCAGCGAAAAGAATCAGCGTGGGGGTGAGCAAAATCAACCGGAGCACGGTGAGAATTGCCAGCTTGGAGCTGACAAAACGCGCCGGTGTGATGCCGCCTGCCGTGAGACGGGAGAGCAGACCGCGATCACAGTCTTTGGTGACGAGGGGGATAAAAAATATGGAGATGAGAAAGAGCAGCATGAGCAGCCAGCACATGGCAAAATAAGCCGTGGGCGTCATGCCGGTGTCCAGATACTCCATCACCTCGAAGGTGAAATACCGGCTGCCGGAGTCCATGGCTTCGTCGATGAGGGTCAGATTTGTCTCATTGAGAAATGCCCGCCGGAAGTCGCTTCCCAGCCGGTGCCGGACAATGAGATGCTCCCCGGCGAACACGCCGTACTGCCCGGCTGCAAGGATCCGCTCGCCGAATTTCGCCACGGCTTCCACGATCTGCGGCTGGGATGCGGCGGCGGATGACAGGCGAATGATGCCCTTTGCCTCATTGCCAACGGAAATATCGTGGATGAAGCCCTCCGGAAGCAGAATGACGGCGGCGCACCTTCCCGATGCCAGCGCGTCTTCGGCTTCGGTTTCGTCCATACGCTCC
>SVSO01000289.1 GCA_015064195.1 Oscillospiraceae bacterium
TTTTTTCTGAATCAGTCGAGTTCCTTGAGGGTGGTGAAAATCTTCTCCGCGTTCGAAAGGAAAGTATCGTGATTTGCGGCTTCCAGGGAAACAACATTATTGGATGCAGCCTTTGCTACATTTTTGATATGGTCCCAGGTGCCGATCGACGTAAATGCAAAGCTGGGGTCAAGGCAGCGCTTTGCAAAGATGAGGTCGAGCATATCCGACGAAGCATCATCGCGGCTGGCTTTACGCTTTAAGGTAATATCATAATAAGCGGGCGTCAGGGTATCCACCGAGCCTTCGCAGAGCGCTTCCAGAATCAGCGCGGTACGGGCAGGATCTGCTGCGGTGACGGGGATGGAGTAAGCCGTTGCGTTGTTGTACTGGATGGTGCTGCAGTATTCCGCCTGCTTTTCGTCCAGCTTCGGAACCGGCAGGATGCCGAAGTCGTATTCCATATCGCGGATGAGACGGATGGAGGAAAGCGGAACCATGAAGAACAGACCGCGGCCGGACTTGAAGGTACCACGGGAGAGAACATTCCACTTATCGGTGACGCTGTGGTCATCGGCGTTGAGCTGGAAGGTTTTATCGCTGAAGAATTCCCAGATGCGGCCGAGGGCATTGACATTGGTTTCGGAATCAAGCTCATATGTAAAGTTCGCCTTGTCGTCCACACTGATGGTGCGCAGGCCTGCACCGCTGAAGATAGCAACCGCAGCCTCATACTGGTCGATCAGACCGAACTGATCCTTCTCCCAGTTCATTACGCTGTCGCCGTCCAGATCGACAGTCGCCATCTTACCGTATTCGCGGAGGGCATCCATCGTCCACTTTCCGGACTTGACCAGCTCGTAAAGATCGGGAATGGCGGTATATTTCTCCTTCAGATCCTTGTTGAACAGCGTGCTCCAGGTGGCATCGTTGTCGGTGATGTTGACTTCACCCATGCAGTAATAGTTTTTGCCGCCGATGGCAAAATCAGCCATCGCGCTGGAATCCCAGCAGTCCTTGGTGAAATCGAGATAAGGCAGTGCGTTCAGCTCGTTCAGCACACCTTCTCCGGAAAGTGTCGCGGAATGGGTGACAAGCGTGAGAATCAGGTCATAGGTATCGTCGCCGGCCATGACATTGTTCTTGACAGTATTGACATGATCGGCCAGCTTGACCGCGTGGCGCTCGATCTTGACGTTGTAGGTGTCCTCCACCTTCACGTTGCGGCGGTAAACCGCGTCATTGATTGCCTCGCCGTTTTCCTCAGCGGCGTATACATCAACGGTATTCCATGCAATACTGGTGGCAGAGTCGTCGCGGGTCATGATCTTGACGACATGTCCGCCGAAATCCTTCACCTCAAGGGGCGGATCGGTTTCAGCAGCGGTGGTGGTTTCACCGGAAGCAGCGGTGGTATCGCCGCCCTGGGTCTGCGCGGGTGTGCCGCCGCATGCGGTAAGGTTGGCAAGAAGTGCTGTCAGAATCAGAAGTGTGGCCGTACGTTTCATGATGTCGATCTCCTATAATATTGTATTTGTGATATGCTCTATATATTCTACCCCATTCCGGCTGGAATGTCAAGGCCGAAAGCAAAAAATGAGCGCTCCGCACAAACCGGAGCGCCCGTTTTTGTTGATTATTTCACGTTTCCGTTTTCGATGATGAAGTCAGGCAGAATCACCTGGAACAGCAGATACTGGCGAATATAGGGCTCGCCGTAATCGTCAACAACCTCCGCGTAGTCGGATTCCTTGATCTGCTCGTCGGTGACGGTCAGACCCTCCAGCTCGGCAATGGCCTGTGCTGCAAGGTAAAGTGTCGCGTTCTCGGTGTAAACCTCCATGTTCTGGTCGATATACGCCTGTTTGGATTCATAGCCCTGCATCATGAGGAACTGCTCCACAGTCATGCCGTACATGGATGCGTAGTAGTTGTGCTGCTCAAGGTCGTAGTTGATCACGTAATCCAGCACACTCTGGGGAACCGCGCTGCAGGTCGCCTCAGCGAGAATCTCGGTTAGGAGGTTGAACTTCTGACCCGCAATCAGCCATTCCTCGATATCCTTCACCATCTCTTCAGCGGTAGCGAAGCCGTAGTCCGCCGCGATGGCATCCGTCAGCTCGATCTCGATCATGTCGCCCTGAATGTAGTTGATGGTGGTGACAAATACAGCGTCCTTACCATTCAGATGATCCTGACCGTAATCCTCAGGGAAGGTAACCTCCACGTTGAAGGTCTCGCCCGGCTTGTGGCCGATGAGCTGCTCAAGGAAATCATCGATATACTGCGTTACGCCGATGGTAACATCGGTACCCGCACCGCCGGTGGAGCCGCCCTCGAATTCTACGCCGTCAACCGAGCCCACATAGTCGATGTTGACGGTATCGCCGTCCTTGACCGCACGGTTGGTGATCTGCTCGTACTCCGCATATGCCGCAAGCACGCCGTCAATCTGCGTTTTGACATCCGCCTCCGCCGCGATGGTGACAGCCTTGTCCACGTCGATGCCTTTGTATTCGGGCAGGGTAATGATGTCGGATGCCTTGATGCCCTCGAAGAAGCCGTTCTTGTCGAGGCCTGCGCTGTAGTCGAAGCCCTCATCCTTTTTACCGCAGGATGCAAGACCCAACGTCAACAGCGCCGCAGCGCCAAATGCAATGATTCTGTTTGCCGTTTTCATACAAATTCTCCTTTGCCGTTCTCCGGCATTCCGCCTGTTCGCGGTTTTTAATTTTCCCCGGGATAATAGGGTATACAGCACTGCGCGGCAATCCCGAGGGAGGTCAGCTGCCGCACAGCAAGGTCTGCGCTTTCAGGGTTATCGAAAATGCCGAACACCGACGGGCCGCTGCCGCTCATAAGAGCGCCAAGCGCGCCGGATTTCAGCAGATTTTCCTTGATGGATACCGCCTGCGGCCGCACGGGAAGCACCGCAGATTCAAAAATGTTGGTCATTGCCGCCGTGATGTCGTGAAGGCCTCCGCCCGCAATCACGCGGGTAAAATCGTCCGCATCCACTGTGCGCGCGGCGAAATCGTACATCTCGTCGAGCCGCCCGTATGCCCACGGTGTCGATACGCCCTCGCCCACACAGGCAACGACGATATGACAGTCGGGGAGGCGCGGAGCCTCGGAAAATCGGTCGCCGATGCCGCGCGTCACCGCGATGCCGCGCTTTACGCAGAAAGGCACGTCTGCACCGATCCTCACGCCGATGGCGCAGAGTTTTTCCACAGAATAGCCGGTTTCATACAGTAAGTTCAACCCGCGCAGCGTCGCCGCCGCATCAGTGCTTCCGCCCGCAAGGCCGCCCGCAATGGGAATGCGCTTATCGATGTGGATGTCAACGCCGCCGTCGATGCCCGATGCCGCAAAAAATGCGCGCGCCGCTTTATGGCAGAGATTCGTCTCCCCGCAGTCGAGCGTATCGTTCGTGCAGGTGACCCCGATACCGTCCGCTTTTCTGAGCGTCAGCGTATCGCAGAGCGATACGGTCTGCATCACGCTTTCGATGTCGTGATAGCCGTCGGGACGCCGCGATTTGATCTCCAGCCATAGATTGATCTTCGCCGGGGCTGTGATTTGCAGTTCTGTCATTAGTCTAACCTCCGATCAGTCTGATAATCGGGTTTTTGCGAATTTTCACCGCCTTTGCCGGGCAAAGCTCCTGACAGCACCAGCA
>SVSO01000290.1 GCA_015064195.1 Oscillospiraceae bacterium
GAATGCAGGCCCGCAGCACGTGGGAATTCTCCAGAACTTCACCGATCACCTCATCGATGGCACTCCTCTGCTGGCATCCGGCTTCGAGGGCATCAACGGCCTGTCCATCTCCAACGCGATCATGCTCTCCAGCTGGAAGAATGATTGGGTAGAGTGCAAGAACGACGGCGAGGAATTCTGGGCAGAGCTTCAGAAGAAGATCGAAATCTCCTCCAAGAAGGAAAAGAAGGTTGTCGAAGAAAAGATCGCAAATCTCGACGACACTTACAATTCCAAATAAGCAAAAAATATTTCCGCCGATGCCAGAAATGCAGACGGATAAAACGTAAGCATGGGGAGGCCAAAACCTCCCCATAGTTATACAACCGCAAACTCAAAAAACAAACAAATCCGCACAAACAGTTGCCGGGGAAGGGGCCCCGGCTGGGGCTGTAGCCAGCCCGCGCACAGACAAACGGCCTGTTAGCGATAGCGTTGATTAAAGTTCTTTGCGGAGCTTTCTTACAAGAAAGCGACCGTATCCCCTTGAATGAACAAGTCTGAATCACAAACCCAAAGGAGACCAACCATGAATAAAATCATCCCTAATATGGGCATTGCGCATCTTGCGCTGAAAGCGTCCGATTTTGAGAAATCCGTAGAATTTTATAAAGCCATCGGAATGGAGCCTTACGTGGGCTGGGGCGAGGGTGAGAAGCGCATCCAGATGCTCAAGTTCGGTAAGTGCGGCATCCTCGAGCTGTTCGCAGGCGGACAGAAGATCGAGAACGATCCCGGCGAATACGCAGGCAAGTATATCCACTTCGCATATGAGGTGGAGGATGTGCAGGCGGCGTTCGATGCGGCAATCGCGGCGGGTGCTAAGCCGAAGGTGCTGCCGAAGGTGGTTGCACTGGATTCTCATCCCGAAAAAATTTCCATCAATATCGCCTTCGTGTACGGCCCGGACGGCGAGGAGCTGGAATTCTTCAAGGAGATCCGATAATGATTGCTACTACCGTCATCGTCCATGTCAAGCCGGAGTGCGTGGAGGATTTCATTAAAATTACACTCTATAATGCGGAAAATGCAAGAAAAGAGCCCGGCAATGTCCGCTTCGATGTGCTGCAGGGCAACGATGACCCCGCGTATTTTACGCTGTATGAGGTCTATGCGACGCCCGAGGATGCAAAAGCGCATAAGGAAACGGCGCATTATAAGAAATGGCGCGAGGAGTGCGAGGCTTATATGGCCTGCCCGCGTCAGGGTATCCATCATACTCCCCTCGCGTTCGACTAATTGTAAAATTTTATAAGCCACTTGATTTCATGCGTAAACTGATGTATACTATATACGGAGGTGAGCGCATGATTTCTTATTATGTCGAAAAAAATAATGCCATCGAAGCGGTGGATTCGCCCATGCCGGGATGCTGGGTTCAGCTGACTGCGCCCAAAGAGGACGAGCTGCGGGATGTGGCAACGGAATTTGCACTGCCAATGGAAACCGTCAGAGCCGCGCTCGACCTCGATGAACGCTCGCGAACCGACTGGGACGATACGTGGAAAATGATCCTTGTCAACGTGCCGACCAGAGAGGAAGTCAGCGAGAATGAGCTGTATACGACAATCCCGATGGCTATCATCTTAGCGGGCGAATGCGTTATCACCGTCTGCTCCAAGGATACCCACGTCCTGCGCGGATTTGCCAACGGAACGGAGCGGGATTTTCATCCGGCAAAGCAGTCCCGGTTCGTGTTTCAGATCCTCTACGCCACGGCGCGGCGGTATCTGCTGTATCTGCGGATGGTGGAGAGAAAATCCGATCTGACCGAGGATGAATTTGCAAAAAAGCAGCGCAATCGGGATCTGCTCGATTTGATGAAGCTGGAAAAATCGCTGGTCTACTTCACAACCGGACTGCGCTCCAATGAGGCGGTGCTGGAAAAGCTGGTGCGGTCGAATTTCATCAAAAAATATGAGGAAGATTCGGAGCTACTGGAGGACGTCATCGTCGAGAATAAGCAGGCCATTGAGATGGCCAAGATCAATTCGGAGATCATCACCAGTATGTCGAACACCTTCGCATCGGTGATCTCCAACAACCTGAACGTGGCCATGAAGGTGCTGGCTATGATCACGCTGGTCATGGCGATCCCCACCATGATCTTCTCCGCCTACGGCATGAACCTTTCCGGCGCCCATATGCCCCTCGCCACCCATCCGTGGGGCTTTCCCATCATCATCGGTGTCAGCGCACTGGCGGCGGTGGCGGCGATATTCGTGATCCTGAGAATCAAACTGTTCAAATAAGGAGGATTCCGATGAAAAAACTGGCAGTTTGTCTTGCGGCCATTCTGCTTGTGGGCTGCGGCGCTTGGAAGGGCGACTACAATCGCAATTCGCAGAATCAGACGGCGGCGTATTTTGACGGCGCGGTGTATCATATCGACGAGACTACCCTCTATCGGGACGGCGAGGCGGTGATCTCACTGCCGGAGGGAAGCTGGTTTGAATCCATCACCGCATCGGAGGACGCGGTGTATACGCTGGTGGATTTCGGCAAGGTGATGCGCACGGACGAATCCGGAAGCGCGATCCTCTATGAAGCGGAGGATGCTTCCTTTGAATCCATGGCGATGGACATCGAAATCTGGCAGGATAAGCTGTATCTTTCGTGCATCTACGGCATGACGTGCATCGACACGGACGGCACGGAGCTTTGGACAAACGATGACATGGGCATCTTCGACTGCGTTGGCGATGATTGGGTGTATTATATCGACGAGGATTCCATCCTGCGGTTTGACACGCTGGATGCAGACACCGAGTTTGCGGACGGCGAGGTGATCTACACCCTCGGTGATGCGGACCCGGCGGCAAAGCTGCGCGGCATCAAGGCTGTGGCGGCGGATGATGCGGGGAATCTGTATTATGCCGTGTCCCATTATGAGAATCTGGCGACGCGCATTGAACCGACGCATAAGGGCGAGGTGTTCTTCGACCGGACGCTGACGGTGGCGATGCTGGATGCAAAAACCGGTGCGCGAACGGAGCTTTTCACCACGGAGGGACATACCATGCTCGGTGGATTTCAGTACACCGACGCGCTTTACATCGGCACAAACGGCAAGGTCTGGCGGTGGGACGGCAAGCTTTCCGAGGCCGCCGTATGCCCGCAGGCGGAGTATATGCATCCCGACAGCTTTTACGCCAACAGCGAATTTATCCTCACCCCCGACGGCATCGTGACCGAGCATCACAGCCGGTTTGCGTCCAAGGATATGAATACGATTCCGTAAAAAATCGGCTGAGTTTCCTCAGCCGATTTTAATTAAAATTCAAAATCCACGGTGATGCTGGACGCGCAGACGGCGCGCATATGGGTCTTGACCACGTTGCAGTGATACGGGTCGTTGTCGTATTCCTCCAGCGCGGCCTTGTCATCCACCACGACGGAGAGACACACATCGTAAGAACGGGCGGAGCGCAGGAAATCCACGCCAACCTGAATCTCGCGGATGCCGGGCACGTTGCCGATCATGGAAAGAAGCACTTCCTCGGCGCGATGGCAGGCGGTTTCGGTCGGCTCATGAAGCTTGAAGCAGACGATATGTTTGATCATTGGGATACCTCCAAAAAATTCTTCATACCAGTATATCACATCCGCCGGGAAAA
>SVSO01000012.1 GCA_015064195.1 Oscillospiraceae bacterium
CGGCGCAAGACAGTTCCACACGGTCTGTATCGGCCCGGCAAAAGAGGACGGCAACGGATACGATCAGGACGAGATCGTTCCCCCCGGAAATGCGAAGGATCAGTTTGGATATCAGGAATATCTTGACGAGATCCATCGGAAGAACAATCTGACCATCTACTGCCATCCCGAATGGAGCTGTACACCGGCTCGGTATTTCGATCAGATGGAGGGCGATTTTGCCATGGAAATCTGGAACACCTGCAGTGTAATGGGCTACGGCATCGATATGGATGCGGCGTTCTGGGATGAAATTCTCGCGACGGGCAAGCGCATTTATGGCGTTGCGACGGATGACGGACACGGAAGGCACAATCACTGCAACGGCTGGGTTCGGGTAAATGCGGAGAACAACATAAACGCGATTTTGGCAGCACTGAAGGACGGCAAGTTCTACTCCTCCTGCGGTCCGGAGATTTACGATTTCTATGTGGATAACGGCAAGGTAGTCATCGAATGCTCCCCTGTCTCGGAAATCCGCCTGCTCAGTGACGGCCATATACCGCATATCAAGCGCTCTGAGGACGGTACGCTGACCCATGCTGAGTTTGAGACAGAGGATAAGCGGGGAGCGTACAAATACTGGCGCATGACCATTATCGACAAAGACGGCAAATGCGCATGGACAAATCCGATTTTTGCAGAATAAGGACAGAACTATGAGAAAATACTTACTGCCCGAGGAGGGCAGATTCTACAAAGCGAATCTTCACTGCCACACCTATCTCTCCGACGGAAAAATGACGCCGGAGCAGGTCAAGGAGGCATACGTCAAGCGCGGCTACCAGATCGTCGCTTTCACCGATCACGATGTACTGCTGCCTCACGATGAGCTGCGGGATGAGAATTTTCTGCCCCTCAACGGCTGCGAGGTGGAGGTGAACAAGCCCGGCACCGGCCCGTGGCCGACCATGACGACGCTCCACATGAACTGTATCGCCATCGAACCGGACAATCTCTATCAGCCCTGCTACCATCGGGAGAAGTATCTCTACGCCAACGCGGTCAATCAGCGGCATCTTCTGAAGGTGGACGAATCGAAGCCGGATTACGAGCGCGTCTATTCCCATGAGGGTGTCAGCGATATGATGAAGAATGCACGTGAGAGCGGATTTTTCGTCATCTACAACCATCCCGGCGGATCGCGGGAGTTTTATCCCGAATACATTGGCTATCACGGAATGCACGCCATGGAGATCGCAAACGGCGGCACCATCCGCAACGGAAGCTACGGCTACTGCCCGGAGGTTTATGACGACCTGCTCCGTGACGGCACGCGCCGCATCACCATCACCGCCGGCGATGACAACCATTCGCTGGACGATGGTACCCGCCGTTGTGAGATCGGCTGGTCGTGGACGATGATCAAAGCACCGGCGCTGGAATACCGCGCGGTCATGCAGGCACTGCTGGCCGGCAATTCCTACGTTTCCCAAGGCCCCCAGATTCACGCGCTCTGGTATGAGAACGGCAAGGTGCACATTGAATGCTCACCCGCCGACCGCATTTTCCTGCGTCTCGGAAACCGCCGCGGCAATCATATGGCAATGGCGGAGAACGGCCAGCTTCTCACCTCGGCGGAATTTGAGGTGCATCCGGAGGCGGATTATTTCCGGCTGTGCGTCATCGATGAGCGGGGATACACTGCCGATACCAACGCATATTTTCTGGATGAGCTGTCGGACTGACAGGGCAGCCGTGTAATGCCTACAGGAGAAATCATCATGGAGCTTTACCGAGATAAAAATGCCACGCCGGAGGCGCGTGCGGCGGATCTCATCTCCCGCATGACACTGCGGGAAAAGGTGGGGCAGCTGACCCAACGGCCATATGGTTTCCGGTGCTATCAGCGCGACGGCGATACGCTTACGCTCACAGAGGAGCTGACAGGTGAAATCGAAAAATTCGGCTCGATCGGTGCGCTGTACGGACTTTTTCGCGCCGATCCCTGGGCGAAGCGAGATTTTAATACGGGACTTGACGGCAGACTGGCGCGAAAAGCGTACAATATGGTGCAGGAATATGTTATCTCCCATTCCCGTTTCGGTATCCCGGTACTGATGGCGACCGAATGCCCGCATGGTCATCAGGCGCTGGATGGTTATCTTCTGCCTGTCAATCTGGCATCCGCCGCATCCTTTTCGCCTGCGCTTGTCAGAGAAGCATTCTCCGTGTGCGGCGAGCAGATGCGTGAGACGGGCATCGATCTTGCATACGCCGCCGTTATGGATGTGGCGCGCGATCCCCGATGGGGACGGTGCGAGGAATGCTTCGGTGAAGACCCGCGGCTGGCTTCCGTCATGGCAGATGCGGTCGTTCGCGGCATCCGCTCCGCCGATGTGGACGTGGTCGCCAAGCATTTCTGCGCTCAGGGTGAAACGACCGGAGGCGTCAATGCAAGCGCGGCAAGAATCGGAATGCGCGAGCTGCGTGAGATCCATCTTCCGCCGGCGCGTGCGGCAATCAAGGCCGGCGCGGCTTCCGTGATGGCCACCTACAACGAGATCGACGGCACCTTCTGCCTCGCAAACCGCCGTCTCCTCAGAGATATTCTGCGGGATGAGTGGGGCTTTGACGGCTTTGTCATGTCGGACGCGCTGGCGGTATACAGCCTGGATCTTCTGACCGGTGATCGGCTGAAATCGGTGGCGATGGCGTTCCGCGCCGGTGTGGATATGGGACTTCTCGATGATGCATATGGAATGTTAGCGGAGGCCTGTGAAGCGGGATTGGTCAGCGAAGCAGAGATTGACGATGCGGCGGCACGGGTTCTGACGCTCAAGTTTGCACGCGGGCTGTTTGAGCATCCGCTTCTGCCGGAGAATGCGCCGGAAGGGCGCTATACGGCGGCGGAATATCCGATCGTGCGAAAACTGACGGAGGAGAGCCTGATCCTTCTCAAAAATGACGGCGGCCTGCTTCCGCTTGATGGAAGCGGTTCACAGAAAATCGGCATCACCGGCCCGAGTGCCGACAACGTGTACGCACAGCTCGGCGATTACACGCCGCCGGTGCGAGATGGCAGCTGTGTGACCTTCCTTCGCGGCATGGAAAATTTTGCTGCGGCACATGGGATGCTGTCGATGCCGGTCTATGCTCCTGCACCGGATATGTTTGAAACGGACGCGGCGTGCCTTGATGCGACGATTGATGCGCTGAAGGACTGCGATATCGTATTTGCGGCGGTGGGCGGAAGCTCAAGCCGGTTCGAGGGAAGCCGCATCGCGGCGAACGGCGCGGTGGGAGCATCCCGCGGCATGGACTGCGGCGAAGGACTTGACTCCGGTACACTGGAGCTGCCCGGCGTGCAGACCAAGCTTCTCCGCCGCCTGAAAGAGGCGGGTCATACGGTGATTGCCGTGCTGATCGCCGGCAGACCTTACGCGATGCGGGAGATCGAGGCGTATTCAGACGCGATTATCTGTGCATTTTATCCGGGACTGTACGGCGGCGATGCGCTGGCAAGGCTCATTTTCGGCGAAATTTCGCCGTCGGGACGGCTTCCCATCTCTCTGCCGGATACCGTGGGACAGCTTCCGGTGTATTATAACTGGAAACAATCCTATCCGGCAATGAAATACTGCGATGCCGTGCGGCCGAAGTATTCCTTCGGCTTCGGGTTGTCGTACAGCTCCATGGCCTATTCGGTCGTTTGCGCACCTGACGCGGATGCGCCGCGCCTGACACTGACTGTCGAAAATACCGGCACGCATATTGCCCACGCAGTGCCGATGCTCTTTTTGCGGCGCAAGACCGGTATTGGCACCGCGCGTGTGCGGGAGCTTGCGGCTTTTGATAAAGTGATGCTGAAGCCGGGTGAGCATACGGAGCTGACACTCCCGATCCCACCCGAAAGCTTCGAGCAGTGCGATGAAGCGGGGAATGTGAGCTTTGTTCCCGGGCGATTTGAGTGGTATTTATGCGATGGCGGTATGTCTTTCGCCGGCGGAGAATTTGAAATCTGAAAAAACACAGCCTGCCGCAGATTCTGCGGCAGGCTCATCTTATTGATAATAGACGGAATTGATGACCTCTGTTGAATTTTTCAGCCATTTCCGATAGGCGGAGGGGGATCGGCCGTGGATCTTGCGGAATGCTTTGGTCATTTGAAACGGATCGTCATACCCGACAGCGGCGGCGATCTCGGCGATAGGGAGATCCGTCTGCTCCAGAAGATCCTCCGCCCGTTTCATGCGGGCGCGGATGATATATTCCTGCACCGACAAGCCCTTGTGCTCCATGAAAATATTGCGCAGATAGGCACGGGACAGACAGAGCCGCGCCGCCAGCTCCGACGGCTTGATGCATCCGCCGCAGGCTGCCACGATCTGCTCCGCATCCCGGATGTGCTGCTCCGGAACGGACAGAAAGGGGGCATTTCTGTAATTTTTCAAAAGCTCCGCCAGCGCGATGAACATTCCTTCCCAGAAGCCGGGATTCCGGCTTGCGGAGGCCAGCTTCATCACCCCTGAAAACTCCGGCGTCAGCTCGTAATCGATCACATCGGTACCGGAAAATCCGCAGTCATCCAGCAGTTTGTCGGCATATGCACCGGAAAGATTGATCCAGTAATAGCTCCACGGGTCGTCGGGATTCTGCATATAACTGCTCCACTGTCCGGCACGGCAGAGAAATGCCTGCCCTGCGGTCAGCCGCTGATCATTGAAGGTTCCGCTCCCGCTGACGACAAAATGCAGCATATGATAGGGAGGCTTGAAAACCACACTTCTTCGGCTGCCGTCAATCACCTCATATTTGCACGCATAGATGTGAAGCCCATCCATACAATCGCCTCCTCTATAACTGTATACATACGATTATACCATGTATTGATACTATTCTGCAATGGATTTTTATTGAATAATATGTTAAAATTTTAATAAGATTATTTTATTGGAGGTTGCAACAATGAAAAAAGTAAGATTTATCAGTGCTTTGCTCGCCGTTATGCTGGCGGCATCATCCTGCGGCGGCAGTGCACCGTCCGGCGATACCACACCGGCGGATGCGTCCGATACCACCGCGCCGGAAGAGAAAGTTGGGTATCCGCACGGAGCTGCGGATTTCGGCGGATATGAGTTTACTTTCCTGAATGTAGCCGTGTGTGACTGGGCGAATCGTATGCTTGTTCCGGAGGAATCCACCGGCGAGCTGCTTAATGATACCATGTTTGACCGAAACCGGAGAGTGGAGGAGATGCTGAACATCAAGATCACCGAGCAGAACGGTGCGGATTGGCAAGCGGTTTCCGATCTCATCAAAGCGGCTGTCAATTCCGGCGATTCGAGCTACGATGTCGCGATGACGCCGTATCATTTTACCGGTGCGCTGCTGTCGGACGGTTATTTTGCCGATCTTGCGGGTATTGATTCCCTCCATCTGAATGAGGCATGGTGGGATCAGATGGTCATCCAATCGGCAACCATCAAGGATCACTGCTATTTTGCCACCAGCGATATCACCTTTTTCCCGTTCGAGGCTACATGGGTGATCTATTTTGATAAAGGAAGAATGGCAGATCTGGGCCTTGAAGAACCTTACGGACTGGTACGCGACGGCAAGTGGACCATCGACAAGCTGACGGAGTACGCGCTTACGGCGGCTGATCTGAACGGACAACCGACCTTTAAATACAATCAGGCAAGCGGTACTGCACGATACGGCATTCTTTCCCACGACCAGTTCATGGAGGTTTTGGCCTTCGGCTTTGGCGAGACATACCTCGATGAATCCGGAGATATGCCCGTGTTCAATGAAGCGGAGGAACGGCTTGTCACCGCATTTGAAAAAATCATGGCTCTGACTACGCCGGACGGCGCATTCGTTGACCGCAATACGGATAATATTCAGGGCGGCGGCGACCGAATGCCGGTTGAGTATAAAAAGGGACGCATCATGATGATGGCGGAGACCCTGGGACATATCGCAAATCTTCGCGATGCAAGCTTCGATTTTGGCATCGTGCCGATTCCGAAGCTGGATGAGAATCAGGAACAGTATCACAGTATGCTGGCATCTTACGGTACGCTGATGACCACGATCCCGAAGAGCTGTTCCGATCCGGAGAGAGCTGGAAAGGTGCTGGATATGCTGGCATATGAGAGCAATATCTGCATGATAGAGCCGTATTATGATACCTATCTGACGCAGAAAGGCGTGCGCGACGAGGACTCTGCCGATATGCTTCAGCTCATCCGCGAGACACGCACCCTCAATATTGGTAAAATGTTCGGCTGGACGACGTCTGTCATCAGCAGCATCGGCTATGCGCTGGTAGATGGACGGACGACAATGGTTTCCACCATGGCATCGCAGAAGGACAGTGTCAACGCCGCCATTGCCAGTACCTATGAAGCACTGAAATAATCAGAAGAATTGTCAAGATATACTTGACAAATCACCCCGAATACTGTATAATGGATGTATACTCTCGTTGTCTATATACCAAAGAAACGAGAGTATATATCTATATATAGAAAAAAGAGGGAAAAGAAATGAGAAGAACACGTTACATTGCGATTCTGCTTGCAGTTCTGATGACAGCATCGTCCTGCGGCGGCGGTACATCCACCGACACCACTACATC
Organism: Oscillospiraceae bacterium; assembly: GCA_015064195.1. Next base: position 6,626 of record SVSO01000012.1, read on the forward strand.
CACCTCCTCTGCTGACACCACTTCCGCAGATACAGCGGAGAAATACCCCTATGAATCGGCGGACTTCGGCGGCTACGAATTCACCTTCCTGAATCTGGATGTGTGCGATTGGGCAAACCAGATGCTCGTACCGGAGGAATCCACCGGCGAGCTGCTGAACGATGCCATTTTTGAGCGCAACATGAAGGTGGAGGAGGCGCTGAACATCACCATCCGTGAGCTGACCGGCAGTGTTGACAGTCTGGCCAGCCTTGTCAAGACCGCTGTTACTGCCGGCGATCCGACTTACGATGTCGCCATGACGCAGATCCACGATCTGGGCGGCCTGCTGTCCGACGGTTATTTTGTGGATCTGGCGGAGATCTCCACCATCAATCTTGATGAGCCGTGGTGGGATCAGACCATCGTTGAGGCGGCGACCATCAAGGATCACTGCTATTTTGCCACCAGCGACATCACCTTCCATCCCTTTGAAGCAACATGGGTCATGTATTTCCACAAGGAAAAGTTTGAAAAGCTGGGACTGGAGGATCCGTATCAGGTCGTGCGTGACGGCAAGTGGACCATGGATAAGCTGACGGAATATGTGTCCCAGTCGGCTAATCTGAACGGACAGGAGACCTTCAAGTTCGATCAGACGAACGGTACGGCGGAGTACGGCGTCGTTTCCCACAATCTGTTTATGGAAGGCCTCATCCTCTGCTTCGGTGAGAATCTGCTCGACGAATCCGGTGATATGCCCGTATTTGTGGAAGCAAACGAACGCCTTGTAACGGCATTCGAGAAGATCACGGCACTCACCAAGCCCGACGGTTACTATCTTGACCGCGATTCGGACGGCATTCAGGGCGGCGCTGACCGTATTTCGGTTGAGTTCAAAAAAGGACGCACGCTGTTCATGTCCGAGACGCTGGGCCATATCGCAAATCTGCGCGACGGTTCCTTCGATTTCGGTATTCTTCCCATGCCCAAGCTGGATGAAAAGCAGGAGAATTACATCAGCCTGACCGGTTCGTGGGGCACACTGATGACGACCATTCCCAAGAGCTGCTCCGATCCGGAACGTGCCGGAAAGGTGCTGGATATGATGGCGTATGAGAGCAGCATCAGCCTGATTGAGCCGTATTACGACACATGGCTGACCCAGAAGGGCGTTCGCGACGAAGAATCCGCAGAAATGCTGCAGATCATTCAGGATACGCGAACCATCAATATCGGTAAGATGTTCGGCTGGACAACGTCGCTTACCAACTCCAGCCTCATTGTATTACTGGCTATGGGTAATCCGGACGTGACCTCCAAAATGGCGGCACAGAAAGACAGCATCAACGCCGCCATCGCCAAGACTTACGAAGCATTTGAATAAGCTTTTTCGACATTTTCAACGAAGCGGCATTCATAATCCGGCAAAATTTACGCTTTTCGGATATGGACAAATTTCTCCAAAAGGTGTATAATATTGAATAGCACAGATCGGCATCATCCGCGGGTGATGCCGATGAATTTTTGATATCGAAAGGCACTACAATGGTAAAAAACTATCTTTCCATGCTGAAGCGGGAATTTTTCGGCTACAATTTGTCAAAGCTCATCCGTGATCTGCTGGCGGGACTCACCGTTGCGGCGGTGGCACTGCCGCTGGCACTGGCATTCGGCGTGTCCAGCGGTGCGGATGCGGCGGCGGGTCTGATCACCGCCATCATCGCCGGCATCGTCATCAGCGCATTTTCCGGCGCATCCTTCCAGATCTCCGGCCCGACCGGTGCGATGTCCGCCATCCTCATCGGCATCGTGGCGGCCCACGGACTCAACGCAGTCTTTTTCGTCAGCTTCATCGCCGGCGTGATCCTGCTCATCTGCGGCATTTTCCGGCTCGGCAAGCTGGTGGCACTCATCCCGCGTCCTGTCATCACCGGCTTCACCTCCGGCATCGCGGTCATCATTGCGCTGGGACAGATCGACAATTTCTTCGGCACGGTGTCGGAAGGCTCCTCCGCCGTGGAAAAGCTGGGCTCCTATTTCCGTCTGGGCTTCAAGCCTCATCTGTTCACCCTTCTCCTCGGCCTCATTGTGGTGGCAGTCATGCTCATCTGGCCGAAAAAATGGAACGCCAAGGTGCCGTCCTCGCTGGTGGGCATCATCGTTTCCACCGTGGTTTATCTCATTTTCCGCTTTGAGGGCGTGGCAACGGTGGGCGAGATCCCGCGCACCCTGTTCCCCGAAGCGAGATTTTCCTTCGCAGCCATCGATTTTTCTTCGATCGGCGACCTGCTTCCCTCCGCCATCACCGTGGCAGCACTGGGCATGATCGAGAGCCTGCTCTGCGGTGCATCGGCATCCCGCATGAAAAATGAGCCGTTCAATGCGGACATCGAGCTGATCGCACAGGGCGCGGGCAACATTCTCATCCCCTTCTTCGGCGGCGTACCGGCAACTGCAGCCATCGCCCGCACCAGCGTTGCCATCAAATCCGGCGCGCAGACAAGACTCACCGGCATTTTTCACGCGCTCTGGCTGCTGGTTGTCATGTTCCTGTTGGGCGGCGTAATGAAGCTCATCCCCCTGTCGGCACTTGGCGGCGTTCTCATCGTCACCGCATGGCGTATGAATGAATGGGACGCCATCCGCAATATCTTTGGCAAAAAGTTTGTCGGCGCGATCATTCAGTTCCTTGTCACCATGATCGCCACCGTCGTTTTTGACCTGACTGTCGCCATCATCATCGGCATCGCGGTTTCGCTGGTGATCTTTGCGGTGAATGCGGCGAAGCTCCGGGCGGAGATCACCGAGGACGAGGATCATGCGGCCCATGTGGGCATCACGGGCATCGTTTTCTTCGCCGATGCCAAAGCATTGGAAAATGCGGCGGCATCGCTGCCTGAATGCGAGCGGGTGATCTTTGATCTGCAGGGCGTGATCTCCATCGATCTGACCGGCGTTGAGACGCTGGAGGAGATCTGCGAGGATCTGCATACCCGCGGCAAGACGGTCACACTCACCGGCATGAGCGATGCAGTGGAAAAGGTCTGCCGTCAGAGCGGACTCGCGGAAAAATTCTGAAAAAATCCGCAGAAATGTGACCCGGTCACGGATTTTGGACGCCGGGTCTGGTATAATAATATCACAAAGGAGGGATGATGTGCAGTATCTGATTACATTCCTTGAAGGAATATTATCCTTTATCTCTCCGTGTATGCTGCCCATGCTTCCGCTGTATCTGTCCTATTTTGCGGGCGGCGAAGCGGAGGAATCCAAAAAATGGCGGACACCTGTCCGTGCGGCGGCATTCGTGCTGGGCTTCACCGTTACCTTCACCGCCATGGGACTTTTCGCGGGCGGACTTGGAATGCTGCTGACCCGATACCGCACAGCGGTCAATCTGGTGGGCGGCGCGCTGGTCATCCTGTTCGGACTCAGCTATCTGGAGGTCATCCGTCTGCCATTCTTTTCCGGCATGAAGCGGATGGGGCAGATCAAAAGCGTATTTTCCGCATTTCTGTTTGGTCTTGTCTATTCGGTCAGCCTGACTCCCTGCGTCGGCGCCTTTCTCGGATCGGCACTGATGATGGCATCCGGTTCCGGCAATGCGCTGAAGGGCGTACTGCTTCTTCTCATCTATTCCGCCGGACTTGGTGTGCCGTTCATTCTGTCGGCGATCCTGCTTGACCGGCTGAAGGAGCTGTTCGGTTTCATCAAGCGTCACTATCGTGTCATCAACATCGTCTGCGGCGGTTTTCTCATCCTCATCGGCATATTGATGATGACCGGCCTGATGAATCGCCTGATTGCCATTTTTATGTGAGGTGACATATGAAAAAGATTGTTGGATTCATTCTTGGTATCCTGCTGTTTGTCCTGCTCATCGTGCTGGCTTCCACGGCGTACAAAACGCTGACGGAAAAATACAGCGTGCCGCAGATGAACGCGGTGGATGAGCTGTCGGCGATGACGGGATCCGTTACGCCGGAGCAGGAGGAAAAGCCGGATGCGCCGGATTTCACGGTGACAGACCGGGACGGCAATGAGGTGAAGCTCTCCGATTTTGCCGGAAAGCCGGTGGTGGTCAATTTCTGGGCCACATGGTGTACGCCCTGCAAATCCGAGCTGCCCGCTTTCGAGGATGCTTACAAGGAATACGGCGAGGATGTGGTTTTCATGATGGTCAATCTCAGTGACAGCCGCGACACGCTGGAGGTTGTGAATCAGTTTGTCGCTGACGGCAGCTATGAATTCCCGCTGTATTTCGACAGCAAACACGATGCATCGGCGACCTATGGCATCTATTCGATCCCCATGACGCTGTTCGTTTCTGCGGACGGCAAGCTGGATGCCGGATACATCGGTGCGCTGAATGAAACAGTCATCACCTCGCAAATTGAGCAGCTGTTAGGAGAATAAGGATGAAGATCACACTCAATCCCGACGAAGAAATCGTCCGCACGGTGAAGGAAGGGCTGGAAGCCAAGGACGGCTACTGTCCATGCCGGCTTGAGCGGAACGAGGACACCAAATGTGTCTGCCGCGAATTCCGCGAGCAGATCGCAGACCCCGAATATGAGGGCTTCTGCCACTGTATGTTATATTACAAATCAAAATAAAAGGAGAAACGATCATGGCTGAGATCACGATTACGAAAGCGAATTTTGAAGAAGAAGTATTAAAGTCCGAGGTGCCGGTTCTGGTGGATTTCTGGGCATCCTGGTGCGGCCCGTGCAAGATGCTTGCACCGGTGCTGGCAGAGCTTGCCGAGGAATATGATGGCACGGCCAAGATTGCCAAGGTGAATGTGGACGATGAGGGCGAGCTTGCACGCGAGTTCGGCATCATGAGCATTCCCACGGTCATGCTGTTTCGTGACGGCAAGGCGGTTCAGACCTCCATCGGCTTCCGTCCCAAGGCGGAGCTTGAAAAGATGCTCAGGGCATAATGCGAAAACGGAAGGAGCTGCACAAAACGTGCAGCTCCTTTTATGTGTGCGCAGATTCCTGACGCGCCAGATTCCGGTATTGATAAGGTGTCATGCCGATCTGCCGCCGGAAGCATTCCCGAAAATAGGACAGGGATGAAAAACCGTGAGCTTCCGCAATGTCGATCTCCTCGCGCTCGGTGGAACGCAGTTCTTCCGCGCATTTTTCAATCCGGATGCGGTTTCGGTAGTGGATCGGCGTGGTGTCAAGCTCTTTGCGGAACAGATAATACAAATGCGGCGGGCTGACAAAGGAGACCTCACACAGCGTTTCGATGGTGCATTCTTCCCGATAATGCCGGTCAATGTAACGCATGGCCGACACAAGAGATGGATTCAGATGGTGCATGGCGATGTCGGTGATGTGCGGCACGGCATCGGCATAAAAGCCGCAGAACAGTGACAGCGCACGCATCCGATCCGCATAACCGGCGGCATCGACGAGCCTGATGATTTCCAGAAATCGCCGGCCGGTTTCAGGTATGGAGAGTGCCGCGATCTTCTGCACGGGAAAGGTGAAAAACTCCGCGTCCGGCTCCGGAAGCAGATGGAGCGCATAGAAGCGCACATCCGGGTCGCCGATCCAGTGGGACTTGTAGCGGCATCGCGGCGAAACGGCGAACAGATCACCGGAGGCAAGCGGAAAGCTGGTGCTGTCCGTCTCGATCAGCACGCTCCCGCTTATGATATAGCCGAAGCTCATCATATTATAGCCTTCCATGCTGTTGTGGAAATGTGTATGCCCATGCTCATAAATTACCGCGGTAATATTGCTGATTTTCGGATAAAGCGAACCCTCCATAAGATCCTCCATCATAGAATAGCATCACTTTTTGATATTATACCATATTGACCTTGCATTGTCAATATGATATAATAAAAAAAGACGAAAGTCAATCCATTTTTTGAAAAGGATGTGTATGAAATGAAATTTCCGAATGCAAAACAATTGACAGCATTGCTCCTGCTCTGCGGACTTCTTGTCGGATGCGGCGAAGCAGGCGCGCCCTCCGGTTCCCAATCGGATGGTTCTGAAGGATCAACGGCGGTGCGTGATAATCTTCCCGATGATCTCGATTTTAACGGCGAAACGATTCGCATCACCATCGGCGACTATTCCGACGCATGGTGGGGGAATATGTACGCCGAGGAATCCACCGGCAATCGTCTGAACGATGCGATCTTCAACTCCATCCGGAGCGTGGAGGAGCGGCTGAAGGTCAACCTTGAATACACCCGTGAGCAGTTTGGGTGGAGCACCATGTCGGATTATCAGACCAAGATCACCGCGCAGATCATGGCAGGCGATGCAGGCTTTGACCTCCTCTTCTCCGGCTCCACCAACTTCAGCTCTCTGACGGTAGACAATCATTATTTTGGCGATCTCTCCTCGCTGAAATATGTCAATCTCGACAGCCCGTGGTACAACAAATCCGCCCTCGAATGCATTCCCGGCGATTATGTGGACTTCGTCATGGGCGAATTTGCCATCGGCAACGTAGACAACACCTTCTGTATGTACTTCAATCAGACACTGCTTGACGAAATGCAGATCACCGAGGATATGTATGACATCGTGGATTCCGGTAAGTGGACGCTGGATAAGATGTCCGAGCTGATCCGCGGCGGCTATGCCGACCTGAACGGCAATACGGAGCAGGATGCAGGTGACCGCTGGGGTCTGACCTTCGGCGACATCAATAAATACTTGGGCTTCCTCAAATCCTGCGATGTGAATATGTACCGCTATACCAAAGACGGATTTGTCTACGAATTCGCCAACGAACGTGCGGTGAACACCATGGCCAAGCTGAGAAGCATCATTTATGACAGCGGCGAAGCCCATTTTGCACCGCCACTCGGCGATGCGGACTGGTGTTACAACCAGCCGGGCAGCAACTATATGAGCAAGCCCTTTGTGGAGGGCAACGTCATGTTCTCCGCAGGTCTTGTCACCAACGCGCAGACCACGGTATCCGATCTTACGTTTGAATGGGGCATCCTCCCGTACCCCAAGTACGATGAGACGATGAAGGAATACCAGTCCGTACTCCAGCGCTACATCTACGCTATGGTTCCCTCCACGCTGACCAAGACAGATGCGACCGGTGCGGTGCTTGAGGCACTGTGCAGCTCCACTTATCACGATGTTATCCCGGAATACGTTGAAGTCTCCCTCAAGGTTCGCTATTCGCCGGACGAGGACGTTTCCCGTATGTTTGACCTCATCCGTAACAACATCGTAATCGACCCGGCAGAGGTATATTCCAACCTGCTGGAATATCCGTCGGGTAGGTTCAAGGAAGGCCTTTATCCGCAAAATCCCGAATGGCCCACCTTCATTGCCGGTTTCAGTGACAGCCTCAATGCAAAAATGGAAAAATTATTTACTGTTGTGAAATAAGAAACAGCCTTCGCTTTTTCGGAAGCGAAGGCTGTTTGTTTGTCACCGACAGCGCGCGATCTGCTCATCCAGCATGGTCTGCCAGCGTTTTTTCGTGTCGGCATCCGGCTCTTCCACCGCAGAAAGGGAGTAAGCTTCACCGAGGGTGGCGTATTTGTATGCGCCCAGCTTGTGATAGGGCATCACCTGCGCACCGACGAGCGTTGGAAGCGATGCGGCGATCTTTGCCGCCGCCGCGAAATGTTCATCCCGGTCGTTCAGCCCCGGAATGATGGGCAGCCGCAGCTGGATGGGAATCCCCGCCTCTGATGCGGCGCGGAGATTGCCGAGGATGCGCACGGATGGCACACCGGTGTACTTCTCGTGCAGTGCCGCATCCGTTTCTTTGAGATCAAACAGCAGAAGATCACACAGATTGGCGATCTCCATGAACCGCTCACGGCTGGCAAATCCGCTGGTTTCGATGGCAGTGTGAATGCCCTCCGCGCGAAGCTTTGTCAGCAGCTCGCGGGTGAAGTCGTGCTGTGCCAGCGGTTCGCCGCCGGAAATGGTCACGCCGCCGCCGGAATTTTTGTAAAAGATCCGGTCACGGACAGCTTCCGCCGCCGCTTCATCCACGCTCATCCGCTTTCCCACAAGCGTCAGGCTGTCGGCATAGCAGGCTTCTGCGCATTTTCCGCAAAGCGTGCAGTTTTCACGGTCGTAGGTATGCACACCGTCGGCGATTCCGTGGCATCCGGCCTCGCACACCGCCGCACATCTGCCGCAGAGGGTGCATTTGGCCTTATCGAAGGTGATCTCCGGATGGACGCGCTGGGATTCGGGATTGTGACACCAGAGACAGCGGAGGGGACAGCCTTTTAAGAAAACGGTGGTGCGGATGCCGGGGCCGTCGTCCACACAGCATCGGCTGATGTTGAAGATTGTTCCGTAAGTCATATCAGTGAATGGTACGCGACAGGACGAGCTTTTTCAGATCGTCGCTCAGCCGGTGGAAATATTCGGAATAGCCGCCCACGCGGATGACGAGATTGCGGTGACGGTCGGGATCGGCCATGGCTTCCTCCAGCATTTCCCGGGAGGTGCAGGTGAGCTGAAGATGCATTCCGCCCATGTCCATGTAGCTCTCGATGAGGGAGCGGAGAATGCCGTTGTCAAAGGCGGGATTGACGGTGAGATTGACCACCGGAATGCCCAGCGCTTTGTCGAGGGCGAGGGAGGTGACACTGCCGAGCAGTGCGGTGGTGCCTTTCACATCCTTGCCGGAGATGGCACCCAGCGATTCACACAGCGGCGCACCGGCACACCGTCCGTCCGGCGTGGCACCGATCTGCTTGCCCGCATCGGCGGCGGTGCAGAACTGGATGGAAGCCGGAAGAAATCCAAGTCCGAAATGGGGCATTTTGTCATCCAGCAGGGAAAAGATCTCGCCGCTGATGCGGGATGCCATGGCATTGGCGCGGGGATCGTCAACGCCGAAGCAGACGGGATGATGGCGCATTTTGTGAAGCAGTGCCTCATCTCCGTTGGCAAGTCGCTGTATCAGCTCGGCGGCGGACATGGTTTTATCGCGGAAAATGTAGTCGTCGATGACAAGCATGGCATCGATGATGTTGATGGTGCCGGCGAAATTGATGATGCTCCACATATACCGCGCACCGCCGTTGTTGAAATCAAGGCCGTTGTCGATGCAGTCGTCGATGAGCAGTGTGCGCATGGGCAGAGGATTGTGCAGGGCGCGTTCCTTCTGGGATGCGGCGATCTCGCGGGTGACGGTGTCCACCACTGCGGAAACATCGGCAATAAATGCGGCATGGAATTCCTCAAAATCTGCCGAATCCGCCAGCTTTTCGGCGATGGTTCTCGTGAGGATGAGGGGCAGATTGATGCCGGCATCCAGCGATCCTACGTTAGACAGACCGGCCAGCATGGATTCGGTACAGCCGCCGCCGCAGAACCGGTCAAGATCTGCCTGCGGGATCTGCGGAAACCGGCGATGCAGACCGCCGATGACACCGCGATAGCTGTAAAATGCCGGCTGACCGCCGCTGGAGCGCACCGCATCCAGTGCCGCATCCCACACCTCATCGGGGCAGTTTTCGTCGATAAACAGCTCCATCATGGGACGGCGCTTGCCCTTGACGGCGCGCAGACACTGCACGGTCAGCGGACTATAATCCACGCCGAGGGACATGGAGTATCCGCCGGTGATATCGCAGTTGTCAAACAGCTCGCAAAGCAGCTCCGTCACATCCTCGCCGTTGTAATAGGGCATCAGATCGGATGCCACACAGCCAAGATTGTCGCAGTTGTCGAGATAAAAGAGAAAGTTGCGGCATACGATGGCTTCATAGATCGTCCGCGCCGGCATAAACGGCAAACGGCGGAGCGCATCGATGAGAGCCTGATCCGCGCCTGCACTTTGCAGATAGTCCGCGCATCGCTTCACATAAGTGCGGATACCGGCGAGCAGATGGGAAAGACCGCCGCGGAGATCCGCATCCGCAATTTTTTCAATGCGGGGCAGATAGGATTCAAAACCCTCCGCCGCGATCCGTGCATAATTGGGCATGGAGTGGGTGTACATATTACCCGCCACCGAATGCTCCCACGGCACGCTGGTGTGATAGCGGTCGAATTCCGAATCAATGGCGGCCGATGCACCAGGGACTTTTTCATCCAGGGCCTCCCGGTTCATCTTGAATCCGGTCAGGTAATGGGGGAACAGATTGGTATCAAAGTGCTGACCGCCGGACGGATAGAGATGTCCGCCGGTATAAGGGGGAAGCGCGGCTGTCTCAAAATACCGCCGCAGACCGAGGGCTTTGCGGTAAAACAGTCCCCGCGCCGGTTCTTCAAACAGTCCGGCCGCGAAATATTCTCCTGCGTGATATAAGCTTTCAAACAATGACATAAGATCACCTCCGGTTGTTATGGATATTGTAACATACAATTTTCAAAAATGGTATAGACAATTCACTATAAAATATGGTATAATCATAACCGAGGGGGTGACTTGATGCGGTATGCGATTTTTTCCTCCCGGCAGGATTTCCCGCCGGGAATCATTCAGATGGGATGCTCCTCCGATCCGTCGGTGACATCCTACGGGCCGATGGTGCGGCTTGAGTATATCATCCATTATGTGATGGCGGGGAAGGGAAGCTTCAACGGCAGCCCGGTGAATGCCGGAGAAGGATTTTTAATCTATCCCGGCCAGAATGCGGTTTACACGGCGGATGCGGAAGATCCGTGGGAATTTTTGTGGGTGATTGCTGTCCGCGATGAAATGCTGCCGTTCATGCGGGAATGCGGAGCGGATGAGTTGACGCAGATCTTCGCTTACGATTTTGTCGATGAGGTGAAATCGATCAGCGAGTATATCCGCACACACAGCGGGAAGATGGCGAGCGCAATGGAGCTTTTGGAGCTGCTTGCCCGGCTCATGAAAAATCACGAAAAGCTGTCACTCCGAAATGCGGAGGAGCGGAATCTGGCGAAGATTGCAAAGGATTATCTGGATGCCGGTTTCGCGCGGCAAATCACGATCGAGGGACTGACATCCATGCTTGGTGTGAGTCAGCCGTATTTGTACCGGATCTTCAAGGATGCATACGGAATGGCACCGCGGCAGTATCTGACCGCCGTGCGCATCCGCGAGGCCAAGCAGCTGCTTCTCTCCACCGATATGCGCATTTCTGATGTGGGATATGCGGTGGGATGTGAGGATGTGCTGATCTTTTCCAAATTTTTTACAAGACAAACGGGAATCTCCCCGTCGGCCTACCGGAGCAGGCGCGGACAGGGAGATGACAAATAGCATTATTTCTTCAGCCGATAGACCTGTGCGCTGTGGGCATCCGCTTCCATGGTCAGCGTATCTGCGCATCCGAGGTCGGATTTCGCCCAGACATCCCGGATGTGCATTGGCGCATCGAGAGCGATCTCCTCACGAACCGGCGTGTCGCCTGTGTTGAAGATGGCATAGGCGATGTCGCCGTTTGCCAGCGTGCGGCGATAGCACCTTACACCGCCGGATTCCGCCGCGAGGGTGGGATAATCGGCGAGGCAGTCCTGATTGATGGCGAGGATCTCCTCATTGCACAGCAGATCAAGCTCGAATTCGCTCAGTTTGTCGATGGCAGAGCTTATCTGGATGGGCGATGCGAAAAATGCACGCATGGTATAGGCGAACAGCTTCTCATCATCGGTGAGCGACCAATCGTTTTCATCGTGATAGTAGGTCTTGCCAAGCTCCAGCATATCGAGATCATAGAAATGGCCGGGCAGAACATGGGGGCGCCATGTATCAACGGTATGGAACAGATGCATCACTCTTTCCCAGCGCGGCTCAGAATCCGAGTTGTCGCGCCATGAGCAGCAGTTTTTCTTCCAGTAAGCCGCATAGAACGGGTCGGCATGGACGGTGACACAGAATGCGATCTCCCGCTCGGATACCAGCAGTGCCCGTTTCATATAATCCGCATTGATGCCGTCGCAGGGCCGCCAGTCGTATTTGAGGTAATCAAATCCCCATTCGGTCCACTGCTTTACGTTGTTTTCCTCCATGCGCTCCGTTCCGATGCCGCCGTTCATGGAGGCAAAGCGGATGTCCGGCTCGCCCCGTGTGCATCCGGGAATGGAGGGAAGCTCCTCCGGACAGCCCCACGCGGTCAGCATGGGGGTGGAATAGATGCCGCAGTGGAAGCCCATGCCGTGGAGCTTTTCACACATGGCACCCATATCCGGGAATTTTTCGTTCGGCTGGATGGCATCGTATCTGCCGCCATATTCCTTCTGCCAGCCTGAATCGATGTTGAAATAGTGGTAGCCGTACTCCATCAGTCCGACATCCGCCAGCTTTTTGGCAGTCTCCTCGGCAAGCTCCTGCGTCACCTTGCTTCCGAAAGCGTTCCATGTGGTGAAGCCGAGCAGAGGCGTTCGGAGCATATGATCCGGCGCGATCTCCACGGTCATTTCCGATTCGTCGGCACCCAGCGCATTTTCTGCATGGATCGTCAGTCGGAATGTGCAGTCACAGTCGGATTTTCCGGCGAGAATGCGGCCGTCGAAGGTGAACCCCTCCGGCAGACCGTCCACGGTGACGGTGATGGGGCGCGCACCGGTGACGGGAATGCGGTAAAACATGGCCTTCCCGGTGGATGCGCCGAAAACGGACGGCGCGTTGATATGCGGCGCACCGGTGAAGGGCGCGGCTTTTGCAATTTTTGCTGACACAGCGATCACTCCTTTATGGTTGGTGATGCTATTATAGCAGACGCGGCGGGAAAGGTCAATTTAAAAATCATAGGAAAATATAACAAAATCATAGGTTGATGCCCCGGCGCGATTGACAGACGGTGTGGGCTGTGGTATAATCGAAGCGGAGGTGATGAGATGGGACTGTATGCACCTGTGAATTACGACGGCACTGACGGATATCATGTCCGGAGCTTCGGCATTGAGGAGCATTCCGCGCTGGCACATTGGGGCCCGGGCAGGCGGGGAAGTGCGATCCTCCATTATGTGCTGTCGGGGAGTGGATGGTTCAACGGCCGTCCGGTGGAAGCCGGTCAGGGCTTTTTCATCGATGCCGGACAGTATCATGAATACCATTCCTCGGACGAGCGGCCATGGAAATACTTCTGGCTGATGTTTTCTGCGGATTTGGCGAAAAAATACGCGAAACCGTTGGCGGCGGATGGGGACGGCATCTTTTTCTGCGACATTACACCGGAGCTTCCAAGGCTTCGCGAGGGGATCTTCGCATCCCGTCAGCCTCTCGGCCATCATGAGGCACTGAGCTGGTTCTTCCGGCTGATGTCCCTCCATACGGACAGCCGTCGTGAGCCGGGAAGTGCGCCGCTTCTCCACATCCGGAACGCCAAGGCATTCATCGAGAGCAATCTCGGGCGGCGCATCACCGTGGCGGATGTGGCGGAGGCGATCCACATCAACGAGCGGTATCTGTACAATCTGTTCGTGGAGCATGAGCATACCACGCCGAAAGCAGTCATCGATGCACAGAAGATCCGCATGGCGGAAACGCTGCTCACCTGCAGTGCGCTGACCGTCAGTGAGGTGGCGCAGGCAGTGGGATTTGCCGACAGCTGTGCTTTTTCACGATTTTTTACCCGCCACACGGGAATGCCGCCAACGATATTCCGGCGGGATAAACGATAAAAAATCTCCGCAATGCGGAGATTTTTTATATCATTTTGTTTTTCATATGCCGCTTGATAGCCTCGAAGGATTGATCGCTGATGTCGTGCTCCAGACGGCAGGCATCCTCGGCGGCGGTTTCTTCATCCACGCCCAGTCCCACCAGCATGGCGGTCAGGATGGTGTGGCGTTCGTAGATCTTCTCGGCGAGCTCCAGCCCCACATCCGTAAGGGTGAGAGTGCCGTCTGCCGCCATATTCAGATAGCCGCCGTTTTTGAGCAATCCCACGGCGCGGCTGACACTGGGCTTGGAGTATCCCATGTACTCCACAACATCGATGGAGTGAACATTTTTACGCTCCTTTGACAGTACATAGATCGTTTCAAGATACATCTCGCCCGATTCCTGTAAACGCACGCTGACACCTCCTCACAGATGGCATTATAATTATCATACCATAAAAATATGAATAATTCAAGCATTTAAGCGAAATTTCAGGGATTCTCCTCTTCTTCGGCTTTCCTTGCGATGTATTCTCTGGGGGAGATGCCCATCACCTGACGGAATACGCCCGAAAAATACAGAGGATCGCTGTAGCCGGACAGGATCGCCACATTTTTGACTACGTTGATGCCCTGCTCGATGAGAAAGACTGCGTGCCGGATGCGGATGCTTTTGAGATAATCGGTGAAGGTACAGCCCACATTCTGGCGGAAAATGCGGGAAATGTATTTGGGATTGTAGCCGAGGGATTCCGCACAGGATGCCAGCGACAGGGTATTGTCCGTGAAGGCTGTCTCCACCTGATGAAGAACGGCGGCAATGAGAGCTTCTTCGTCGGCGGGATCAGGCTGCACCATCTGCGAGAAGGTATAGAGCAGCACGCTTTCGCTGATGAGGTCGAGATTCTGACCGCCGGCGCGTCCGATGGCGTTCTGCCAAAAGGTGATAAGCCCCGAATAGCCGGGAAATATACAGTTGTGGGCATTGATGGCGAAGCGTTCAAACAGCTCGGATGCTCTGCGTCCGCGGAAGCGGATGTACATATAAGTCAGCTCACTGTCATCAATGGAAAACGGCGTGCCGGTGAAGGTGAAAAACAGCGTTCCCGGCTCAAGCTCATATTCATGGGAATCGTGACGGAGCGTTCCGTGTCCGCTGATCGCTAAATACATGGTATCATGGGGATACATACAGATCCGCCCGGAGCAGGCGGCGTTCTGCTCGTAGACAAAGGTGAGTGTGACCAGCTCCGAATCGATGGGATTGGTAACAAATTTACATATATTTTCCTGATTTGATTTCATAAAACTCTCCGGCGGCAAAAAAGATCGGCTTGTTTTCTATATGATTCATTATAGCATAAAAAATCCTCTGTGACAATAGAAAGTGGAAAAATTCCATATTCAAGTAGAAATATTCCATTTACTTTTCGTCCGTTCTATGCTATAATTATGGCACAAGGAGATGAGTTCATGCTTTACTACGGTATCATCACCGCCGCCGTCGCCATGTTCAGCGTGCAGTTTTACTTCAAGCAGCTGTTTCAGAAGGATTACGGCAGCGATCTTCAGGCAACCTTCGCCCTGTCCGCCTACAGCGGCATTGCAGGACTGGCTGCACTGCTTATCATCAACGGCGCACGGTTTGAATATACGCATTTCACACTGTTCATGTCGATCCTGAAGATGCTCAACGGCTTCGGCTTCACCTTCTGCAGCCTCAAAGCGCTGGGCAGGATCAATCTTTCCCTCTATTCGGTGTTCTCCATGCTGGGCGGTATGGCACTCCCCTTTGCGGTGGGCATCCTGTTCTTCGGAGAGACACTGACCCCCGGCAAAGCCATCTGCTTCGTGCTTATCACGGCGGCACTCCTGCTGACCGTGGAAAAAGGCGGGCAAAAATCCGGATTTCTCTATTATGCGGGCATCTTCGTGCTCAACGGAATGTCCGGCGTGCTGTCCAAGATTTTTCAGGCCGCGCCCTTTGAAAAGACCTCAGCGGCGGGATTTTCGCTGCTGTCGGGTCTCCTGTCCGTCATCGTCGCCGTGGTGCTGTTTTTCATCGTCCGCAAGGAAAAGCGGAAGCTGACCCTTCCCATGGCCGTCGGTGCCATGGGCTCTGGCATCCTCGGCAATGTGGCAAACTGGCTGCTTCTCATCGCTCTTGTGCATCTGCCGGCATCGGCGCAGTATCCCTTCGTCACCGGCGGCGTCATGATCCTGTCCACCGCGCTCTGCTATTTCACGCCGAAAAAGCCGGGCCTGCGGGAGATCGCATCGGTTGCCCTGTCCTTTGCAGGACTTATGGTGCTGATGCTGTTTGAACGGTAACAATCGCTTGTGCGATAATAATTTTTGGGAGGTATTCCTATGAAAACCATTCGTATCGGTATTTTCGGACTTCAGAGAGGCGCATCCTTCATCGACAACATCCTCGCGAACAACGGCGAGATCGTGGCGGTCTGCGATAAGTACCCGCAGTTTGTGGACGCCGCTGTGAAAAAGCTTGGCGGAACGGCCAAAGGCTTCGCTGATTTCGATGCGTTTATCGAAGAACCCATGGATGCGGTGCTCATCGCCAACTATTTCCATGAGCACGCACCTTATGCCATCCGCGCGCTGGAGAAGGGCATCCATGTGCTGTCCGAGTGCATCTCCAACGGCACCATGGCGGAGGGCGTGGCACTGGTGAGAGCGGCGAAAAAGTCCAGTGCCTTCTATATGCTGGCGGAAAACTATCCGTTCATGCTGTTCAATCAGGAGATCCGCAGAATCTGCAAGGGCGGCACGCTGGGCGATATCATGTTCGGCGAGGGCGAGTACAATCATCCCTCCCCCGGACTTCCGGAGCAGGCGGCTGACCTGTGCGATGGCATCAACCACTGGCGCAAATGGCTGCCGGCCACCTATTACATCACCCATTCCCTCGCGCCGCTCTGCTATGCGACCGGCGCACTGCCTGTCCGCGTCACTGCCATGCCCATCCGCGCCCCGTATCCGGAGGATTCGGCGGTCGTCAAGTTTACGAATGACCGCACGGCTGTCATCATGACCCAGAACGATGACGGTTCGGTGTACCGCGTCACCGGCTGTGCATCCTTCGGTGCGCACGGCAACACCTACCGCATCTGCGGAACCAATGGTCAGGTGGAAAATATCCGCGGAACGGACGGCAAGGTCATGCTCCGCTACAACGAGTGGCAGATCCCCGAGGGCAGGGAAGCGGTCAACTTCTATCATCCGGAGCTGATCGATGACGATGCGGAGCTGATCCGCAAGGCCGGTCACGGCGGCGGCGATTTCTTCGTCATCCGTAAATTCTTCGAGGCCATCCGAACGGATACCAAGCCGGAGATGGATGAGCTGTTCGGCACCCGTCTCTCCTCCGCCGCCATTCTCTCCCATCGCAGTCTGATGGCAGGCGGCGCACCCTATGATCTGCCGGACTTCTCGCTGGAATCCGACTGCAAAAAGTACGAGAACGACCGGATCTCTCCCTTCTGGCTCTCCGACGGTACTGCACCCAACTACCCGTGCAGCTCCCATCCGGAGGATAAGCCGTCCCAGTATGCCATCGACAATCTGAAAAAGCAGCTGGAGCGCCGCTTCGGCAAATCTGAATAATCCCGTATCCCGCCGGATTCCCGGCGGGATATAATATTTT
Organism: Oscillospiraceae bacterium; assembly: GCA_015064195.1. The sequence continues at coordinate 23,825 of SVSO01000012.1, forward strand.
GTAATATCTTCGCGCCGCACTTGCAAAATAGCAGAATTTGTGGTATAATGGTAAAAGCGGTCGAATGCCGCAGGAAGGAACAAGGATCATGGAACTTCTGCGCAGAGTATACGCGCCTGACCATATGCTGAAGCCGGCACAGAAATTGCAGGAGCGCTACTCAACCAAGGATATCTATAAATCATACATCAAAGTCGCATGGCCTGCGACGGCGGAATCGGTGCTCATCGGACTTGTGGGCTTCATCGATTCCGTCATGGTCAGCACCATGGGGCACACGGCTGTTGCGGCGGTGGGACTCACCGGTCAGCCCCGCCTCATCTTTATGGCGGTCTTTTTAGCACTCAACATCGGCATCACGGCCATCGTCAGCCGCAGAAAGGGTGAAAATCGCCGGGAGGATGCCAACCGGTGTCTGGCGCAGGCGGTGTCTCTCTGCCTGATCCTCGGCGTTTTGCTGGTGAGTATCGCCATCATTTTCTCCGAGCCGCTCCTGCGATTTGCCGGCGCGGAGGACGATACGCTTCCCATGGCCATGACCTATTTCCGCATCATCATGGTGGGAATGCTGTTCACATCCGTCAGCATGGCCATCAATGCGGCGCAGCGCGGCACGGGCAATACCCGCATCGCCATGACCACCAATGTAGCGGCGAATGTGGTCAACTGCGTGTTCAACGCACTGCTCATCAATGGTCTGTTGTTCTTTCCGAAGCTGGGTGTTGTCGGCGCGGCCATTGCCACCCTCATGGGCAACGTGGTCGCCTGCGGAATGTCCATCTATTCGGTGGCCCACAAGGAACGCTTCCTCCATCTGCGCGTGCGGGAGCTGTTCCATTTCGACCGGGTGAATCTTTCCCTTATCGGCAGGATCGCAAGCTCGGCGGCCATCGAGCAGGTGTTCATGCGCATCGGCTTCTTCATGACGGCGAAGCTGGTGGCGGAGCTTGGCACCGTGGATTTTGCGACCCACACCATCTGCATGAATATCTGCACGCTGTCCTTCTGCTTTGGCGACGGACTGGGCGTATCCGCATCGTCGCTGGTGGGACAGAATCTTGGCAAACAGCGGCCGGATCTGTCGATTATTTACGGAAAAACTGCCCAGCGCATCGGATTTCTTCTGGCCATGTGCCTGTTTTTGCTGTTCACATTGGGCGGACGGATGATGATCGGGCTGTTCATGACCGATGAAGCCGGTGCGGAGCTGATTCTGGAAATGGGCGTGAAGATCCTTGTGATCCTCGCTTTTATCTCCCCGGCGCAGATCTCGCAGGTGGTGTTCAGCGGCTGTGTGCGCGGCGCGGGCGATACCAAATATGCGGCCTTCACCAGTCTTGCGTGCATCGCGATCCTGCGGCCGCTCATGACCTATCTCTTGTGCTATGTGTTTTCCCTCGGCGTCATCGGCGCGTGGTTTGCGATCCTGATCGACCAGTACACGCGGCTGATTTTTATGGCACTGCGGTTCTCCAGCGGAAAATGGTCGAAGGTGAAAGTCTGACAAAAAGGAGGCTGAGACGATGCGGCGTGTGATTTTGCTTGTCGTGATGCTCATGCTGTGTTATCTCACAGCCTGTGGAAACGCGCCGGAGCAGTATGACATCACCGAACCGAATACAGTGGTTTACAAGGAGACGGATACCGGTGAGCTGACACTGGAGATCCTGTATCCCACAAAGCGTGTGGCGCGGCGCAATCCCACCGTGCTGGTGCTTCACGGCGGCGGATGGGTATCCGGCTCCAAGGATCAGTTTTACCGCGAGCTTGCACCACTCTGCGATGCACTGCGGGAGCGGGGCGTGACGGTGGTGGGCGTGGATTACCGGCTGGCTATGGACGGCCTGACGTGGCGGGACTGCCTCGCCGACTGCGAGGATGCGCTGGCCTATCTTATCGGCCACGCGGCGGAATTTGACGTGGATACGGACGGTATCGGCATTATCGGCTACTCCGCCGGCGGCCATCTTGCCATGATGACGGCCATCGAAACGGGAGATGCGGCAAAGCTGTGCGTGTCGCTGTCCGGCCCGGTGGTATTTCCCACGGATGCGGACAGCCCCTATTATTCCGAGGTGCTGGATTATTACTGCGGACTGGCCTTTGCCGACAGCCCATCGGAACGGTCGGATGCCAGCCCAAAAACGAGACTTGGACGGCGGTGCAAATCGGCATTCCTGCTGGTTGGCGGCACGGCGGACGATGTGGTAAGACCTGCTCATGCGGAAGCCATGTATGCGGAAGCGCAGGAGCTTGGCATGGAGGCGGAGCTTATGCTGGTGGAAGGGCTGACGCATTCCTATTATTCCTACGAAAAGGCACAGTCCCTCGGCAAAGAGCTTGCCGGAAAGATCGTGCAGGTTATACAATAAATTTTCAGAAATTTGTACGCTTTGCCGCTTGCAAATGGCGGAAAAGTATGCTATACTGATATTACCGTATATTTCAAACGATTTAATTTTAGGAGGCTGTGAACATGAACAACACATTTCCCGGATTTATCCGGCATCCCGCGCCCTATGTTTACGAATATCTGACGGAGGAGCCTGCCCCCCTGTTTCGCCGGCATTTCACTGTGCGCGAAGGGCTGAATCGCGCCGTGCTGACCGTATGCGCGCTGGGGCTTGGCGATCTCTACATCAATGGCCGTCCCATGACCCGCGACCGCTTCCTCTCGCCGTATTCCAACTACAACAAAACGCTCTGGTACACCGAGCATGACGTGACTCTGCTCATGAAGCCCGGCGAAAATGTGGCCGCCGCTGCACTGGGCAACGGCTTCTACAACGAATCCCTCCACACTGCGTGGGATTTCAACGATGCAGACTGGCGCGATGTGCCGAAGCTCATGCTCCGTCTGATCCTCTCTTATGCCGATGGCACGACGGACATCATCGACAGCGATGAAGATTGGCTGTGCGACCGCGACTGCTCGCCCTACCGCTTCAACCAGCTCCGGTGCGGCGAAACCTACGACAGCCGGTATGCCATGGACTGGATGAAGCCTGATTTTGACGACAGCGGCTGGGTTCATGCCATCCCTGCCGAAAAGCCTGCCGGTGAATTCAGAAAGAATCCCGCGCCGCCCATCCGCGAATTTGAAACCTACAACTGCATCGGACTGCGCCATAACGAAAACGACAGCTATACCTTCGATTTCGGACAGAATATGTCCGGTTATATCCGTCTGCGCGCCAATCAGCCCGCCGGTACGAAGCTGCGCATCACCTACGCGGAGCAGATCGAAGCGGACGGAAGCCGCCGTGACAACGGTTTTGCAGGCGGTCATTTCTACCGCGACTGCTGGACGCAGAGCTGTGAGCTGATCTGCAAGGACGGCGAGACGGTCTGGACGCCCTGCTTCTCCTATTTCGGCTTCCGCTATGTCATCATCGAGGGCTATGTGACACCTCCTGCGGCCACCGATGCACAGGCGATCTTTGTCCATCAGGCCGTCACGCCCCGCAGTGAATTCTCCTGCTCGGATGATACGCTCAACAAGCTGTTCGCCTTTTCCCGGATGTCCACCTATTCCAACCTGTTCAATATGCCCACCGACTGCCCCACCCGTGAAAAGCTGGGCTGGGCCAATGACGCACAGGCTTCCTGCGAGCAGATGGTGCAGAACTACGATATGAGCGGTTTCTATGAAAAGTGGCTGCAGGACATCATCGATGCGGTGAACGATGCGGGCGATCTGCCGGGCATCATCCCCACCCACGGCTGGGGCTATCGCTGGGGCAACGGCCCGGTCAGCACCGGAATTCTCTATGAGATCCCCTACCGCATCTGGCAGTATACCGGCGACACGGCACCCTTTGTGAAGGCACTTCCGGCTATGGTGAAGCATCTCGATTTCCTCATGGATAAGCGGGATGGAAACAGCGGACTTATCGCCACCGGCCTCAACGACTGGGCAATGCCTCCGCGCCCCGGAACCAATCCCAATACGCCCCTCGATTACTGTGCCCATCTGCTGGTCATCAAAATGACGCGCTATGCGGCATTGGCGGCGGATTTCGCAAAGGATGCGGCACTGGCGGAAAATCTCCGTGCAAGGGAAGCCAAGCTGACCGATGAATTCAAGGCGGTTTACGTGAATGCGGACGGCACAGTGGGCGTTGACACCCAGTGC
>SVSO01000291.1 GCA_015064195.1 Oscillospiraceae bacterium
CAGCAGTATGAATATGGGACTCCTCTACGTTGGTGAGACTCACGGTGAGGAGGCGGTCAAAGACTACCTCAGACGATATACCGAAAACGTATACGTCAAGGTCATCGCCGACGCGAGGAAGCACGGACGGCACCTTGCCGTAAGGCTGCATGGCAACAGCGATGTTGACGATGCCGCCCGTATAGATGCGATAAGTAATCGTCGTTTCAAAGCCCCAGTAGCTGCTCTGCGGCAGGACGCGTCCGGATGCTGTCACGGTCACGCAGCCGGGCCGGTCGCAGACCTCGGTTCTGCGGCAGAAGAAGCCTGCGGTGTGGACAAGGCTCTTGCGCCATTCGCCGAGACGGCGCGTGAACAGTCCCTCAATGCCGTCATTGTCCGTCGGTGCACGCCAGAGATTCAGCTTCATCGGTGCGTCGAAGATCATGCGGCCGCCGCGCAGGAGCTTCGACGGAACGCCGTTTTTAAAGTGCAGCTCGAAGCCGTCGCCGCGGATCTGCATACCATCGCCGTGCTCCGTGACGCTGTGTGCAAACGGCGCGGGAACATACTGCCGCTTTATCGTATCGGACAGTTTCACCTGCTTGTGTGCAAGCTCGCATTCCTTCTCGGTAAATACGCAGTCGAGCGTACAAAGGCCGTCGAGATCGTCAACGGAAAGATCCAACGCAAAATGCTTATCAGAGCGCGCCTCGATCGCATCGAGCGGGATTTCGCCGCCGCGCACTCTCTTTCCGTCGCAGTTCACCGACCAATGCATAACCATACCGTCCAGCGTCTTGAAATCGTAGGTATTATAAACCCTCACGCCGCCATCCTCCATCACGACGCGCACCGGCGCCAAAACCTCGCGCAGCTCATCCCATGTGGGCTTCGGTGTGCCGTCGCTGGTATGAAAACCGTCCAGTGTGAAGTTTGACCAGTGATAGAGATCAGGGAAATCTCCGCCATAGAGATAGCGGGGCTTGCCGTCTCTTCCTTCGGTATAGAAGCCGTGGCTCTTGTATTCCCATACATAGCCGCCGCAGTGATGCTCGTGGGTATAGACATAATCCCAGATATCCGCAAGGCCGCCTGGGCTGTTTCCCATCGCGTGGGCATATTCCACCATCATGACGGGCTTTCCGCCGGGCTGCGGCTCGGCGAGCTTTTCCATCGACATGTAGCCGATGGTGTTGAAATCCGTGTCGTCATCGGTGTAGCCGAATTTAAGCGGCTTGGTGCAGAGCTGCCCTCGCAGCCATTTTGCGCTGTGATTGTAGCCGGAGCCGTCGCCGCACTCGTTGCCGAGCGACCAGATGATGATGCAGGTCTCGTTTTTATCCTGCTTGTACATGCGGGAGATCCGGTCGAAGAACGCATCCTGCCATTCGGGATCCTTGTTCAGCGCGCCCTGATCGCCGGTTGTCCCGCAGCCGTGAGACTCGGCGTCGGCTTCGTCCATCACATAGAGTCCCAGCTCGGAGGCCGTCTCGTAGAAGATGGGCTGATTCGTGTAATGCGAGCAGCGAATGGCGTTGAGGCCGCATGCCTTGATGTCATGCAGCTCCGCGATGATCTGTTCGGCGGTGATCGCCTGACCGACCCACGGATTGTTGTCGTGACGGTTGACGCCCTTCAGCAGAATAGGGCGCCCGTTGACCTTGAGATAATGTCCGTCAACATGGCTCTCACGCAGGCCTGCTTTTTTCGTATGAAGCTCCACGGTCACACCGTCTCGAAGGACAGCGATGACAAGCTCATACAGATACGGCTGCTCTGCGTTCCAGAGAATCGGGGCGGCAACAGGTAGGAAGCACTCCGTTTCACCGGACGCGATAAACGCCTCCGATACCTGTCGGCCATCCGCATCGTACAGCGTCAGCGCAAGCTCGCCGCTGCCGATGATCTCCGTAACAACCTTCAAGCCATCAGGCTGCGGAACCAGCGTATAGTCCCACAGCGAGGTCTCGTCGGTGTAAACGAGCATGACATCACGGAAAATGCCGTTTGCCAGCAGCATATCCTGGTTTTCAAGATAGGACGCATCGCTCCAGGTATAGACCTTCACCGCCAGCAGATTTTCGCCATCGGTGAGCATGTCGGTCACATCAAACTCCGCCATGAGGCGGCTTCCCTTGGAGAAGCCCACATATTGCCCGTTCAGCCAGACAAAATACGCGCTCTGGATGCCCATAAAGCGAAGATACACGTAGCCAGTACGCTTTTTTGCGGTGAAGCGGTAACGATACAGACCCACGGGATTGTCGCGGTCGATGTGCGGCGGATCATAGGGGAAGGGGAATGCCACGTTGGGATACAAACAAGTTCCGTAGCCGCGATACTGCCACATGGACGGAACCGGCAGTGTATCCCAGCCGTCATCCGCAAAGACCGGCGCATGGAATGCTTCGTCCGTATCTTCAGGGAGGTATCGGAATTTCCAATCACCGTTCAGAAGTTGGATCCGATCAGATTCGGTAAAATTTTTATGCATGATGCCGCGCACGCCTGCCGGAATAAGTGGGGAACGCTGCGGCAGGCGATTTTCCCCAAGCATGTGCTGGTTTTCAATGTAGTTACTGTTAAGCATAGCAAACTCCTTTTTTTCTATTATTATATCATATGAATATCGGCCGATTCCATTGCAAATCGGTAGGTATTCCATGTGGTTTTCGTATGTGTGACCAGATGGAAGAACACGGTTTCTTCCGGTATTTCGAAAGATACCGTCACACCGCCTCATTATGCGGACACCATCGGGATCGTGATCAATCACAGCAGCTGCTTTTATTTCGTGCCGCTCAACGCGGTGCATATGATGGAAACAGCCATGTACTGGGAGATCTGGAAGATGCGTTTTGGCGGACATAATGATTTTTTGAGAGGCATTCTCTATTTTCTGATCGATGATATATTCCTTCGGTGAGATATGGAAACGGCTCTTGAAAAGCCTGTAAAGATGCGGCTGACTGATGCCCAGCTGATGCGCAAGCTCATTAACAGTGATACTTGTGTGGATGTTGGCTTTGATGTATTTCTGCGCCTGGTTGGTGCAAATCTGTGCCAACGTTGTCTTCTCGTTTTCAGCATCGATATCAATGTGACTGCAGAAAAGCCGCAGAAACAGCTCGGTAACTTTATACTGATGAAAGCTGTTGAAGCCGTTTGAGATGACCTCATCCACAACATCGGCGATGGCATCCGGATCAAACCGGAAAAAAACGGCATCTGGATCGGCATTGTAGTTTGGATAGACCTCGCTCATGCTGTCCTCGGGCGAGGTATACCAGAGTCCCCCACGGATCCTCTCTCTGTGGATAATACTCCTCAAACATCCCCGGCGAAACTAGAAAGCCGCATCCGCGCGTGAGGATTCTGCCATTATAATATCCCGCAATGTAATGCGCGGTGTAATGATTTCTTTGACTCGGTCCGAATCTGGCCTTATCGATGTCATCCTTATGTGGTTCTGGGGATTCGGATGGATGGCCGCAAGGACATCCTTGGTGTATGGATTGGCAAGAATGAGAGTGCAAAATTCTGGCTGTCCGTGATGAATGACCTCAAATAACATGGAATCATGGACGTTTATGTCTTCTGTGTGGACGGTCTGACGGGGTTCAGAGAAGCGATCAATGCTGCATTCCCGCAGTCACAGATCCA
>SVSO01000292.1 GCA_015064195.1 Oscillospiraceae bacterium
CAGAGTCCAAGGAGATGCTGGAGCTGATCTTCGACGGCATTACCTACGACCCGGCCATCACCTACCTCGGCTTCTCCACCTACACCCGCAATCTGTTCTACACCGTGCCGTATATGATCATCGAACAGAAGAGCAACAATGTTGCATCCTGGTTCGAAAAATACAGCTCCGGTGCTGAGACGGAGATCTCCAAGTTCCTCGACGCGGTCAAGGGTTAAAAAATTACCGGACGAATCGGCAGATTCGTCCGGTTTTTGTATTCAGAATTCCACCACGCGGCCGTCGTAGGATACGAGCCAGCCGTGATCCTTCACGCGGGCTTCCAGCAGATCGTGATCGGGATTGGCATTGTGTGAGAAATGGTTGATGACGCGGATGGTGGTGTCATCAAGCAGTCCCATGCCGCAAAGCTTTTTGTCCAGCCGCTCGATGTTGGGAATGCCCATGTGTCCGCCATCGTCACCGATGGGAAGATCCACGTTGGTGCAGTCGTAGCTGACAAGGTCGATATGCTCCGGATTGTTTTTCAGATAATCCAGCACATCATCGGTGAAATAGCCGGTATCGTGGGCATAGAGCAGGGTCTTGTCGCCGCGGATGATGTAAAAGAGCGCACCGTCGCCCGGAAAATGGCGGGCGGGAAGGGCAGTGACGGTGTATTTTCCCACCGTCTGCGTTTCAAAGGGAGCGATGCGGGATGCCGAAACGTGAGGAGGAACGCCGCCGGCCATCAGTTTATTGTAAGCACCCTCACCGCAGTGAACTGCCAGCGTGTCAGCCCGCATATCATGGGCAAACGCGCCCTGACGCATCGCAAGCTCCGTGGGATAGAAGTGGTCGCTGTGGGAATGGGTGATGAGCAGATGGCTGATCTTATCGCCCTCAATGCCATTCATCAGGAAATGATGGTAGGTGTCCGCCGGAAGATCGATGAGCAGATCGTCACCGATGAGAGCCTGCGAGCGGGTGCGGATGTTCTTGCCGCCGGACTTCCGCGCGTTTTGGCAGTAGCTGCAGTTGCAGAATACGGCGGGAAAGCCTTCCGCCGCCGCTGTACCGAGATAGGTCAGTTTCATGGTTTTCGCTCCTTTTTCGTCGAATATCACGCGGAATCCCGTCTCATCGGCAAGCTCCGCAAAGGTGTCAAATATTAAATCCGCATAATCGCCCAGTGCCTGCCTTGCCGCGTCGGTGTTTTGGATCTCAATGACGGTATCCCGGGGAAGCTCCGACAGACAGTCCGCCAGCGCGTCAAGATTTTTGCCGTAATAGGCGGGAAATGCCAGCACGGCGGCGATATGCGCATGGGCGGCGGCTTTTGATGTCATAGCCGCGCCGTCAATGATGGTTGCCATGGTCATTCCTCCCCGTAAAGCAGTGTGAACGATTCATAATGGTCGTCCGTATAGTAGATGAGGCCGTCATTTGAGAAAACGATGCGTTTCGCACCCCGGGAATCTTTGCCCAGCGTGTCGATGTCGCATTCCTTGTAGAAGCGGCCGCTTTTCTTTGGAAGCAGGCCCTCCCGGTTGCCGAAGGTGTCGCCGCCGATGGCACAGCCTTCCGCGTATTTTTCCACCGATCCGCCTTCCCATCCAAGGGCCGCGGCTTCACTTTTCGTGATAAAATTTCCCGGCAGCTCGCCGTAATGATGCAGATAGGCCGCCACATCTTCCTTCGTGTAATACTTGCCGTCCTTGTCAATGGATGCCGTCGGCGCGGATTCCGTGACCGCCGCATCGTCAAACAGCTCGGCCACCTCTCCGGCAAGCTCCAGCATATCCGCCGCATCCGATGCCGAGCATCCGAGCAGCGTCAGCGAAAACAGCATGGCCAGCACCATGGCCAGCAAACGCTTCAGTCTCATGAGAAATCCTCCTTTTTCATGATGCTAACATTATACCGCATTTTTTCGATTTTGTCAACAACCTTGACAGATTTGCCAAACTGCGGTATAATAAAAACCAAAGGAGAGATAAAAAATGCTTGTTTGTAATGAAAATGAACTCGCTCATCTGCGGGCGCAGGATGAGCGGATGGCGTGGGCCATTGACCGCATCGGCCCCATCTGCCGGGAAACGGAGGACGACATTTTTGCATCCATCGTCAGCCAGATCGTGGGACAGCAGATCTCCGGCGCGGCTCAGCGCACGGTGCTTTCCCGACTTCACGCGGCGGCGGGTGAGATCAACGCCGATGCAATCGCGGCACTTGGTGCGGACGGTCTGCGCGGATGCGGCATGAGTATGCGCAAGGCGGAGAATATCCTCGCGCTGGCAGAATCGGTGCGGGACGGCAGCTTCGACCCGGATGCGCTTTTGTCCATGCCCGATGATGAAGTGGTGCGGACATTGACAAAGCTTCGCGGTATCGGGGTCTGGACGGCGGAGATGCTGCTCATCTTCACCCTCCGTCGGCCGGATGTGCTCAGCTTCGGCGATTTCGGCATCCGCCGCGGCATCCGGATGCTCTACGGCGAGAAAGCTCTCACACGGGCAAGATTTGAGGAATACCGCCGCCGCTTCTCCCCATGCGGCACTGCGGCGAGCCTGTATCTTTGGGCGATCTCCGGCGGCGCATTGCCGGAGCTTGCGGATACGGAGGATGAAGCATGATCCAGCACGCAGTTTACGATTCTCCCTTCGGGGCATATACTGTCGGCTATCGGGAACATGAGCTGGTATCCCTGCAATTCGGCGCGGCGGCATCGTCCTGTCCGTCGCCGATCTCCAATGCGGCGGCGTCACAGCTGGACGAATATTTTGCCGGAAAGCGGCGGACATTTTCGCTGCCCATGAGTCTGTGCGGCACGGAGTTTCAGATGAAGGTCTGGCGCGCCATTGCCGACATTCCCTTTGGCGAAGTGCGTACCTATGGCGAGATCGCACGCGTGGTGGGCAATCCGCGGGCAGCCCGTGCGGTGGGCGGCGCGGTGCATCAGAATCCCCTGTGGATCCTCATCCCCTGCCACCGTGTCGTGGCGCAGAACGGACTCGGCGGATATGCGGGACGGCCAGAGGTGAAGCGGGCACTGCTGAAAATCGAGGGAATCCTGTACTGAAAACCGGACGTTTTTACCGATTTCGGAATATAAATGCCTATCCGCAGGAGAATCGGTGTGGTATAATCAAATCAAACAAAATTCATAAAAGGGATGTGATTTCATGAAACTTACTATCAGCGAAAACAGGATCCGCATGATCTTCAACGTGGCGGACAACGGACAGCTCAGCCTTTGCCGGATGGGCACGGATGAGCGCGAGCCGAAGGATACCAAATGCTTTCGCCCGGCGGTGGAGCTGATCGGCAATCCGGGCTGCGGAAACTGGGGCAAAAAGCAGGGGCTTGAGGGCGATCGCCTGCGCTATGTGACCCATCGCGACAACCGAATCGACGGCGGACGGCTGGTCGAATTCGATCTTGCCGACGACCGCTTCCTTGTGACGGCGCACTATCGCTTCTTCGACGGCATCGACACCTTCCGCGCATGGACGACGGTGAAAAACATCTCCGATGCGCCGCAGGATCTGCTGTTCGTATCCTCCTTCTATTACAACGGTCTGGAAAACGGCGACTGCGAGGACGTGAAGATCGTCCACAACGGCTGGTGCCAGGAGGGCAACATCTCTTCCCATACGCCAA
>SVSO01000293.1 GCA_015064195.1 Oscillospiraceae bacterium
CGGAGGTTCAGCTGCTGCTGGAACCGCTGCCCCGGGGAAGCGGACTGCGGTTCGGGGCGGACATGGGCGAGAATCACCTTGACATCAACTGGCAGCGGCTGGTGCTGACCCATCTTCACGAAAAACAGCATATCGGCGTGCTGACCGGCTCTCCCATCACGGATATGAGGATCACCCTCATTGCCGGACGCGCCCACAATAAGCACACGGAGGGCGGCGATTTCCGACAGGCCACATGGCGTGCGGTCCGACAGGGCCTGCGCATGGCGGAAAGCGTACTGCTTGAGCCGTGGTATGATTTCCGGCTGGAAGTGCCCGCAGAATGCGTGGGACACGCCATGACTGACATCACTCAGATGGGCGGACGGTTCGAGACGCCCGACGGTGACGGCGAGACGGCGATCCTCACCGGCAGTGCGCCGGTTGCGGCCATGCGGGGATATCACCGGGAGCTGGTGAGCTACAGCAAGGGCAAAGGGCGGCTGACCTGCATCCTGCGGGGCTATGAGGAATGCACCGATCCGGAAAAAGCCATCGCCGACTGTCATTACGATGCCGACCGCGATGTGGAAAACACGGCAGATTCGGTATTCTGCGCCCACGGTGCGGGCTTTGTGGTGCCGTGGCAGGAGGTGCCCGCCCATGCTCATGTGGACAGCGGCATGGAGCTTGAGAGCGATCAGCCGGACAGCGCAAGTGAGCGGGCGGAGCGATACATGAAGGCCGTCGCCACGGACGATGAGCTGATGGCCATCTTTGAGCGCACCTACGGCCCCATCAAGCGGAAGGTCTACAGCGAGCCGAAGGTGAAGCACGCCGTCCCTCAGCGATTCGTGCGCGCACCCCGGTCGTATATGGGCAAGGAATATCTGCTGGTGGACGGCTACAACATCATTTTTGCATGGGATGATCTGCGCGAGCTGTCGAAAAAGAGCCTCGATCTCGCCAGAGAAGCGCTCATCACCCGGCTGTGCAATTATCAGGGCTTCCGGCGATGCGAGGTCATCGTGGTGTTCGATGCCTATCGCGTCAAGGGCAATCGGGGCGAGCTTGAAAAGGTGAGCGGCGTGAGCGTGGTCTATACAAAGGAAGCGGAGACGGCGGACAGCTACATCGAAAAAACCTCCCACGAACTGGCAAAAAACAATCGCGTCAGAGTTGCCACCTCCGATGCGGACGAGCAGATGATCATCCTCGGCAACGGTGCAGTGCGGCTTTCCGCCAGTATGCTGCTGGGCGAGGTAGCGGATGTGGAGCGTCAGATCCGCGAGCTGATCGATTAATGAAAGGAATCTTATTATGCCTATTGGATTTGGAATGTTCGGCGTGATGTTCACGCTCATGTTTGTGCTGGTGTTCGGCATTTTTATCTATACGTTTGCCAAAAGCATCGGCCGGTGGCATCAGAACAATCAGTCGCCCCGCCTCACCGTGCCCGCCACGGTCGTTGCAAAGCGTTCCGATGTCCGTCATCGCCATCACGATCATCATACGCATTATCATTCGTACTATTTTGCCACGTTTCAGGTGGAGAGCGGCGACCGGATGGAGCTGGAGCTTGACGGCTCGGAGTACGGACTGCTGGTGGAAGGCGATACGGGGGAGCTGACCTTTCAGGGCACGCGCTTCCTCGGATTTGTGCGGACCTGACCGCAAAATCGTACAAAAATCGAGAGCATATTCAGAATAATCATGCGGATAATCCACATATTTTAACGAATTTTGAAAAAACTCTTGACAAAATCCAACTAAAGTGCTAAAATACTAATATCACAAATCAAAAGCGTTTGAGCAGATGAAAGTAGGGCGGAATCGTCATCCCAGAGAGCTGTCGTTTGGTGCGAGACAGCGTTGACCTCCACTTGAAGTTCCCTCTGCGAGCCGTGTGCTGAATGAGTATCCTTACTCCAGTAGGTACAACGGGTGCGACCGTTACATCGCTGAGACTTTTAAGCCTTACGAGGTTCTGATCGAGAGGTCAGTACGAAAGCAGAGTGGTATCACGGAATTTTTTTCGTCCCTGTATTGTTTGCAGGGACTTTTTTATTTCAATATTCAGAAGAAATGGAGAATCAGCATGAAGAAAATCCGCGTCGTTTTGACAGCACTGTTCCTGTGTTTCCTCTTCCTTGCCGCATCCTGTGCAGGCGGGGGCAGCTATACCGTCGGTATCTGCCAGCAGTCGCCCCACAAGGCGCTTGATGCCGCATCCGCAGGCTTCCGGGACGCGCTCACTGCCGAGCTTGGCGAAGGAAACGTCACCTTCCTTCTGCAGGATGCCCATGGAGAATCCACCTCCTGCACCTCCATCGTCAACTATTTTGTCAGCCAGCGGGTGGATCTCATCCTCGCCAATGCCACGACAGCCCTTCAGGCGGCAGTCAACGGCACGGTGGAGATCCCCATCCTCGGCACATCCGTCACCGATTACGGCACGGTGCTGGGTATGGATGATTTTCCCGGCATCACCGGTACCAACGTCTCCGGCACATCCGACCTGACGCCCCTTGATGAACAGGCCCAGCTGATCCTGACGCTGTTCCCGGATGCAAAGACGGTGGGACTCCTCTACTGCTCCGCCGAACCGAACTCCGATTACCAGATCAACGGCATCCGTCAGCATCTGGAGGCGAAGGGCATCAAATGCAAGGATTTCCCCTTCTTCGATTCCAACGAGATCGCGTCGGTGGCAAAAGCTGCTGCGGCAGCATCCGAAGTGATCTACATCCCCACGGATAACACAGCCGCATCCTCCGCCGAAGCCATTGGAGGCGCGGTGCTTCACACCGGCACGCCCATCATCGGCGGCGATGCGGGAATCTGCGGCAGCTGCGGTATCGCCACCATCTGCGTGGATTATTACGCACTTGGCGAACAGACCGCGAAACTGGCGGCGAAGATCCTGCGCGGTGAAGCAAAGATCGAAGAAATGCCCATCGAATATGCGGCGGCATATCAGAAGCTGTATAATCCCGAACTCTGCACCGAATACGGCATCGACACGGCAAAGCTTGACGATCTCGGCTATGCCCCCATGGGGAATTAAAACGAAAGATCATTGATGAAAATCAATCTTCCCAATACAATTACAAACAAAGGAGAAAAAACAATGAAAAAGACAATTTCCCTCATCATGGCACTCATCCTCGCAATGTCGCTCTGCATCGGCTTCGCATCCTGCGGCGCATCCGGTCAGTATACCATCGGTATCTGCCAGATCCAGCCTCATGCCGCTCTTGATGCTGCTACCCAGGGCTTCAAGGATGCGCTTATCGAAGAATTCGGTGAAGGCAATATCACTTTCGTTGAACAGAATGCGCAGGGCGACTCCACTGTCTGCTCCACCATCATCAACGACTTCGTGACCAAGAATGTTGATCTCATCCTTGCAAACGCAACGCCGTCCCTGCAGGCTGCTGCAAACGGCACGGCTACCATTCCGATTCTCGGCACGGCTGTCACCGAGTACGGCACCGCACTGTCCATCGAAAACTTCTCCGGCACTGTTGGCGGCAACATTTCCGGCACCTCTGACCTGGCTCCCCTGGATCAGCAGGCACAGATGATCCTTGACATTTTCCCGAAGGCTAAGACCGTGGCAATGCTCTACTGCTCCGGCGAGCCGAACTCCGCATATC
>SVSO01000294.1 GCA_015064195.1 Oscillospiraceae bacterium
GTAAACGAAAATGCCATTGCAAAGATCATCGATGATCTGGATAAGGAGTATTAAATGAACATCAAATACCTCTACAAAGACGGTAAGCGCAAGGCGCTGACCATGAGCTACGACGACTGTCCGCCCGAGGACGGCCGCCTGATTGAGCTGTTCAACCGCTATCACATCAAGGGCACCTTCCACATCATCTCCGCAAGACTGGCAAAGGACAATTACTGGATCACGCCTGCTCAGCTGCGCGAGGTCTACGCCGGACACGAGATCTCCTGCCACTCACTGACGCATCCCTTCCTCGATCAGATTCCGAAGGATCAGATGCTCTACGAGATGCTGGAGGACAAGAAGAATCTGGAAGCGATGTGCGGCTATCCCGTCCGCGGCATGTCCTATCCCAACGGCATCGTCAACAAGGAGATTCTGGAGGTGCTCCGCACCATCGGCATCGTCTACGGCCGCACGACCATCGCCACCAACGGCTTCAAGCTGCCGGAGGATTTCCTGCAGTGGAATCCCACCTGCCATCACAGATACGATATCATCGACAAGATCGCGGATTTCAAGGACGGCTACTACGGCAAGAATGCCTGCCCGCTGTTCTACGTCTGGGGTCACAGCTTTGAATTCCCGCGCAATGAGGGAAACAACAGCTGGTCGATGATCGAGGAATTCTGCGACAAGTTCACCGCCACCTTCGAGGATACGGTGTGGTACGCAACGAACATCGAGCTGTACGACTACATCACCGCGCTGCGCGGTCTGGCGTTCTCCGTTGACCGTACGATGGTGGTCAACAACGCCGCGCAGACTGTGTGGCTCTCCGTTGACGGCGAGACCGTCGAGGTCAAGCCGGGTTTGACGCGTCTTTGCGACTGATATAAAGATTCCGCACCGGATGGTGCGGAATTTTTTCAATTATTGTTTCCGTAGACTTTTGCAACTTCCTCTGTTAAGGCCGCAAACTTTTCCTCGATGGACGGCGTGCAGGTTGCCAGCCATGAAGCCGCATCGGTACTCTTCTGTTCAATCACCATGCGAAGCATCATATATGTCAGATCGTTGCCGCCGCCATAGTTCCAGTTGAAGTCACAGACGAGCGAGTCGCGGATCTGCTGGTACATTTCATAGGATGTGGCATCGCGGAGATATTTGCTCTCGAATATGGATTCATACACCGCAGGCGTAACATGCTTCCAGGACTCATACGCCAGCGCCTCGGTGATGGTACCGATGAATTCCAGCTCGTCATCCGTGGTGTTGGGAATCAGAAGAATCTGCGAGGACAGCATGGACTGGTAGGTTTCCTGCGCTTCATCGTACTTCGGAAGCGGCACAATGCCAAAGTTCACATCAACATTTCGCATGGACGGGAGCTGAAGCGTTGTCTGATGCATAAACAGCGCGCTTCCCTCGCCGAACATCTGCACCGCTGTTTTTTCCTTGCTGATATAGCTTTGGTTGCCTGTATAAAGCAGGTCATAATACCGCTCCACCGTGTTTTGCAGACGCTCGGAGATGGTGATAAGCTCCGGCATTCCGTCATCGTCAGCCTTTGCCAGCAGCATGCTGTTTGAATGGATGACACGCGCGGACAGCGATCCTGTCTCGCCCGGGAATACGAAGCCGTATTGATCGGCATCTGTATATTCACCATCACCGTTCAGGTCGGCTGCAACTGCTTTTGCCATTTCGGCGAGTTTGCCCCATGTCCAGCGTCCTTCGAACACCAGATCGTAGGTGTCATCCAGCTTGAAATTCTCCATCATCTCGCGGTTGACAAAAATGACATCGGCATAGCTGTACACCAGATCGGATACGGCAATGGGAAGAATACCGCCGATGGTCAGATTGTCTCGGATGGAAGCATTCCACCACGGCTTGTCGAGATCAATGTTCGGAATATTCAAAAAATCCGCCAGCGAGCCTTCTGACAGCATCGCGGCTACCTGATTGAATGTGTGGGAAATCGCAAGCTGAATGTCGCTGTCGGCAGCAAGAACGGAGCTTCTGAACGCGCTTGGCACCTCTCCGCCGGTGCCGCCCACATTGTAATATTCCAGCACAACGTTAAAACGCTCCTCAACCGCTGCATTGCGTACATAGACCTTGTCGTTGAGGATGTCGCCGTTTGCTTCCTCCACATCGTACGGCCATGCACTGCCAAGTTGATCAGCACTGTTAACAATCTTAAAGGTTCTGCCATCAAAATCATACCCCGTCAGTCCATCGGTCAGCTCGGCGGTCGTTTCGGTTCCGGGAGTATCGGCAGCAGTTGTATTGGAGGTCTCCCCATCGGATTCGCCGCAGGCGGCGAGCAATGCTGCGCAGAGAAGCAGCAGCGTCATCGTTTTACAGTTTTTCATTTGATTCGAATTCCTTTCAGCATTTTAATTATAGTATAACAAATCTCTGTGCGGCTGTAAATACATTGAACGCACCGTTTAAGATTTTCGAACCTGTTTTTCTGCAAAAGGATTGACAATTTTCACTTCACATACTATAATTGAATCAGAGCAAAGGAGGTGAATGTCATGTTCACAGTCAATATTCCCGATGATATTGCCATCGATCAGATTCTGCGAGTCCATCAGGATACGCACACCAAACGGTATTACCACATCATAAACCGCTCTTCAAGCTGCTTTGTTTATGTACTGTCCGGTAAGTCGGTCTACACAACGAAAAACGGCCGCTTCGCAGCCGCAGCCGATGATATTTTCTATCTTGCCGAGGGTGAATGCTATGAAATTGACGTTGATCCGGCGGAAGAGTTTTCGTATATCTATGTGAATTTCAAGCTGAATGAATCCCATCGAAATGCTTTTTGCACCGGCCTGTGTATGTCCAACAGCCGAGAGCAGCTGCTGGAAACGTTCTGGAAGCTGCGGAATATATACTTCACGAAAGAAACACTGTACCTTCTTGCCTGCCGCATCACCCTCTCCGGCATTTTCATGACATTGATCCAATCTGAACGCCGCAAGTACATGCCCAGCGAAAAAGCAAGACTGCTTCAGGCTGCGGTCGGTTGGATGGAGTCACATTATCAGGATTCCACATTGACCATCGCACGCATTGCCGCCAATGCAGGAATCAGTGAGGGCTATTTCCGACGGCTGTTCCGCGAATTCTATCGTGTTTCTCCATCGCAATATCTGCAGGAACTCCGTCTTTCGGAGGCACGGGAGCTGCTTGCCGAATCAGAGATGCAGATTTCGGATATTGCAGCATCCTGTGGCTTTTCCAGCTCCTATTATTTCAGTGCTGTCTTCCGCTCTGCATCCGGTATATCACCGACCATCTGGCGCAAACAGCATCGTGAAACCAGCAAATAACGAAATTGCCTGCCCTTTCGGGCAGGCAATGCATTTTATAACAAACCTTATTCCGCAAAATCGCCAAACGTGAGCAGCAGCGGATAATCCGTGATCGGCACGTTCTTGATCACATAGCCCGTGCCCTTCTGCTCGATCATCGTTTCCGGGATCGCGTAGATCTTACCGGAAAGCAGATCCACAATGCGCGGCTCGCCCTTGACGGCGGTTACATTGAAGCTGATGGTCGATTCAAAGTTGGTGCTCATCAGCTGCGTGGAGTTCCAGTATGCCAGCGCCGCGGAGCCGTTCGGCTTCCT
>SVSO01000295.1 GCA_015064195.1 Oscillospiraceae bacterium
TCCCGCACTTCGGCCAGCGTGTGGGAGCCGTCCTCGTACACCAGCTTGCGGATCGCCGCCAGCGAATCGGCGGCGGTGGCGATGCCGATGATGTTGACAGAGGAATGGTTGTAGGTCAGACCGCCGGCATAAACGTCCCGGCCGCTGGCAAGGCAGTCCGCCATGCCGCCGGAGAAAAAGGGCGACGTGCAGACGCTCGGATAAAGCCGCTCCATGGCGGCGGTGCGGCGCATGGACTGCTCGGCAAAATGTGCCGCCTGCCGCTTTACTTCGGCAAAAAATGCATCGAAATCGGCGAAATCCTCCGCGCATTCAAGGCCCACAGGACGATCGCTCAGCATGGTTCGGCCGCCGTTCAGCGCACATTCCACCGCCATGGGGAGGCTCACCCGGCCATTCGTGGTGCAGGAGATCTCCCGTCCCATGGATGCCGGCTCGTAACAGCCGATCATGACGTAATTCATGGCATCCTCAGGCGTGTGACCGTTGCGGATGAGGGCGGCTGTTACCACGTTGTCATTACAGAACAGCAGACTGTTGCAGCCGCTCCGGATGAGCCGACAAACGGTTTCGATGATGACGGCGGGGGTGTGATCGCCCACGCGGATCTGCAGCTTGGGGCTGACATTGGCAAGCTCGCCGTAAATTTTCAGGAAAATCAGCACAAAATCGAGACAATCTTTGTCCCCGGCGATATCTTCACCGCAGAGGGTGATGGGGATATTGGCCGGCACAAAGCGGTCGTTCATGCGGTCGATGAAATAGCGCAGTGTTTCCTCCATTTCGCGGATATCATCGGTGAGATAGGGCGCGCACTGCACATCCAGCCGTCCCAGCGAGCGCACATTGATGCCTTCCACGTGTGTCTGGGTGCGATAGACCAGCGCGATGAGGGTCAGCGCCTGTGCAAGCGTTTCCGGCGCACGGTCAGCAATGGCGCGGAAATTTTTCTCTGCCATGGCGGCAACCGGATGATCGGCGGCAAATCGCGCCTCCGCATCGGCAAATCGGAGGATCAGCCGGCGGAATGCCTGCCACACCGTCAGCGATGCGGCGAAAAATTCACGGGATGCATCATCGGCATGAGACAGCGCGTCCTCAAGGCGGGCGATGATCCCCGGCACGCCGAGGCGCAGAATGTCCGGCCAATCGGGAGTGGTGTGTCCAAAATCGTCGTCACCGGTGTAAGCGGCGGTTTCATGGCCGATGTCCGTCTCCGCCAGCACATCACCGGAAACCTCGCGGTAAATGGCACGGCGGCGACTGCGGAGCTTTATGAAGATATTGTCATGGTCCATGCGGTCGGCAAACAGATCGTAGGGGCAGACCTCAAGGCGGGCGTTGTCGAGGATGAACGCCAGTATTTCCGCATTTCGCAGGGTGAGGGATTTTTTTACATCGGCTTCGATCTCGTCGCATTTTTCAGAAAGTTCTGCGGCGGAAAGTCCGGTGTCCATCAGATATTCGGGATTGTCCCGATACTTCCGGATGGTCTCGCGGTCAGTATGAAAGGTGTAAGGAAGCATAGAATCATTCCTTTCTGTCTGGCATGATAACAGTGAGTCCGTGAGCGGTGAGGGCTGATTCCGCCGCATCGAGGATGGCCTGCGACGGCGGAACAAGATCAGCGCCGGGATAGCTCATGCCGAGAGATTCGTATTTGGAGGCCGCATAACCGTGATAAGCCAGCACACGGACTGCGGTTATCGATTTGAGGGGAGCGAGAATTCTGCCGATCTCGTCGATCTCACCGTCATTGACGCCGGGGACGAGAGGAATGCGGATCTCGATTGGCACGCCGCGGCTGTCGATGTAGCGGAGATTTTCGAGAATGCGCTCATTTTTACAGCCGGTGAAGGCTTCATGGGTGGCGGAGGAGGCGGCTTTCACGTCGAACAGCACCTTGTCGGTATAGGGCAGAACCTTGTCGATGGCCTCACGGGAAGCCAGTCCGCAGGTGTCAAGAGCGGTGCGGATGCCGCGCACTTTGACGAGACGGAACACTTCGGCAGTGAAATCGGGCTGGAGAAGGGGTTCGCCGCCGGACAGGGTGATGCCGCCGCCCGATTCGGTAAAAAATGTCTCATCCTGACACAGCTCCTCTGCCGCATCCGATGCGCTGATCCGCCGTCCGTACAGCTGGAGTGCTTCACCAAGGCAGACATCGGCACAGCTTCCGCAGGCGGTGCAGTTCTCGCGGAGGAAGCGATGTCCGCCCTCCATTTCGTGGGAGCCGGAGGGGCAGACTGCCGCGCATTCGCCGCAGCCCACGCATTTGTGAGCGATATAAGCAAGCTCCGGCGAACGTCCGATGCCCTCGGGATTGTGGCACCATTTGCAGGCGAGGGGGCATCCCTTGAGAAACAGGGTGGTGCGGATGCCGTCACCGTCGTGAACGGCGAAGCGTTTGTAATTGAGAATAAGGCCGGTAATTTCCATAAGAATCCTCCGCAGAAGTTGTTGATTACAGTATACCACAGCCGGAGCCATTTGTAAATGTATTTTTCGCGCATGATTTTTAGAAAAACGCACATTGACAAAAAACGGCCGGCGTGATGCCGACCGTTTTCATGGTATTTTTCAGATGAGAAGAATCGTTGCGGCTCAGTGCTTCTTTTTCGCCGGGATCAATGCCGTGCTGTCGATGAGATAGCAGCCGCAGAAAATCCATTTTGTGTTATCCCA
Organism: Oscillospiraceae bacterium; assembly: GCA_015064195.1. The sequence continues at coordinate 2,686 of SVSO01000295.1, forward strand.
GCCGCGTGATCTCCACCTGCGCCTCGATTCGTGCGATGTCGGCGGCGAGAGGCGGATTCGTGCCCTCCCGCAGACAGGCGGCGCTTCCGTAAGCGATGGCGCGGCGCAGTCTGGCGGGCGCATCCCCGTTGACAGCGATGAATCCGGCGATCATGGAATCCCCCGCGCCGATGGTGGAAACCGCGTCGATCTTCGGCGGACGGGCGCGGAAAATGCCCTCCCCGCAGGCGAGAATTGCGCCGTCACCGCCGAGGCTGATAAGCGCGTTTTCGATGCCGTACCCGTGGAGCGATGCCGCCGCCCGGATGAGCTCCTCCTCACCGCGCACGCCGAGATAAGCCTCGATCTCCTCTGCATTCGGCTTGATGAGCCACGGCCGCAGACGGCGGAGCAGGTCGAGGGGGATGGATTTGGAGTCGATGACGATGCGCACACCGGCACGCTTCAGGGACGCGAGAAATTCCTCAGCCGCCGATGCCGGAACGCCGCCGGGCAGACTGCCGGTGAAGGTGACAAGGGTATCGGAATCCGGCGCGATCAGGGAAAGCGTGCGCGAAAGAAGGGAAGCATCGGCGGAAAATCCCTTGAAGCTGATGCGTGTTTCGCTGCCGGAATCGGGATGGATGGTGATATTTTCGCGAATACGGCCGGGGATGGTCAGCTCGCGGCGATCGATCAGCCCCACCGCATCCATGCCGCGGCGGAATGTGTCGGCGTTTTCATCGCCCAGCACCACGAGCGCGCAGTTTGCGATGCCGTTTTCGCAGAGCGCGCGGGAAATATTGATGCCCTTGCCGCCAATGTCACGGCGTTCGGCGGCGATGAGATTCTCCCGCTCCGGCAAAAATCGGCCGATCTCGCAGTGGATGTCGAATGCGGGGTTGAGGGTCAAGGTTACAAGCTTCATGTCGTTGCCTTTCTTTATGTGTTGATG
>SVSO01000013.1 GCA_015064195.1 Oscillospiraceae bacterium
GACCCTGCTTCAGCGTGATATTGCCGTACTTCTTCAGTCCCGGCACCTTCTGAGGCGTGGTGACCATGTCACCCTCTCTGTATTCTACAACATCGATGGATGCGTCAAAGCCGGTAACTTCGGAGAATCCACCTGCGTCAAGACCCTCGATCTCAACCTTATATCTGAATCTGGTATGCGGGTAAGCCATAATTTTTCCCCTTTCGATATTGTTCTGTTACTTGGACTTATTCAGCGTCGCCGGTCTTCTGCGTAATTCTGAAGATTACGAATTCAGCAGGCTTCACGGGTGCGACACCGATGACGCAGACGAGTCTGCCGTTGTCGATATCATCCTGGCTCATGGTATTGCGGCCGATATTGACGAAGAATGCTTCATCGGAGGAGCTGCCGGCCAACGAGCCGTTTCTCCACATACCGGTCAGGAATACGCTGATGGTTCTCTGAACTCTCGTCCAAAGTGCCTCATCGTTGGGTTCAAATACTGCCCAGTTGGTGTTCGCCTTGATGGTCTCCTCAATGAAGATGAACAGACGGCGGACGTTGACATACTTCCAGCTGGGATCGCCGGACACGGTTCTTGCGCCCCATACACGGATGCCCTGACCCGGGAAGGAACGGATAAGATTGATGCCCTTCGGGTTGAGGATATCCTGCTCGCCCTTATTGAATGCAACATCCAGACCTACGCAGGCACGTACAACTTCGTTTGCGGGAGCCTTGTGAACGCCGCGGGTGTTGTCGCTTCTTGCATAGATACCCATAATGGAGCCGGACGGCGGAATGGCGATATTCTTCTTATCCAGCGGATCGAAGACCTGCAGCCACGGATGATACAGAGCCGCATAGCTGGAGGAGAAAATGTCGCGGTGAGCGATGATCTCGTCGGTCTTCTTTGCATTTCTCGGAACATCGAGAACTGCGAATCTGCTTGCGAGATTCTCACAGTGAGCAACCAGCGTCAGCTGAACATTGGGGTCAGTCACGCCGGGAACTGCCATGATGGAAACGACGTCGTTGTCAAGGAACGCCTGGATACCGGTACGGTTGCCTGCACCGTTGTCAACGCCGATAAAGTCGCCTGCGGAAAGGTCAGAAGCTGCACCGTTGGAGCCGCCGGTGAATTCAGCGCTCACGAAAGCTGCATCGGGATTGCCGAGTGCTGCATAGGGAGCGATAATGGCATCGTCGCCGTTGTATGCGATCTCAACAAGCTCGCTCTTTGCGGTCTTCTTGGAGATATGGTTGGCAGCCTCGATGTTGAAGGATACATTCTCATATGCTTCCACAGTATCCGCGTACTTGATCTCAAGAGAAAGCTCGCAGGTGGTGATGACCTTAATGGGAAGCAGGTTGGTATCGATGATATCTGCTGCGAAATCCTCAGCAAAGGTCAGGATGTTGTCCTGATTCTTCTCGACCTTGTTGTAAACAACGGTGTCGCCCTCAGCGTATGCTACGATATCGCCGGGGTTGAAGCCTGCCGCATTCTTCACGCGGTACTTCTTGTCTTCCAGCTTTTCCAGAGCCTGGGTCTTGGCCTTGGAGGAAGCGGTGATCTTAACGCCGATGCTGTCGCCCCATACGCCGGGGTTCTTTGCGGTGAAGGAGAGACCTGCGATGCTTGCTTCGGCACACTTTGCGCTTGCGGGAGCAACGCGGGCGATGTATGCGCGGGAGCCGCCGTTGAGGAAGAAATGCTCAACTGCGTATGCGAGGAAACGGTACTCGCCGAACTCATTCTCGGAGAGGAAACCGCCGTAGGTGCGCTTGAAATCGGCAAAGTTGGTAACCAGCTGCGGAACGCCGCTGATCGGGCCCTTTTCAGCCAGACCTACAAAGCCTGCCGTGCTTGTTCCGACACCCTCCATGGGCTTTCCGCCGGATTCAAATTCTTCGACATAAACGCCGGGAGATAAATATTCAGCCATAAGATTGGTTTTCCATCGCTCAGGATGAAAAACGCTCCCTCCTTTGGTATTGTATTTCACGTCATGCGTGATATTTGGATGATATTATTATATACCTTTGTTATCATCAAAACTCTATACAAAATACTATACAATCACTGCTCATTCTCATCGTCCGCCTCATCCTCGCCGTCATCCTCCTCGGGAACAGGCGTGACTTTTTGCATGAGCGGCTCCCCATCGACGGAAAACAGCATGGCGCGCAGTTCATCAAGATCGGTGGACAGCAGTTTTTTTCGGGCAAAACGCAGCTTTTCGAGAAATTTGCGCTCCATGCCTTTTTTGTCGCGGATCGTCTTTTCCAGTGCCTGCTTTTCTACCTCCGATACCCGCTCACGGCGAAGCTCCTGAAGCGTATCCTCGTTCTCCTTCACATCGATAAACGGCATTGTTTCGTTGAAGGTGCCGAGGTCGTGCCGTTTTGCACTTTCCCGAAGCTTTTTCAGAATCTTTTTCTCCGGCACTTTCCGGTCAACGCGGTAAGCGACCGCACTTTTGTCGGGATTTGCGGGATTGGTGTACAGCTCGCCTGCATTGTTCGGATGTTTTTTGCGGCGACTGCCCTCCACCTGCTTCTCTTCATTTTCAAGCGACGGGCTGTTGTGACGGCGCACTGCCGAGCCGGTCAGCATCATGCTTCCCTGCTTATCCGCGCCGACAGACAGATCGTTGTAGGAATTCTTCATGGAAAACAGCTCACGCGGCTCTCCGCGTGTCTCGCGCTCCGCCGGATTCGGCGTATAGCCGCCCACACGCTTGTCATAGCTTCCGCGTTCATGAGCCGCACTCTCATGCATTACCGCTTCGGAACGGTTTCCCGGCATCTCATCATGCCGGAAACGGTCATAATCCATGCCGCACCTCCCGTCAATCGTCCAGATAGAAGCAGTATTCGCCTGCTTCTGCCTTGGTGAAGGACTTGCCGCTCTTGGAAAATTCATTTTTCAGCGCGGCCACGATATGCTTCATTCCGATCACATCATCACCCGCCGATGCCGCAAGAAATGCGCTGTGGACGGCGATGTTTTTGATGTTGCTGCCGGAAAGCTCGAAGTTTTCCACCAGATAATCGTAATCCAGCGTTCCAACCGGTGCTTCCGGCGGAAATACGCGCCGCCATATTTCGGCACGCTGTGACTTCCCGGGGAACGGGAACTCCACGAGAAATTTCATGCGCCGTTTGAAGGCTTCGTCGAAATTCTGCACAAAGTTGGTAGCGAGAATGGCGACACCGGTGTATTCTTCGATTTTCTGAAGAAGGAATGCCGCTTCCATGTTGCTGTATTTGTCGTTGGAATCCTTGACCTCCGTACGCTTGCCGAACAGCACGTCCGCTTCATCGAAAAACAGCACCACGCGGCTTTTTCTGGCGCGCTCGAAGATGTCGTTCAGATTTTTCTCCGTCTCGCCGATGTATTTGCTGACAACCGAAGCAAGATTCACCTTGTACAGTGCCAGCCCCAACTCGCCTGCCACCACCTGCGCGGCCATGGTTTTGCCGGTGCCGGGAGGGCCGGTGAAGATCATGGATGCGCCTCGTCCATAGGGAAGCATCCCGCCGAATCCCCATTTTTCGTAGACAGTACATCCGCACCGTACATAGTCGCAGGCCGTGCGCAGGAGCTTCTTGCTGTATGCGGGCAGAACGAGATCATCCCACGAAAAGGCGCAGTTCACCTGCACTGCTCTGCCGCCCATGTATGAGCCGACGGAGCGATAACAGCCGTCCTTGATATGAGCGGCGGTGAGCATTTCGCCCTGTGCCGACATTGCCGCATAGCGGAAGGCCTTGTCGATACCGCCGGGCGGCAGATTGAATTCCATGGCAATTTCGCGAAAATCCACGTCCGGTGCAACAGAATATGCCCGGCTTTTTCGCAGCCATATCCCGCTCTGCTCCGCAATGGACGGCATGGGAATGGCAATGCTCACAAGATCAGCCGCAAAATCGTCGGATGACAGCGGTGTCTCCGAGATCACGACGGCCACGGAATTTTCCTCCGCCAGTGCCGCAATCTTTGCCGGCTCTGTCTTTTCATCCGCAAAAATCAGCGGATAGGCATCCATCAGCGCAAGCAGTGTGGAATTTTCGTCGGCGGTGAGACTTCTGTCCGCCGCCGCAAATGCCATGCCGCAGCCCGATGCGGCGAGGCTCAGCGCTGTTTTTCGCCCGGAGCCTGACACACCGTTGATGTTGACGATCATGGGGATCGTGCCGTCCGCATGAGAAAGCGCACCGGCGATGGCATCAACTGCGCCGGAAAGATATTCGTCTGCGCCATCGGCTGCCGGAAGGCGAACCAGCGGCTCACCGTCAGAATCCAGTAGATACCGGAAAATGGAAGGCTTCAGGCGCATGGGCGCATGAAAAGTCGGAGCCGTGCCGTCAAACAGGCGGGCAAGCATACCGTCCGGCGAGAAAAACGTCACGCAGGATGCGGTATCCCCACCGAGAATCATGGCACTCAAAGCCTGCGGTGTGACACATTCCGGCGGGCAGTCAAACTGCGCCCGCAGAATGGCCGCCGTCTCCGCATCCGTCAGCACTGCAAGCCCCAATGCCACGGCGATCTTCTCAAACGGATGGCATGGAAAGGTGTTAAACAGCGTGCCGATTGGCAGTGTATTCGCTTCTGACAAAAATGCCGCCAGCGTATTGGATTTTTTTATGTCATAGCCCTCTCTGCGGAAGTCTGTGACAAATTCTCTCACCGCGGTGAGAATTTTCAGGTACGATTGATTCATGGCAGTATTACCTTACAAACGATTTTCCGAGAAGCAGGCAAGAAATTCCTTCTTCAGCCATTTGCTCGGCTCGATGCCCAGCTCTTCGTCAATGAGGGCGCAGTATTCATCAAACTTCGCCTTGGCCTTGTTGGGATACCCCAGCGCGATCTGGCAATAGATGATCTCCCGCGTGATTCGCTCGGAATAGGGATCGATGGCAGCTGCATTTTTCAAAAGTGCAAGCTCCCTTGTGAATGCGCCGCCGTCATGCGCGTGTGCCGCCAGCATGAGACAGCCGTCCACATACAGCTTGTCATAATGCTCTCTCAGCTCCGTCACCCATTCGCTGTCGATGCCGGGAAGATATTTTCCCCAATAGGTCGAAAACAGCTCCTGATGCGGCAGAAGTCCGGAAATACCGCCCTCCGCCACTGCTTTGCAGGCAGTGAAAATATCCTCATCCGCATCCCGTACAAGGGTCAGATCCAGGGCATAGCACTTGTCCTTATAGGTGATGAATCCGCTGAGCGTGGGCGCCGTAAGCTCCCGGCGCAGGCTGTAGATAATGTTATGAAGCATCGCCACCGGATTGGCTGGCATATTGTCCCGCCAAAGCACATCCAGCAGCCGGTCGCGCTCCACCGGCCTTCCGCATCGCTCCAGCATATAGGCCATAAACTCCCCTGCTTTTTTCGTGCGCCATGCCAATGTTGTCTCATCGGGGAGCATCACGGTAAAATCGCCGAACCGCCTCACCCGGAGCGGCATTTCATCCGCCGGTGATGCACGGTGCAGGATGGCCTCCAGCTTCTCTGCCCCATCGGAAGTAAGATATGGCATCCGCTGATGATTCTTCTGCAGATATGCCGCGCTTCTGCGCACAATATCCGCATACAGCTCGGGATTTTTATCATATTTCAGCAGACCGTTGTACAGTCCGCGGTATGCGCTGTAAGTGTTTTCCTTGCCGAAGGTGCTGTCCGCCGCATTCAGTGCCCGCTCCATCTCGTCATACTGCTCACTGTAATAATAGTATTGCGCGAGAACGCCCAATACTTCCGCATCCTGCGGTATATGCCAGCGGCTGATGATCTCCGCGCAGTAGCCGATCAGTTCAAACTCTCTGTTTTCGATAAGTCTTCCGCCGAATCGGCTCAGGATGCGCTCCACTGTCTCCGCATCGCCGCTCTCGCCGAGAAGCGACACCGCTTCGGCAATCCGTCCATCCGCCGCATAAAAGCTGACCGCATCCTCCGTGAGCCTGCGCCGCTCATCGAAGCTCAGCATCCCCGACAACGCCTGACGCACGGCGGGCGAATATTCGGGATAATCCGCGCCGTTGTCCGGCTTGACGAGAAGCTGACGGGAGGAGAGATACGCCAGCTTTTCCCCGGCTGCCGCATCGTGAAGCACCGCCCGGCTGAGCGATTCCCCACACTGCCGCAGAAAGGCCGTGCGCTTCATATAATCCGCCGTCCCGCAATCAAGCTCACGGAGAATGTGATAATCGATAAATGCCCGCAAATGGGAACGCTCTGCCGCCGTAGCAAGATCCAGCTCGTGTCCCGGTGAGCGGGCGATTTCCCGCAGGATCATCGTCTCGGCAGCCGGCCATCCGCCCGCAAATGTGTGGAGAGATTCCACGGCAGCGGATATCGGCAGACCTGAATCGATACTCAGCACCGCATTGTCGGGCGGAAGCTGAAGCCGGATGTTTTCCGCCGTTTCCGCCATTGTGAAAAGAAGCTCCCGCGCCGTCAGCTCAAGACAGGTGTCGCCGATGATATGGCGCAGCAGAAATTCCGGCGCGCGCCGTCCGGCAAATGCCGCACGGTAATGGCCGCACGCCGCCGGTTCGACGATCCGCTCCATCACAGCAATGGCATCGGCGGAGGTGAGTCGGTCGATGTTATCCACAAGCAGTGCAAATCCGCCCTCGCTGACCACTCTGACAAATTGTCCCGCCAACTGAGCTGCCGATATTTCCGCATCACCGATTGTATCTTCCCCGCCCGCCAGAACAAGAGCACGCCACAGATGCGCCGTCAGCATCTCCGCATCGTTATCCTCCGGGCGGATGCTCACATACACAGCCGGTGCGCCCCAATCCTCCGCCAGCTCGGCGAGATACACGGTTTTGCCCAGTCCCGCACAGCCGTTGAGAAGGATAAGGGGAGAATGTCCGCCGTGACGGGCGCGGCGGACAAATCCTGATTTCGGTATGATGACGGCGAGCTTTTCCGTCGGGGTATAATAATCCTGTAAACGCATCAGCCGCCCAGTGCCTCAATGATGGCCTGCTTGGTCGCCTTCTTCGGATCAAGACCCATGGCAGTGAGAATCTCCGTGCGGGTCTCATCGTCAGCCTGATGGATATTCTCCGCCCGCTTTTCGCACAGAATCTTGAAAACGGCATCCTTGTTGGCTGCCAGCTGACTTTCGCCGGACAGCTTATCGACCGTGATCTTATCGCTGTCAAGCCGCGCAAGAACGATATTTTCCGCTTCACCGGCAGTGATCTTATCCTCCTCGGGGACATCGGAGGTGTTGGCCTCCTGCATGATCGCTTCACGCTTGCGGGCCATGTATTGTGCGACAAATTTTTCTTTGTGCGAGGAATCATGCTTCTTATCGCTGGCAAAATTCTTTGTCTTTGCAACCGTACCGATGATATTGATTGCCGCGGAAGCGACTGTCTGAATCAGCTTTCCAACGCTTGAACCGAGCATTCCGGCAATACCGCCGCCAATTCCCGCCAGACCGGACATCATGCCGGAGAGATTCTGCAGAATATCCCAGCGGTCCTTCTTGCGTTCATGGTGCGCCTGATCGCTTGCCATTTCTGCCGCAAATTTTCGCGCCTTGAGGGAGTTGCGCGCTCTGCGTGCCTTATCATAGTCATTCAGCGATGCCCGTGCCGCAGCTTTATCATCAGCCGTTGCATTTTTATCCAGCTTTTTCAGTGATTTTCCCTTATCGCGCAGGCTTCCGCTTGACTTCTCGAGGTCTTCATCCTTTACGCCCTTCGCCATTTCGCTGAGCTTATTCTCGCCCTGACGGTGCTTGGTCACGCGGTAAGAGCTGCCCACAAGGGAGCTGATCGAGCCTAATGCGCCGAGAGAACCACCGACAACATTTCCGATATCTCCGGCTGATTTTGCTCCGGCAAGTCCCGCAATGCCGGAAGCAACATTGGTCACATCTCCGCCGAGGCTGAGAATGCTGCCCATATTATCCCAGATGCCCGACTTCAGACCCACACTGTTTCCGTTTTTGCGCGCCTGATTGGTTTTCATGATACCGCGTATCGTTCCGTAACCGTTTAAGGCTGTGCCGGCAAGTCCGCTGGTGAGCGCTGTAATGTCGCCAACATTGGAGTCCTCATCACCCTGCAGATCTTTAACATCGGCGGCAATATTGCCCGCATCGCCGGCATGACCGGAAATTGTGCCGAGGCCTTCCATGATGTCGTCCACCACGCCGAGGCTATCGCTTTCTTTTGTTCCTTCCGCCAATGCTGCACGCGGAGCAAAGGATTCTTCCTTGGCAGCCTGGCCCGTTCCCTGCTGACCGGTTTGACCCTTATCATCCTTGGTCGGATTCTTTGGGTCGCTCTTGCCCTTATCTGTCGAATCGTCTTTCTTTGTGCCGGCCGCATCACCCTCTGCAAGCTCTTTGCGGAGTGCTTCCTCTGTTGCTTTTTCCTCAGCCTTGGCATCCTTATAGCTTTTTACGAATTTCGTCTGCAGATACTCCTCGCGTTCAGGCGTATTTTTCTTCGGCAACTTGGATTTTTCGCCAGGAGATTCTTCTTTGGCATCACCTTCCTCCTTGGCCGCTTTTTCCTGTTTTTTATCGTCTTCTGCAACAGTACCATCTTTACCGCTGCCATCTTGCTCCTGTGCCGCTGCATTTACCTCGGGAGTTCCGTCCTTTTTCTCGGGATCGCCGCCGGAGGTATCCTCCTTCGTCTGATCTGCGGGGGCTGGAGCATCCGTGCTGTCCGACTGCTTGGCATCATCCACTGGCTGATCGGCAGGGGTGTTTTCTTGTTCTGTGTTTTCTTGCTGCTCCGGCTGCTCTTGCAGCTCCGGCTGTACATCGGAAACGTTCGATTTTTCCTCAATTAATTTTTCGTCCGGCATCGATGTTACCTCCTTCTTTACTGAATCAGATCAATTCCCCGGCTGATCACGGTCTCGGCACTCTCCGAGCCGTTCACCACCGGTGAGAGAATTTCCATAACCTGCGGAACGGTGTGAACAAGCACCGCCAGTGTATGGCCCACCGCCGTAGTTGCGGTATCGATCCGCATATCGCGGTCAATGCAGAATGCGTGAGAATAGAAGATCAATCCGCCGGCATAGAAAATCGCCGCGTGACCGAGGATCAGGAATTCATTGATCCGCGCAATGACCTTCTCTGCCTCAGGCAGTTTTTCCGCAGGAACGCCGTTATACATGGATACCATAATCTGCAGCTGCGCCGTTCCTTCGAGAATATGCTCAATGGTGAACCGGAATTCGACCCCCGGATACTCCTCCTCCGGCAGATCGGGGATGAGGGTCAGAACCGAACACTCCTCCTCCTCGGACAGAAGAACCTCGCGGATGCCGTAATCATCGGCCTTTGCGCCGATCACCTCCGCCAGCAATGCAAGATAATTGTTTTCCCAGATTTCAGCCATAATAATCCATCCTTTCACTGTTTGTTCACCGACCGAGATATCCGAAATCATCGTCAGTCAGTACCTTTCCGTATTTCGAGAAATTGAGCTTGATGGCCTCGATGATGTGGCGATTTCGGATACCGGAGGCCTCGGATGCTGCCAGATATGCAGCGTTGGTGAGAATTTCCTTGATGTTGCTTCCCGTCAGCTCAAAGCTGTCGGCGAAGAATTCAAAGTCGATGGCTTCGTCGAACCGCGCAGTTTTCGGTGCGATTTTTTTCCAGAGCATGAGCCGCACATCGGCGGTAGGAAAGACGAAATTCACCATAAATTTGATGCGCCGCTTGAAGGCATCATCGATATTATTGACATAGTTGGTGGCGAGGATCGTGATGCCCTCATAATCCTCCAGCTTCTGTAATAGGAACGCCGTATCCGCATTGGCATAGCGGTCATTGGAGTCCTTCACCTCGGAGCGCTTGGCAAACATGGAATCCGCCTCATCGAAAAACAGCATAGCATTGATGTTTTTCGCTTTATTGAACAGCTCGGAGATATTTTTCTGTGTTTCGCCGATGTATTTGCTCACCAGCTGGGAAAGATCGATGCGATAGAGGTCAATGCCAAGCTCGTTGGCCATGACCTGCACAGCCATGGTTTTGCCGGTGCCGGGAGAGCCGTAGAACAGCGCACACAAGCCGTTTCCGTAGGGGGATTTCTTGCGGAAGCCCCACTCCTCGCCCACGATGCGGCGGTATCTGACCTGATCGCAGATCATTTTCATCCGACGCTTCTGCTCATCGCTGACCACCAGATCGTCCCATGTGAACACCGCATTGATAAGCGTCGCATACAGTCCCAGCTGACTTTTTGAATGCTGGCGGATGGCATCCTTGAGGATATCGCGTGTGATGGGGGATTTCTGGAATCCGGCGGCGTCGGATGCGGTTTTCAGCACCCGCTTCAGATCACGCGGTGTCAGAATATACTGGCTCGCGCAGATATCGAGATTGATCTCCGGCGCGAATTCTTCCTTGTCCGCCCACGCATTCCAGAAGATCTTGCGCTCCTCCGCACTCAGCATGGGAAGCTCACGGCTGACAAACAGTGCTCGTGTGCCGATGAACAGCTGCTCCCTTTCCTCCGTCACCCAGAATGCGAACCGGAACAGCCGCGTCACCGTTTCGGCGGCCGATTCCATCCGGGAATCGGTGACATCCCGGCGGAGTTTGGATTCTTCCTCGCCGCCCTGCCGCCGGAACTGGGAGACGAAGCACGGGATCGCGCCGGTGAGAACCGTTTCCAGCCGGATCGCCTCCAGATAGCGTGTAATTTCCCGCTCCTCCAGCATAACGATCCGACCGATATCCACCGACAGGATCGGCAGTCCCATGCCTGCCGCGGCCTGTGCGGCAAAATAGCGGCGTCCGATTCCGTCCGGGCCATACAGATTCATGACAGCACAGCCGCCATCATCACGGAACGCATTTTTTCGGAAGAATTCCCGCACAAAACCGAATTCCGCCTCCCGTACAGGCAGCATCTCGCCGTCGGCGCGGAGGATCTCCGCATAGCCTTCCAGCTTTCGTTCCATGGTTTTTGAGCCAAGAATGTAGGATGCGACACGGCTTTTCAGGGTGAGCTTTTCAGCGGAGGTGCTGCGCTGAGCGGATTTTTCCACCTGCTCGATAAGAAGGCTTGTCACCGGCGATGTGCCGTCCATCAGGGCAACCGCGCTGTCGGGAAGAATGCCAAACAGCAGGCGGTACAGCCGGACAGCCAGCCATCTTGTGGGCTGTGCATCCGTGGAATTGTTGTGAAGATAGGTGAACGCCGCCTCATATTTGCGGTCGTACACCGGTGCAAATGCCAGCAGGAGCGCGAAGCGTTCGGCTTCATCCAGCGCAAACTTCATGGACAGTGCTTCAAAGGATGGCACAAGCTCTCCCCGCAGTGTCATGCGGGTGCGGCATTCCACATGGAAATAGGCATTTTCGACCTGCTCCTTTGCCGCCGGGGTGAGGCGGCTCTCCGGCTCGATTCGGTTGACGGGATCCAATATCGAAAAGAGATCCGTTGAGGAGACAGACAGCCCTTTGTCAAAGCCGACGGTTGCCGGAGCGGGAATATCCCCGCCGTCCAAGCCCTTCGCTGCGCAGGCAACGGTGAGACACACATCGAGAAAGCGCATCCGATCGGCAAGATATTCGCCATTTGAGGCATAGGGCTTCCGATAATCGTCGGGATGAAAATAGGATTCGTATAAAGCTTCGATTTTCATAGGCAGTCACATCAGCCGAGGTAGCGGAACAACAGCACTGAGGTATCCGCTTCCAGTTCTGCTTCACCTCTGAATGCAGTCAGAGTATCCTCCAGTGCGTCCACCATTTCCCGCAGATCGTAGATTTTTCCGGCGATGCTGTTGATCTCAGATTCCAGATAGGCGGTGGTGAACTCCAATCCGTTTTCGTTTTTCATGCCGGACACGCCCTCTGAGGTCAGCAGGAGCATATTTCCCTGAGACAGACGCACACGTTCCTGCGTGAAGGACACATTGGGCATCTCGCCGAGACGGAAGCCCACCGGCTTCGATTCCTGCGCAAATCCCTCACCCGTTCCCTTCAGGAGGATCGGCGGCATTCCCGCATTCACATAGCGCATCACGCCGGTTTTCAGGTTGATCTGCGCCACCAGTGCCCGCACCGTCAGCTCCGTATCCTCCTTGCAGATGCTGCTCAGCTGATTGTTCGCTTCGGAAACGATACGGTGAGGCTGATAGCCCAGTCTGGCAAAGCAGCGGAGATTGGTGGATGCGAGCATAGCGGACAGCATGGATGCAAGGCTGCGTCCCGTGGATTCGCCAATGATGAGGAACAGGCGGTTTTCATCCGTGAAGAAGCAATCGCAGAAGCTGCTCTTGTTGAACACGGTATTTTTCATGCTGGCACAGACTTCAAAATCCGTGCGGTCGGGGAACGGCGGATAATTCTGCACACCGGACAGCGAGGTGCGGATCTGCGCCGCCACGTCGAGATCGGCGCGCATACGCTCCTTCTCCGCTGTGGTTTTTTCCAGATTCAATGTATAATCGAGGATAGACTTCGCCATGCTGTTGAAGTCATCTGCCATCTGCTCGATCTCGTCGTTGGTGTTGATGGAATCAGCGGGATTGTAGTCAAGCTGATTCATATTGGTCACGAACTGATTCATATGGGTGGAAAGCGTTTTGACCGGTGTGACCACGCCGCGCCGCACATAGATGATAAAGATGACGGCGAACAGCGTAATGAGAGCAAAGATCAGCGACACAGTGAGAAGGGTCTGCTCCATCACATTGTTTACAAGATCGGTCATGTTGATATCCACGCCGATCCAGCCCACAGGCAGGCCGTCCGTATCTCTCAGCGGCACATAGACTGAAAGCAGCCAACCGAATTCCGATTCGGTGATGACATCACTTTTGATGGTGACATTGTTTTCATAAAGGTAGCGGCAGGTCTCATACATATCTCCCTCGCCGGTATGATCGCCCAGCCCGGCGAACATGGCGGGATCCTCGCCCTCATACATGGCATCGAACAGGTAGATACTGTCATTGATCATCTCCCCGTTTTCATCAAAGCAGGGGACGGAGGCATAGAGATAGCTCAGCCCGTAGGCGCGCTTGATCTCGGTGAGCAGCAGATCCGTCTCATCGTAATGCTCATCCGCTCCGTTTTCCAGCCAGTCGTCGATGCGGTCGGTATCGATGATATCGGATGCCAGCTTGCCGGCGCTTTCACCGATAAAATTGTAGTTGTCCAGCACAGAGGTGTAGCTGATCCGGTATGTAACAAAGCCGATGGCGACCATGACAATGACCAGCAGGATCAGAAACATCAGAATAATTTTTGAACTGAGCGTTCTGCGTTTTTTCTCGTTCATTGAGTCACCCCGTTCATATTACGGTCGCAGGCATACAGAAACTCTTTCGCCGCAAGATCGCCCCGGTCCGTTTTGATCAGCTCGATGAAATAGGAGCGGGCTATATCATATTTTTTCTCGCCGAACAGCTTCACGCCTGTTTCAAAAAAGAGCTTGCTGCGCCGCTTGGAATTTTTTATCTCAATGGGGTCGCCGTCAAACACGTCATAGATGAGCTGGGAATCGCCCTCATCCTTCAGAATGCTTCCGAGGCAGCGGCTGTTGAATTTCTGGAAAAAGTCTGGGATCTGTGCTGCAGCCGTTTCTGTCACCAGAATATGTGCGCTGAATCTTTTCGCGATGGTCTGGAGCTTGTTTGCAGTGCGGGTGCATTCCGAAATGGTCAGCGGAACACGGAAGCTGCCGTAACCCACCTGATCGGTATAGACCGCGCCGTAGCTCAGGCCGACCGTGAAGTCGGAGAAATCGAAAAACTCATTCGTATTGCCGGCAATGCGCTGACAGATGGTGACAGAACTCATCAGTGCATCCTCACAGCTTTCGGAAAATACCGCCGTGATGCCGCTGTCCGAGATGCCGGACAGCTTGCCCCGGTATTCCTCAGTGGCTGGGCCGATGATCGCAAGCAGATCGTTTACATAGCCAAACAGCCCTTCTCCGGTGGTTTTCGGCACAAGTTCCGCAAGATCCATCGCACCGATGCTGATGACCGCTGCCATGATCTCATGTGAACTGTTTCGTTTTGTATTGTGTCCCAGAAGCATGGATGGTATCCTTTCTATGATTACGGCACCTGAATATTGGTGGTGCCGGGATTGGTTATCTGAATCACGCCGCCCCAGTTGCACATGAGCTTGCAGGTGTTGTTCAGTGCCGGCTGTCCGCCTACAAGTACAGTGGGAGAGCCGGGTGCCCACGGTGCGGCAATCACCGGCATACACGGGCATGGAGTCAGCACGCCAAGTGCCGCCGCTGTTGCGGATGCCACCGTAGGATTGGCCATGGATGTACACATTCCGAAGGGCATGATGTTGACCATGGGCTTATTATCCATGATATTGGCGATGGGCATGGAGGTCATGACCCGATTCATCGGCAGCACATTGAACACCGACGGCGCCATGCCGAAGGAGCACATGAGCTGTGCGCCGCCGCATACTGCAAAACCCATTTTAATCCTCCAGTCTGATTCTGCGGCCCGGTGCCAATGTGAGCTCGCGCACTTTTCCATCAGCCAGCCGGCAGATAAATACCGTCCCGCGGTCGGGAAGGCTGCGGATAGGGATAAAAAACTCTCCCCGCTCACCGGCACAGCATTCGCTGACCGGATACACCAGCGTTCCGATCTTCGGATAATCCCGTGAAAGCGGCATATCCAGCCGATATCCGACCTGTCCGTCTGCATCGGCGCGGCACACTCTCACGTATTCCTCATCGTCGCCGCTTCTGATGCAGAACAGCTTGCCCTCGATGTCAATGCCGTCGGGATGGTAGATACCTACGCACTGCTCCCCCGCCTTGGCATCGGTGAGCAGCTTATAGGACAGCGCACGATCGTCGGGACGGAGCCAAACCATGCCGCCCGGCAGTGTTTTTCCCTCCACGCTGGCCGCGTCGGAAGCAAGGGGGGCATTTTTGCTGGGTGTCAGCCGCAGCTTGATGGCGGTATATGTGCCGTCGAAAACACGGCACACAAAAGCGGTTTTGTTGTAAAATCCGCCCTCCGCGTGAATGGTATGCTCGCCCGCAGGAAGATTCACGAATACGTTCCAGCCCTCGGCTTTTTTGATCGGCGGTTTCGCGCCGTCGATCCACACCCGCGCATTGCTTCCGGTGATGGTGCGTCCTGTGAAATCATCGATAAGCGTAACGACCAGTGACACAGTGCGAACGTGTCTGGATGTGCATACACCGAGCTTATCCATAATCCGTGTACCTCCTGTAGGTTACTGCGTTTTTTCTTCGATGGTGAAATCTGCTGTGGTTACTCTTGTCACATCGGACACGGTCAGCGAATCGATTTCGATGGGGTAGACCTTGTAAAAGAGTGAGAGCTTGTAGGGCGTATCGGGAATGTTCCAGATGCGGGTCTTTTCTTCCGATTCCAGATCCAGCAGCTCAATGCGCGGGATATGGGTCAGCTCCGCCGCGGATTTGCCGAGTATGTCGCCCTTCAGCGTGGAGCGGCTCTGCAGCAGCTGCATAGCGCGTCCGAGAATCTTCGCCTCCTCCAGCGTCCGGAATTTGATGTCGCTCATGGAATATGCGGTGATCATATAGTAAAGATCCACAAACAGCGGGGGATTCCGGAGCTTGCCCGCACCGACGGGAACCTTATCCGTCGGGATAATATCGATGTTGCGCTTGATATCGTAAAGGTAGATGCCAAGCGAAATATCACCCTTGTCGCTGGGATGGCACATACCGATCCCTTCGCTTCCCTGAATGATATCGGGCACCATTCCCTCCCGCAGAATCCGGATGATCGCCTCGCTCACATCGGATATGATACCATAGCCAGCCATATGTTTTCCTCCGTTTTATCAATGTGCTTCCGGCGGACAGGTACAGCTTTCATCGCCCTCACAATGGCATTCGCCGCACTCGCAGCAGAACGGACAGTCGCAGGTCGCCGCATCGTGAGGGATATGATATTCCATCACGCTGCCGTTTTTATCCAGACTTACGCCGTCGCCCTGATACACATCCGCATGGAATGTGCCCATATACTTGATGCCGCCGTTGTCGTAATACTGCGTGCCCTGGCCTTCCTTCCTACCGGATGCAAAGCTACCGGCATACAGCAGCTTGCCGTGATGATACAGCTTGCCTTCGCCCTCATACAGGCCGTTTGCAAAGCCGCCTTCATAGAGCAGCTCGCCCGCCTCATAGAGCTTGCCTGCACCGTTGTATTTACCGCCGGAAAACAGGCCCTCGTAGATGAGCGCGCCCGTCTCGCCGTCATAAAGCGTACCACTGCCTTCATAGAGACTGCCGGCCAGTGTACCGCGGTAAGTAAGAACACCATTTTCATTCCAGATCGTAGCATAGCCGTCGGTGACATAGCCCGCACGGAACGTGCCATCGCAGAGAATATTGCCGGCTGTGTCATAGAGCGTGCCCTCGCCCTCGGCAACATTATTGGAAAAGCCGCCTTCATAGACCAGCACGCCGTTCTCATAGCGTTTGCCTTCGCCGTGATACATACCGTTCGAGAAGCCGCCCTCATAGACCGGCTTTCCGCGCTCGGTGAGCTTGCCCTCGCCGTCGTATTTGCCCGAAGCAAATCCGCCCTCATAGACGGTGTTTCCGCTGGCAAGTCTGCCCTCGCCGTGATATTTTCCGGCCGCGAAGCTTCCGGTGTAGGCAGGCGTTATGCCATCCGAGGAGTAGAGCGTTCCATCGCCGTGATACTGGTCAGATGCAAATCCGCCCTCATAGTGAAGCTTGCCGTCAGCGGAATATTCGATGCCGGCACCGTGGCGCAGTCCGTCGCGGAATTCGCCCTCATACACCAGCACATCGTTTTTATAGGATTTGCCCGTGCCGCTGTATTCGCCTTCCTCAAACATTCCCTCATAGATGAGCTTGCCCGATGCATCGTACAGCTTGCCCTCGCCGTGATAGAGACGATTCTCCACCGTACCGGAATAAAGCACGGTACCGTTGGCATTGTAAAGCGTGACCGAGCCGGTCACCACATCGCCGCTGCCCACGATGCCGTCGGATACCACATCGCCGGTCGGATCGTAGAAGGTGCCGCTTCCCTGCGGGATACCCATGGAGAAGGTGCCCGAATAGGTCAGCTGTCCGTTTTCATAGAGCCGTCCGTCGCCGTTGTAAAGCCCGTCGGTGAAGCCGCCGTCATAGATGAGGGACGTGCCGCTGTAGAGCTTGCCGCTGCCATCATATACGCCGCCAGCAAAATCGCCGATGTATTCCACCTTACCGTTCTTGTAGGTGCGGCCGCTTCCGTCATACTCGCCGTTGGCGAAGCTGCCTTCATAAAGGAGTGCGCCCTTATCGTCAAAGAGTTTGCCTTCACCGTGATATTCGCCGCCTTCGACAGAGCCGACATACTGGTAACTGCCGTTTTTGTTGAACAGCGTCACGGTTCCGGTAACGACCTTGCCATCCGCGATCTCGCCGTTTGACAGAATCTTTCCGGATTTATCGTAAAATGTGCCGATTCCGTGGGGTTCTCCCATGGAGAAACCACCGGCATAGGACAGCGCACCGCCCTCATAGAGCTTGCCGTCGCCGCTGTACAGGCCGTTTGTAAAGCTGCCCTCATAGAGCAGTGCGCCGGACTGATACAGCTTTCCCGTACCATTGTAGGAACCGTTTGCAAAGCCGCCCTCATAGAGAAGCTTGCCGGCATCATCGTACAGCTTGCCTTCACCGTTGTACTCTGCACTGGCAAATTCGCCGTCATAGATGAGGCTTCCCGCTTCATTGTAAAGCTTGCCCTCTCCATTGGGAGTGCCTGCCGTAAATGCACCGCTGTAGCGCACGTTGCCGTTTTCGTAATACTCGACACCGCTGCCCTCATAGAGATTGGCCGCAAATTCGCCTTTATACAGTACACTGCCGTCCGGTCGGAACAGCGTACCGCTGCCGGAGTAGGCATTGGCCGCGAAATCACCGGTATAGACAGGATTCCCGTCATAATCATACAGGCTTCCGCTGCCTTCCACCTTACCGTCAAGGAGCGGCCCTTCGTAAATCAGCGCGGTAAAGGCCGTGTCATCGTAGAGCTTCACCTTACCGGTATAGCCCTCCACCTTTTCGCTGTAGATCCACATGGATTTGGTGAGATATTTCTGCTCAAACCACGGGTATCCAACCCGGATGATCAGTGCCGCCAGCAGCAGTGCCGCCAGTGCGATCGCATAGACCAGCTTTTTTGCCACATACCGGTCGCCGATCAGAAAATACTGTTTGATGGAGGTTGGCTTTGCCGTGATGCCCTTCATGCCCTGCTTCACATCGGAGGCGACCTTGGAGACAATATTCTGAGGGTTCAGCTTTCTTGTGATTTTGCGCACGAACATGGAGATCGGCGCGATAAAAATGCGCTGGCATTTTTTCAGGAAAAGCGTAAACGCTGACCACAAATTAAAATTCATTTTTCATCCCACTGTTCATTTGATTTGTACGGATCCGATCTGATCGAAATTCAGGTGTCTTGCCCCGGTGTCCTTCGTATCGCCGATGGTATAGATGAGATACACCGCCGCGGCGATGAGCAGCAGTACCAGCAGTATCTTGCGAAGCACCTTGAAGCCCGCCTTGATCTTCTCCCAGAGCTTATGCCAGATGGACGGCTCGCTCTCCCTTGCATCGGCAGAGACAGCCTTCTGCATCATCTCATGATAGGCACTGTACAGCCCGATGAGGTCGCATTCCGTCGTCAGCAGCGGCAGGTCGGTGAGGAACTGCGTCACCTCTGCGGAGGAATAATCCTCTGCCTCTTTTCTGAAGATAAAGCGCAGCAGCGCATCGATCTTTGCCATGGAATCCGCGCGGGTGCAGGTGCTTTGCCGTTCGATGTCCTCGATATCGTAGTTGAAATGGAGCGTCATATCGCTGTCCACAATAATGTTTTCCGGCACACAGCATCCGGCGAGATAATAATCCGGCAGCTCCTGCAGGATCATCCGCTCAAGGATCCGTCTGCCGATCTCAAGCTTTTCCGGAAGAGACAGACTTTCCGTCGCAAGCTTATCCCGGAGCGTGACACCCTGGGTATATTTCATGACGATGCACAGTGCATCGTCGAACATGAAATGCTCGATAAAATCGGTGAAGCTGGTGCTTTGTGCCGCGTCGGAGAGGCCGGGCAGGATTCCCGGAAACAGCCCTCTGTCGCTGATGGCGAGGATCCTGCACAGCCCGCCCTTTGCCGCATTTCTGCATATGTAGATCTCACGGGTATCACTGATCTCTTTGACGAATGTCACAGGATACTCATGCTCGAATGTATGGATGACCAATGCAAAATCCCCTTTCTGCTGTCACTCAGTTTCGTACCACGACCATGATAGAGGCTTTGATCTCGGGATATGCCGCACTCTGGGCGATGACCTCGTATACGCCCTCGGTATTGGGTGCGACATACATACCGTTCTGATCGATCTCGCCGCCGTTTTCGGATACCACCGACCAGCGGACGGTTTTGTTCGTCATGTTGGTGCAGACCGCATCCAGATACTTGCTCTCCCGAGGCTTCAGCACAAGGGAGCTGGGCTTGATGGTCAGACGCATACTCCGCTTTTCCACCGCCGCTTCGTCCACATCGCGGATGGCTGTCCATTTGATATCGATATAATCGGCCAGAATCGTGGATTTTGTCATAACGCCGATGACAAAGCTTCCCTTTGTCGGCGAAAGCTTGACGGCGGTATCAAACATGGGAATGCTTTCGCTGAAAATGTTGGATGCGCCGTAGATGACCTCGTTCTCCGCAGTCGGCACACCGAGAATAACGGTAACGCTGCCAAGTCCCAGACCGTGCACGATCTCGTCAGAGAAATACACATTGTTTTTATAGCTTCCCGCAGTGAGATTGATGCGGCAGACACCGCTGGCGATCTCATTTGCCCGTGCCGCCGGATGAAGTTCACCGGAATGTCCGCCCTCCTGCACCATGACAGCGCCGCGATTCTGAGATGTCAGTTTATCCATGGAACGAAGCAGTGTCTGGCTGGGGACATACTGACCGAAGGGAATATTCTCCACATTTTCGATGATGATGGAACCGCCCGCCTTGACAAGATCGATTCTCGCAAGATACAGCCGCTGACCAAGCGTTCCTCTCAGAACAGCGTCCATGCCCTGACGATATGCCGCCTCGGTGATTACATCCGCGATATCGCGGAGGGTGACGGAAACGGTATTTTTACCGCCGATCTCGCCCTCAGCGGGAACTTTATCGTAGGAGAGGGTGAAGGTGGTGGGGTCGATCATGGCCACGCCGTCGGTATCCACCACATCGGAGGCACAGACGTTATAGATGAGGGTATATTTGCCGGTTTTCTCAAAGAGCATCTCATCAAAGACCACCTTGAGAATGGAGCCTGCATCGGAAACCGCGTTCAGGCAGTCCAGCTGAATATCGTAGGAGAAAGCGGCATACCGCTTGGTGAACACCTCGATCTCCACCGTCAGCTCAAAGCTTTCGTCGGGGTGAACATAGCGGGGCATAATGTGGCGGATGCGCATATTTTCGTCGCGGAATACGGTGATCTTGCGCTCAAACAGATCACCGCTGTTGATCATCTCGTCGTCCGGTTCCTCGTTCGTCAGATAGAGATTGTAGGTCTCGCGGATCTTGTCGTAATAGGTTTTGCCCGGCTCGGATGCCACATTGTGGGACTCATCCTTTTCCGCTTCGCTGTATTCGAGGCAGAGATAGGCATAGGATTCACCGCCGCCCAGTGCCGTATCATAGCCGTTGATGAGGGAGAGCTTCTTGGTCACGGGCGCATCGATGACGACCTCGCGGCCGGTGGGATCGAATGCCATGCCGCAGTCGATGGTCAGGGTCTGCTCATCCAGTTGGGTGACATTGAGTCCGGAAACGACGCCCACGCCGTGGATCAGGCGATTGGCAATGCGGCGCTTGTCGTTCATGTATTTCTGCTCGGCGTTGAAATCCTCCACGCTGAGGAGCTTGCCGTAATAATATTTGTTGCGCTCAAAGGGGTAGAGCTTGATGTTGTTCATATCTGCCTCCGTCTGCCGCCCATAGCGGCTGTATTTTGATTGAGATTCGGGAATCATTCGGACTCATGCGGCATATCACCGCTGAGGGTGGAGCGCATCATCACGGACAGGCCGTCAAAGGCTGCCGGCTTGAAGCTGCCAAGGGTGCTGTTGATGCCGAGATAGGAAAATCTGCCTGCGAAAATGTAAGGCTCCAGCACAACAATGCGCAGGCTGAAGGGTGCCGGGAGCATTTCCTCCGCCACCTTGCGGAGTGCGTTGTAATCATGCTCACCTTTCACGATGCCGCTTTTGATGAGCACCGTAATGGTGTAGGGGTCATTGCCGTACATGGGAAGCAGTGTTTTGTCATAAAGCTCCGTTCCGGCATAGCTTCCAATATCGAATTCCTCGATGATGAAGGGAGCTTCGCCGGTGAACAGCTCGATAATCTCGGAGAGTCCTTCCTTCGTTCCCCGTCTGCGATAGAGGGAGATGGCCCGCAGGATAAACCGCCGCAGTTTTTCTTCCTCCCAGAGCCAGCCCTCGGAAATGTCCAGCCACTCTGTGATCCACAGAAGGAAATCGTACTCGGTGCATTCCGGGTCGAAATAGTAGGCCGAGCTGCCGATCAGTGCATCCAGCTCCTCATAGACCGTTTGGAAGATGGCCAGATACCGTTCGAGAAACTGCCCGTCTTTATCATGACTGCGATAGATCTGCGGAAGAAGGTCGATCCACGACTGGGCGGGAAGATAAACTCTCAGCTCACAGAGGGATGCCGGACGGTCGTTTCGGCTGTACAGCTCCGTCAGAAACCAGATGTAGCGTCCGGTCACATCATGGAGCAGCACATCCGCCGCATCCGCGATTTTCTTTGCCGCAAACGGTTCAAACAGCTCCAGCTTTTTGCGGAGGGTGAGCGACTCATCCGCAAGGATGCCCGTTATGCTGAAGGTCTGCCCGTTTTTCGTAAACTCCTCCGTATCGGCTGCATAAACGGTGATGCGCAGATCGCTCCGTGCGCAGTCCTCCGTCCTGAGGGTGAGCCGGTGCCATCGGGTGCCCTTCTCGCCGGAATCAAAGATGCGCGTCAGGAACATTCCCACGCCTGAACCGCCCTCTGAGGAGAAGCACAGTCTGTCATCACAGGGCGTCATTTTCTCATACAGTCCGCGCTCAAAATCATTGGTTTTATTGATAATGAAATATTTCAGCTTTTCTCTCATGAATGCCCTCTCCGGAATCAATAAACCGTATTGATGATGTAATCCGTATGCGCTAAAACCGCGGTGACATTGGGCGCTAAGATGAGGTCGCCCTCACGTGTGCGCGTCACGTCACTGCCGGAAGCATCCAGCGTCAGCGTGTTGACGGACAGCACACAATCCAGCTTGTCAATGAGCGCATACAGAGCACTGTAGGAAATGTGTGCGCCGAACCGATCCTTGACAGAGCGGAAATATTCGTTCACCGCATCGTTCACCATCCGCTTCGCATCGGTGCTGCCGAAGGAGACATTGATATCCGCGAATACTGTCAGCAGCGCATATTCAGGTGCGATAATTGCCAGCCGCGTCCCCAGCAGCCGATATTTTTCCGTATATTTCAGAATATTCTCCACATATCGGCGGCTCGGTATGCCTCTGTCATCCGGGCTGTAGGGCTTAACGACTACCGACGTGGTGATGTCCGCCCGTCTGCGCGTACCGCTGTTCATGTTCACTACCTGACATTTTTCGATGCGCAGACCGGGTGTCTTCATAATTCTTTGCTCGCAGTCCTCCGCACTGACCATGGTTTCGGTCGTGCGAAGCAGCTCGTGCGCCCTCGCAAGGCAGGCATCCAGAGTCTCCTCATCTTTGCCGCCATTCGCGGGGCGGCTGTTGTACACCGTCACCTCATCTGCGCTGAAGCCGTTCAGCCGATTGACCTTTCTGGCCGCCACATTGCCCGCCGCGCCTTCGGTAAGCTTGCAGCCGACGATGAGGATCGGGCCTTCCGGTGCCATTCCGCGGATGCAGTCGCCGAACTTCAGGATACCGGTATCGGAATCCAGAATATAATGGAGGTCCGCCGGACCGGAGCGGGCAAAATCCGCCACTTTTTTCCACTCGGCGAATTTCCGCTCACTGCCGGGAAGCTCGGTCATGATGGTAAAGCTGTCGTAATCGATGGCTGTCGAACCGAGATCGTACTCCTGATAGGGAAGTCCCGTGCCGGTGCCGAATGCGCCGTCGGTGTAAAAATCGTCCCGGAAATTCACGGCGCGGATGCCGGTGCAGTCTGTCAGATCAAAGCCGGAGCAGGTGATGGCACCCGTCTCCTCGTCGATGATTCTGTTGTATGTCTGCGCCTCGCGGAAAAATCCGTCCCGATGACGCAGAAAAATGCGTGTTTTGCCGGTCAGTCCCAGCTCGGTTGCCTGTATGAAGCTTTCCGCCGCGGGAAAATCCTCCGACACGGCTTTGGTATCCTGCTGAACCAGCGTTACATGATTGAAATCCAATGCCGCAATCAGGGGCTGGGTATCATACGCGCCGTCGGTGATGCGCAGGCGGAGGAAATATGCTTCCTCGCCGTGAAGCGTAGTCTGTGCCATATCCGCCGGCAGACAGACCGTCAGCCTGCCCGAGCAGAGGAATGCGTAGGTGGTATCGCCGAGGATCTTTGCCCGATGCCATGCCGCGCCGTCAAAATATTCCGCGATCATGTCAACCAGGGGAATGAAGCCGTCGCCCTCACGGATGGGATTGCGCGGGATTCCGCCGTCATCGCTGACGGTGAT
Source organism: Oscillospiraceae bacterium (assembly GCA_015064195.1). Next base: position 23,786 of record SVSO01000013.1, read on the forward strand.
GAGCAGCTCCAGCGGCTCGTTTGCCGGAAGCGGCTTGTCAAAGCCGATGTAAAATGCACCATCTGCCGGGGTTCTGCGCACAAAGGGCTTCAGCTTGAGATCACCGCCGAAGCCAAGCTCCCGCTGTCCGATGACCGACGCACCCTCCGCCTGTTCGCCGATGCAGCATACAATGCGCGCCGAGGGAATGTAGGTGCGGCGGACAGCTTCAAAGGAAAGCTCACCGGCGTAGAATTTCGTACCCTCGGCAACGATGATGTCATCTCCGTAAAGCATGGTGACATCGGTCCTGGCCGGCACCTTATGCCGTCGGAAAATGCCCATGAGCTTGAGATATTTCTGCCGGTTTTCCGGGCCGATTTTGTTCAGGTAATACTGCTGTGCTTCCTTGAGCTGAGCAAACAGCTCAAGCATGGTAACGCCGGGATCGTGATAGTTGAAATCTGTCCACTCCGGATAAATGCTCACGATCATGTTTTTGGCTGTTTCGATGATCTCGTCAAAATTTTCATTATCAAGGAGAATATCGGGCAGCATTTCATCACTTCCTTTTCTGCGTTACGTTACGGTTATGGTAATATCATGGGTGCCGTTTGCGGGGAGAATGAACCGCCGGCGCTCCAGCTGCTCGGCATCGATCTCGGTCAGTCCCGACGGGCCGGCAACATAGGTGGTTATATGGATACTGGTCAGCTGCAGCACGCCGTCGAGACTCATGATCCCGCTTCGGATATGCTGTGCGCTCGGCAGTCGTCCCAGCCGATCGCCCAGCTGCTCCACATCCGTTTCGCCGATGGAAAGCAGCTCACGGAGCTTCTCCTCCACCGCACGTCTCACGTCACACACGTCATTCGCACTGGCTACACGGATGACTGCTCGTACATTGATGCTGACGAATTCCGGCTCGGTGACATACAGCTTATGGCGGACTGCGATACCGCTGGCGATCTTCGGCGTAAGCTCCCGCAGGATATCCGTCCGGATCCTGTCAAACTCCGCATCTGCATCCCTCAGTACCACCAGCGTCACAGCGCCGTTCTCATGCTCGCCGCGAAGATTGCAGCCGGGGCAGCAATGCACCCCGCGGATGCTTCTGGATGCCAGCTTCGCCAGCTTTTCATAGTCTCTGGCGGTGACGGCACGTCCCTGCGTCCGGATGAGGGATGCCGCCCGCTTCATCGCATCGGCCAGCGTTTCCGTATCACAGCCGCCGGCGAATTTTTTCGGATTGGCAACGCCGGTGATGAATCCCACCGAGCGCTCCAGATTGGAGATCTGTCCCACATCCACATTGGAGCGTTTTCCTCCGCCGGTGGAGTAGTAAACGCGGATGTTTTCCGTATCGGATGCGGCGGGGATCCTGCCCTGCCGACCGTTTCCGAAGGTGAGGACGCCGCGGCTTCTGTCGATGGTGTATACCCGGGAGGAAGGGCTCTCACCGATAAAGGTGTCCGTCTCCCGCCATTTCACCCAGATATCCGTGACCATCCCGTTTTCATCATATTCCCGATGAAGCCGTCCCTCTGCATCCAGTCTGGCCGTTTCCTCTCTGCTGATAGAGGCCGTTTCGTTGACCTCTACCGAAAGCTCCAGAATCGAGCGGTTTGCAAGGATGAATTCCGAATTTTCCGTATAGACGCTCATGGTGAAGCGTTCTTCCTCCCGGCTGTCCACATTGGCCGCCCGGACGGTATTCTCATAGATGCTTTCAACGATGGGCAGGAATGCGCTTCCTGACCGATAGGCGTTCTCCGTATCGACGATGCGGATGAAATACCGCTCCTCTCCGAACAGTCGTGTCCGGGTCATGTCGTGGTTGTCAAGGAATATGGTGAAGCCCACCTTGGTAAAGCTGTGCGTTTCATCCACCAGATTGAAGGGCTTCCACTTGCCGCCCGCGAAATATTCCCACGCCAGCCTTGGATTCTCCGCCGCAGGCGTTTCTCTGATGCTCCAGAGAATGCGGTATGGGCCGTTTTTCGGCGGAATATCGAAGCCGAGATAAACAGCGGCCTGATCGACACCGGTGCAGCGGAAGGGTAAAAATCCCGCCTCATCCGTCATAGCCGCCGGATCAAACACCGATTCGGCGATATTGTTTTCACAGATGATATCATCTACCGTCCGTCCGTCATCCTGCCATTCGTAGGCAAAGGAAAGATTGCGCACCGACGGTGTGAGATAATGTCCGCGCAGCTTATACAGATTTTCCGCCTTGAGGATTCTTGCGCGGATGAAATAGTTCTCACTCGCTCCGATGAATACAGGGGCGATATCCTCCGGGCAGGTAAAGCTCATGGTTTTGTACATTTCGCGGACGCCCTGCTTCACGGAAAACAGATCACTGTGAGCATCATCCGCAAACAATCTGCGCCAGCCCTGACCGTTATAATATTCCCAGATCACCTCGGTGATGGCAATTTCATGCTCCCGGCTCTCCTTGAAATCGCTCTTGTCGGCGATCCATTTGTAGCTGACCTCATCCTCCGGCAGCGGATTTTCCATGGGAATGTTCAGAAAACTCACATCGAAGCTGACGGTGATCTGTGCGCCGCGCTTGCAGAGTGCCTCATGTGCGCCGAAATAGACCTCATTATACAGCTGGAATCGTTCACCGAATGGGAAAAAGCTGTCCTTCCGGTATTCCACGCTGCCGTCGGTGACGGTATCACACGTCACCAGTCCGCACTCTGACGAGGCGGTGACACGCATGAATGCAAAGTCGCGGAACCGGTGCATATCCAGGGCTGTAATGCGGATGGCGAAGCTGCCGTTTTCATCCGATGCGGGCAGCGGCATTTTTTCTGCCGGCTTCAATACCAGCACACCGTTTTCCTCGCGGCAGGATGCGAACCTCACATAGCCGGTCTCCTCCCCCGCATAATACTCGATGCGTGCGGAGGCAGGATCTGCTAACGCCTTCACGTCAGCCGGCGGTACGAGGATGCCGCCCCGTCTGCAGAAACGGATCCGGATGGAAGAATCCGCACCGATATCGAACACGAAGGGATGCCGGAGCGTCATCTGATGATGCTGGAGATTTTCCGGGGATTTATCAAACAGGAGAAGGGAATTCTCCCGGAAATCGCTGTATTTTCCGATGTAATCTGCGCTGTCATCGGTGCAGATGATCGAATCGATCTGTGCCTGTGACACGAGGATGTCGTCCGTTGTCTCAAAATGAACGGTATCATCGGTATTGGAGGGTGCGGCAAGAACGGTTCCCATTGCCACCTCCGTATCGGCGGAATCGCCGGATGCCAGATTGAACTTCACATACCCCTCCGACGGCTCTGCGGGAAGCAGGGAGACATTGGCGGTATTGAAGAATGCGATCTTATTCTTCAGCGGGATCTGATTCACTTTTTTGAGCGTACCTGACACCATATCTGCATACACCATGGCGAGCACGGCGGCAATATCGGGATCGTCCGGGCGGAATCTCCACTCGGGCGTATAGCTGGCGGAACGCTCCTTCAGCTCATTCAGGATATCCAGTTTTGAACGCTTATCGATCAGAGCCATGTAAATAACCTTTCCGTAAAGATCCGCTCTCAGACCATGGCAGCTTCGCCATAGCCTTCACTGATATAATAGGGATATACCAGATTGAACGGGTTGTTGGTGGAACGCACCGTATAGTTTATCTTAATAAGGAGGATGCCTGCGTCGTCGGGAGACTGCTCCACCTCCGCTTCCACATCCTTGATGCGCGGCTCCCACATGATCAGCGCATTCTCCACCTCTTTTGCCATCATGCTGAGCGTGGTGTAATCGGCTGTGTTGAAAACAAAGGAGTGGATCGCGCAGCCGAAGTAGGGGGACATGGGACGTTCGCCCGGCTGTGTACCGAGGATGATGCGGACAGCCTCCGCGATATCTTCCTCATGAGACGATGTTCTGTCCCGTCCCGTATTCTCATCCACCTGCACG
>SVSO01000296.1 GCA_015064195.1 Oscillospiraceae bacterium
TCGGAACAGCTGACCCTGTTTCCGGATGAGCGGCGGGAACGGGAACGAAAGCTGGATGCGGCGGTGGACGAGATCCGGCGGGAATTCGGCGCGGCATCCATCCGGCGCGGCGGTGCAGACAGCGTGGTCGCCGATCGGAGCGGCCGCAAGCATCGGGCAAAAATGGAACAAGAGCACGGGTGAAAGCCCGTGCTCTTGCGGTTTATGCGAAATATTTTTCGATGGTAGTCTTGAAGAATGCGATGAATTCTTCAGCGGTGAGGGGCTTTGCGGCGGGAGCGGGGGCTTCCTCAGCCTTTGTTTCCTCAGCCTTCGCTTCCTCTGCGGGAGCTTCCTCAGTCGTCACATTTTTTTTTTGCTCCTGCTTCGCACCGCAGGAGTTGCAGAAAGCAGATTCGATATCGATGATCTTGCCGCAGTTCGGGCACTTCATCTTGCCGTTTCTCTCGTCGATGACAGCGCGCAGGTTTTCGATGACCATCTTCTGCTCATCGATCTCCAGAACCTGAGCGGCCAGAACGTCAGCGTTGTCCTCGCCGGCAGTGTTTGCATAGTACAGCACGCCAAGCTTTGCATACAGGCCTCTCAGCTTGGATTCTTCGGTCTTCAGTGTGATTGCGAGCTTAGCGGTCTCAGCAGCCTCGCCGGTCTTTTTTGCGGCAGCCTTGGCAGCAGTGCCGGCCTTACCGGTCAGATCATTCCAGAATGCCTTCAGATTTTCCTTATTAAATTCCATTTTCCCTACCTCCATTATTTTTGAATGGTTTCTACATAATATTTTACGCTTTTTATGTGAACTGAAAAATAAATATGTGATAACAAATCGTTAAAGTTCAAGCTTTGCCTGCGTTTTCGCCATAAATTTTTCCGATGCGACAATAAACCGTTCGTGCCGGCCTTTTCCGATGATGCCGCCTTTGTCGGTGACTTCCACCTCAAAAACGAGGCGGCGGCGATCAATCTCCGTCAGCGTGACGACGGCGGAAACCTCCATGCCGATGGGCGTTGCGGCCACGTGCTCCACATCCAGCTTCGTGCCGACAGTGGTGCTGCCATCCTCAAGATGGGGAGCTGCCAGCTCAGCGGCGGCGGCTTCGATGAGGAGGATCATGGCGGGGGTCGCATAAACGGGGAGCAGTCCGCTTCCAAGTGCGGCGGCGGAATTTTTCTCGGTGACAAGCTCTGTTTTGGTGAATGTAAGTCCGGTTTCAAGCATGGGTGTGTGTCCTTTCAGGTGGTTGATTATGTGTGAGTTCGCGATTGATCGCTTCGAGCTTGGGATACAGATCCGGGATATCCTCATGCACCATTGTCCAAAGCATCAAATAATCGATGCCGCTGTAGCTGTGGAAAAATCGATGGCGTACGCTTCGGATTTGCGCCCATGGGATCTCGGGGTGATGTTGCTGCAGTTCGGGGCTGATCGATTTGATCTGCTCACCGAGATGACCGATGTTCAGAATCGCCAGATCCACAAGCGGCTCATCCTTGCTGAACTGATTGTAGTCAATATCGGAAATATTGCGCAGAATTCTCTGTGCGTGAAAAATCATACGGCCGATGGCTTCTTTATCGTTCATATATGCACACTCCTGTAGCCGATATTTCTCTGTCGATGCGCGAATCGGGAATGATTTCGGCCACATCGAACATATCGATCTCCGTCCGGATGGTGTCCGCCACATCGCCGACCAGACCGAAAAACTTCAGCCCGCGCAGGCCGCTGTCAACGAGCAGATCGATGTCGCTGGATTCGGTGGCGGTGCCTTTTGCGACCGAGCCGAAGAGAATCGCTTTTTTTACGTTGTAGCTTTCAAAGACCGGGCGCAGAATTTCCGCGACTTTTTCCGGGGTCAGTAATGCTGGATTCATCTCATCCCCTCCTCATTCTTATTATACCACACTCTCCCCCAAAGTGCAAGCCCCGGGGGAGAGAATTCACAGATTATTCCTCGATTTGATACACAATTTCGCCCGAATCCGACACGGTTGCCGTCACCTTATCGCCGGATTTGATGCGGCCGCCGTCCAGCATTTCCGCGGCGAAGCTGTCCTCGATCTTCCGCTGGATTGCGCGGCGGAGAGGACGTGCGCCCCACACCGGATCGAAGCCCTCCTTGGCCAGCAGTGCCACTGCCGCGTCGTCGAAGGTGATGGTGATGCCGAGAGATGCGATGCGCTCGGTGATCTCGGAAAGCATGATCCGTGCGATCTTCTGAATGTCCTCCTCGGTGAGCTTGTTGAACACGATGATCTCATCGAGGCGGTTGAGAAATTCCGGCTTGAAGGTCTCGCGAAGGGCCGCCATTACCGAATCGTTTGCCGATACCTCCGGCGTATCCCCGAAGCCCAGCGTGCGCCGCTTTTCCACGATCCCCGCCGCGCCCACATTGGAGGTGAGGATGATGATGGTGTTCTTGAAGTCCACCCGCCGTCCCTTGGCATCGGTGAGAATGCCGTCCTCCAAAATCTGCAGGAGGATGTTGAACACATCGGGATGCGCCTTCTCGATCTCATCGAACAGCACCACCGAGTAGGGCTTGCGGCGGATCTTTTCTGTCAGCTGGCCGCCCTCCTCAAAGCCCACGTAACCGGGAGGTGAGCCGATCATTTTGGACACCGAATGCTTCTCCATGTATTCCGACATATCGATGCGGATCATGGCATTTTCGTCGCCGAACATCACGTCGGCAAGCACACGTGCCAGCTCCGTTTTGCCCACACCCGTCGGGCCGAGGAAGATGAAGGAGCCGATGGGACGGTTGGGGTCCTTCAGACCGATCCTGCCGCGCCGGATGGCACGGGCAACCGCATCCGCCGCCGCATCCTGACCGATGACGCGCGCTTTGAGAAGCTCCGCCAGCTTAGTCAGCCGCTCGCCTTCTTCATCCGCCAGCCGGCGCACGGGAATTCCTGTCCACGCGGTCACGATGTCGGCGATTTCCTCCGCGCCGACGGAAGCTTCCTCACCGCCGCGCTCCTTCTGCCATGCAGATTTTTTCTCCGCCAGCTCATCCGCCAGCTTCTTTTCGTCATCCCGCAGAGAGGCCGCTTTCTCGAAATCCTGGGCTTTGATGGCTTCCTCCTTGTCCGCCTGCACCGCCGCCAGCTTGTCCTCCAGCGCCTTCAGATCGGGCGTGGGGGTGAAGCTCTTGATGCGCAGCTTGGACGCGGCTTCGTCGATGAGGTCGATGGCCTTATCGGGAAGGAAGCGGTCGCCGATGTAGCGCACGGACAGCTTGACCGCCGCTTCGATGGCCTCGTCGGTGATCTTCACCTTGTGGTGGGATTCGTATTTGTCGCGCAGACCCATGAGGATCTGCACCGCCTGCTCCGGCGTCGGCTCGCCAACGGTAACGGACTGGAATCTGCGCTCCAGTGCCGCATCTTTTTCGATATATTTGCGGTATTCGTCGATGGTGGTCGCGCCGATGACCTGCATCTCGCCACGTGCCAGCGCGGGCTTTAAGATGTTTGCCGCATCCACCGCACCTTCCGCCGCACCTGCACCGATAATGGTGTGGAT
>SVSO01000297.1 GCA_015064195.1 Oscillospiraceae bacterium
TTTTCAAGCAGCCCGGCGGTGAAGAATTTGCCCGTTGGCCGGGAGTAGAGAAGCAGAAACGCATCAAGCACATCCGGCATCGCCAGATCGGTAAACAGCGCCGTGAAATCTACGCCATCGGTGAGCTTTTCGCGGAAATTTTCATTCTCCGGCACCAGCAGAAAATAGCTGAGCGGTGCCAGCCCCATCTGCGTAAAGCCGGAATCCAGCGTGATTCTCGAATACTGCTGGGGGCCGCCTTTGTGCGAAGCGCGGATGGCGGCGATGTCATGATCTTTTTCGTCCGGGCGGAACAGTGCCCGCTCCATCACCCACGCAAGCTGGAACGCCAGCTCCATGCGATCCTCTTCCGGCATGGACGCGAATCGCCGGGTGATGGCTTCCTCCAGATTTCCGGCGGAAATTTCCCGTCCGAACAGCATATCGACGGATACGCCGAAATAATCCGCAATGGCGGGGAGCAGCTCCACATCAGGCAGCCCGCCGTTCTCCCATTTAGATACCGCCTGCGTGGATACCCCCACAGCCTGCGCGACGGCCTCCTGTGTGACATTTTTCTCCTTGCGGAGTCTTGCGATGGTTTCGCTTAATGCGGTCATAGATACCTCCTTTGTATGCGGCGGTGAGTTCCACCGCCGTTTGCATAAATCTTTCGTGATACACCGGCGTTTCACTGTAATCAGTATACCACAAAATACGGTTGATTGCAAGCGAGGCAATGTTGAGGATATTCAAACAATGGTAGAAAAAAGCACGGAATCCGCTCGGATTCCGTGCTTCTCAGGAGATTATGAAACTACTGATTTTTCTTCATCGCGTCGAGAACCTTCTGCAGCTCTGCTTCGACTGCGGATTTATTGCTCTCGATGACGGAAGCGGCACCGCTGACATCGCCGGTACCGTCGGAAACCAGCGTGCGGAGTGCTTCACCGAGATCCGTGGCGATCGGGAACACGCGGGTGAAGTCGATGCTGCGGCTGTCGCGGAGAATCTGCATCATTTCGATGGATTCCGCATTGCGCAGACCCTTCTGCGAGACGGTGATATCATAGTAGACGGGCAGCACGTCACGCCAGCTTTCGTAGGTCAGCGCGTCGAGGATCAGACCTGCATCGGACAGCTTATCCTGCGTCTTGGGAATGGTCAGGAATTCGGTGGTGTAGGTGACGAGGGAGCGGTATCTCTCCTGCGATTCGTCCAGCTTCGGCATGGGAACGAGGCCGAAGGTGGATTCCATCGCGCGCTCCTGCATCGCGGACTTCAGCTCACAGGTGAGGAAGAGCGCACGGTCTGCCGCAAAGAGGGACATGTAACCGATGGGGTTCGACAGGTCATCGTTGTTGAAATAGATCTTACCGTCAGCGGTGGTGCACATCTTGGCGATCTTTTCAAGGGCAGTGTGGAGACGCTCGCCGCCGTAGGTAAGCGACAGCGAACCGTTCTTGCCGCGCTCGTACAGATCAACATCGGCTGCCATCCAGAAAGCAACAGGAGATGTGTAGTGACCGGCGATGCCGTATACACACTTTCCGTCCGCATCGATGGCGAAGGATTCATCACCGTTCAGGTTGGCGGCTGCCTCGACGTATTCGTTCATCTTGTCGAGTGTCCACTTGCCGTCGCGTACCAGCTGATAGGGATACTCCATCTTGTGGTCATCCATCATGTCCTGGTTGAACAGCAGCGCCCACGACAGGTCGAGCGCCATGAAATTCAGCGGGCCGGATGCGGTGTAGAGGCTGCCGTCCACAGTCATTTCCGTGTTGACAACGGCATCCCAGTATTCGTCATAAAGATGCAGCTCCGGGATATCCAGCAGGTTGACAACGTAGCCGTCCGTGACAACGGCGGGCTTGAAGAAGACCGGCGAATATGCTGCGTCATATGCATCGTCATCGGCCATAACCGACTGAATGAGTGCGTCGCAGGCTGCGATCTGACCGGTGCTCCATGCAGCACCGCCGGAGAGAATCACTTCCTCCAGACGGAAGTTGAGCCTATCTTCCACGCGGCGATTGCGGTTGTAAACCGCGTCGTCCAGCGCTTCACCGGTCTGCTCCTCAAAGTCGAGGCGGATGTAGCAGCCGTACTGCTCGTCGAGATTGAGCACCTTGAAGGTTCTGCCGCCGAGATCCCTGGTGGGATACGGATAAGCAGCCTCTTCTTCCGTCGTATCGGGGGCATCGGTCTGAGAATTATCGTTTACAGGCGTTTCTGTACCGCCGCAGGACGCTGCCGTGAGCAGCAGGGAAAAGAGAAGAATCAAAGAAAGTGAACGTTTTCTTAGCATTGTTGTAAACTCCTTTCAGCTTGAGTATTTTCATTATAACATAAAGCAGTATGTTTTGCCAGTGGCTATTTTGGCGAATGTATCTGCTGGATTGGCAAAACACTTGACAGCACGTCGGAAAATCTGGTATAATGAGAAGGGGAGGGATTCATATGTATCGTAACGACCATAAGGAGCGGTATACTACACTGCCGATCAGTATCTTCGACACGGAATCGGAAAACGGGAATCCCAAATACGGTTCCTGGCCGCTCAACGAGCGGGACGGAGATCTGTGCCGGTATTTTGTCCGGCACCAGCATGAGACGCTGGAGATTCTGTACAACATGGAGGGCATCCTCCATATTGAACTGGAAAACCGCACCATTGCCATGACGGCAGGCGATCTGCTGATCGTCAATCCGTTTATGCATCACGCGGGTGATTTCCGCATCTCGGAGCGGCCGAATCGCTACCGGTGCCTGCAGCTGGAGCTGGGGTATTTTATCCCGGCGGTGCAGAACAAGCTGCGGGAGATCATGATCTGTCTTTTGAACGGCATTGGTCATTTCTGCGAATACATCCCGGCATCGCATCCCCAGAGCGGTGAGCTTGCTGCGATTCTGAACCGGCTGTATCAGCACCGCAGCGCAGGCAGTGACGATGCGGAGAATGACTGCTTGTTAATGGCAGAGGTGTATACGCTGCTCAGCCACCTGATCCGCAGCTTTTACATGGATACGCCGGAGGAACATGCGCAGCGGCGCGATCTGCATTTTATCCGGAGCGTGACGGAGTATCTTGAGAATCACTACACCGAGAACCTGACCACATCGATCATCAGCGGCGCGCTGAGTTATAACGTGTCGCATTTCTGCCATCTCTTCCGCGCCAATTTCAACAGCAGCTTCGCGCGGTATCTGAGCGAATACCGAATTGTCCGATCACTGTATTATTACCGGGACAGCTCCCTGCATATCAGCGAGATCGCCGCTGCGGTGGGCTTCGGCGACTACGGCTACTTTGCGCAGGAGTTCAAAAAATATACAGGCATCACACCAACCGCGTTTTTCATCGGTCGGGGAAAATGAAAGGTGCTGCACAGGCGTGCAGCACTTTTTGCGTTGTCAGGTATCCTGCGCATGTCCCCGCCGCAGCTGCAGGATCACGCCGATGACAATCGATGAGACGCTCATGCCGATGGCGATACCGAGAGC
>SVSO01000298.1 GCA_015064195.1 Oscillospiraceae bacterium
AGCGCCTTCGGCTTTATTGTGATGAAAAACGGCGCTACCATCATTCTCGAATCCTCATGGGCGCTCAATACCACCGATGTTGCCGGTGTGCGGTTCATGGTCTGCGGCGACAAAGCCGGCGCGGACAACTACGGCGGGAAATTCAAGATCAACGGCATCAACAACGACAGAATGTACATCCACGAACCGGATCTGAAGCCGGCCGGCGTGGCATTCTACGATGCTGGCGGCGCTTCCCCTACGGTGATGGAGCAGCGGGTATTCACCGACGCGTGTCTCGGCAAGGGCGAGCTGATCACAAAGCCCGAGCATGCCGCAGTTGTGACCCGCATCCTGGATGCGGTCTACGCTTCCGCAGAAAGCGGACAGCCGGTATTCTTCGAGGATTGAGGTGGCGCACATGTTCAGAATCGGACTGGTCAGCCGTTGGCATGTTCACTCCCACAAGCCGGACGAGCGGTATGTGAAGGAGTTCCTGTCGATCCCGGACTGCGTGATCACCTGCGTCTGGGACAAGGATCCCGCCGTCGCCGAAACGTGGGCGGCGGAATTCGGCGTCACCGCCGAGCGTGACCTCGAAACGCTTCTCTCGCGCGAGGATGTGGACGGAATTCTCGTCACATCAGCAGCGGCGGATCACCGCGAAATTTTCATCGCGGCAGCGAAGCACAAGAAGCATATTTTCACAGAAAAGGTGCTTGCGCTCACATTGGAGGATGCATACGCCATCCGCGATGCCATCAAGGCAAGCGGCGTGAAATTCTGCATCTCCTTCATGCGGCTGGGCATCAAGCAGCTCGCTTATGCGAAAACGCTGGTGGAGGACGGTGTGCTGGGAACGCCCGTGCAGTTCCGCTGCCTGTGCGGACATCGCGGCGGTCTGAACGGTGATCTGCCGGAATACTGGTATGATCCCGATATCACCGGCGGCGGTGCCATGATCGATCTCGGATTCAATGCCGCCTATCTCGCACGCTACATCATGGGCGGGATGGAATCGGTCAGCTCGTCCTTCGGCGATGCCATTCTGCATAAGCGGGTGGAGGACAACGCATCGTGCAATGTCCGCTTTGAAAGCGGAGCCATGGGACTCATCGATGCCACCTTTACATCGCCATGCATGAGTGTGTTCGAACTGGCGGTTTACGGAACCGACGGTGCATACTATACGCGCTTTGGCGGCGGTGACATGGCAGAGCTGCACCGGAATGGCGAGAAAATCCGGGAAATTCCCCTTGAGGAAATCCCCGCGGGACCGGATACACCGGTCAGAACGTGGGTGAAGGCCTGCACCGAAGGCGGCTCCGACGCGCTTTACGGTATCGACGCGGCGGTGGATATGGTACGCTTTATGGTGGCGGCATACCGCTCCCATGCGGATGGCGGCAGGCGGACAATAATTTGATTCAGAAAATAACAGATTTTTGGAGGGTTAAAAATGAAAAAGAGAACCATTTCCACCACATTGATGATTTGTATGTTGATTCTGGCTTCCTGCCAGAATACGGATAAGCCTGCAGACACGAGCGATGCCGCGGCAGATTCGCCTGTGGATTCGACTGCGCAGGATATTTATGCCGATCTACCGCAGGGGAATTTCGGCGGTGCGGAGGTTGTCTTTGCAAATGAGCTGGAATCATCCAGCTGGGCCATCCTCATGCTGGATAGTGAAACGATCACCGGTGATGTGCTGGATGATGCCGTATACCTCAGAAACCGCACGGTTGAGGAACGCCTTGGAATCACGATCCAGGTGGAAGAATACAAAAGCGGTAATGAATTGTGCAAATCCGTTATCAGTAATGTCATGGCGGGCGACGATCCCTACGATGTTTACGACATTCCCGCAAATCTGTCTGCACCGTTGATTCTGGAGGATTATTTCGTGGAGGTGGACACGCTCGGCCTCGACATCTCGAAGCCGTGGTGGAATGACACGGTCATGAACAGCCTCACCTTCAACAATGCCTGTTACTCCATAGCAGGCGATCTGAGCATTATGCTCTGGGAAGCATCATATGGTCTGATTTACAACAAGGATATGGCAAGCAAGCTGAACCTCCCTGACCAGTATCAGCTTGTGCGGGATGGAAAATTCACGCTGGATTCCGTCCATGCGGCAATGAAGCTCGCCTATCAGGATAACGGAAACACGGTCGTGGATACAGAAGATACCTTCGGTATGACCGGCAATCTCCGGCTTATGACCTATTCCATGCTCGCGGGCGGTGAAACACTGTTCTCCAGCGATCATGAGAGGCTGCCGGAATTCACAGGTCTGACGAACCGAATGGCCGAAATGTATGACAAGATTTTTGATGTGTATTTTGCCAACGATTCTGTCTTTCTGGCAAATCGCATGAAATTCACGGATGGCTCCAAAAACTGGCATACGCTGTTCACTGACGGGAAAGCACTCTTCTATTTCGAGCCGATCGGTGCAAATGTCAAGCTGCGGAATGCGGATTTCGACTTCGGCTTCCTGCCGATGCCAAAATACGATGAGGCGCAGGAGAACTACATCACACCGATCCTGCAGTTTGCCCACACCATGCATGTGACCAAAGCAAATGACAGAATCGATATGGTAGGTACCGTGCTTGAAAATCTCGCGGCAGAATCTCACAAAAATGTGCGGAGCATCTATTTTGAAAAGGTGATTGAAGGCAAGCGCGCTCAGGATGACGGTACACTTGAAATGTTCGAGATCATTTTCGACAATCAGGTCATGAATTCCATGACGGTATACGACTGGGGAGGACTCGCAGGAAAGCTCAACGATTCTGCGCTGGCAGGTACGCGTGAGATCGCGTCCGCAATTGCATCGCTGACAACGAAGATTCAATCTGATATGCAGAAGACAGCGGATTATTACGGAAAATAATACAGATATACCCACCGAAAGCCCTGCTTTCGGTGGGTATATCCCTATATTCCATCAGAGAATTGCAAAATCAAGCTGTCCGACCGCTGCCGGGACAACTTCTTCCGCACAGCAAACTGCGGCATTGGCATCGAATTTCCGGAGCCGATCCGCAACGTTCACATCCGCGGTGAGGGTCTTTGCATTCTCGAGGGCGCTGACCATCCCCGCGCCACCGGCGATTCCTCCAAGCTCCAGCACCGTCCCTGCCCGCATAAGCCGGAGGACATCATCGCCATCGACGCAGACTGGGTACCGGAGGAACGCAAAAAGTCGGGCAAGCTCGACTTCTGGGATGTGCACAATCATTCCTATGGCACGGATGCGGGAAATCCCGAAGAGTCGCAGTATGGCGACTGGCGCGGCATCGGCATTCTCTTTGCAAACTGCGAGGATTTCTCCATCTCGGGGCTTCGCATCGTAGAATCCCACGGCTGGGGCATCTCGCTGGAAGCCTGCTCAAACGGCCGCGTGGAGAAGATCGACTTCGACATGCGCATGCATAAGGAAATCGACGGCATGCTGATGAATATGGAAAATCAGGACGGTATC
>SVSO01000299.1 GCA_015064195.1 Oscillospiraceae bacterium
GTACTGAACACGCTTGAATCAATGAAAAGTGTCTGTTAGCGGATAAGTTTGTAAACAAATTGAGAAATCTTTTAGTCCTTACTTGACAGCGGCTGACGACGGCTACAGCGGAACGAACTACGACCGCCCCGCGTTCCGACGGCTGATTGCAGATATCGCGCAAAAAAAGATCGACTGCGTGCTGACCAAGGATCTGTCCCGTCTCGGACGCAACAGCGCACGGACATCGGATCTGCTGGATGAATATTTTCCATCCCATGGCGTGCGGTACATCTCGGTCATCGACGGCTACGATTCCGCGCATCTGACGGGCGGCATTGCCATGAGTGCATCGTTTCTGATGACGATGCACGAGCTGTATGCACGCGACATCAGCTCAAAAATCCGCAGCTCCTTTCAGATCAAAATGCAGCGCGGCGAATATGTGGCGAGCTTCGCGCCCTACGGGTATCAAAAAGCGGCGGATAACAAGAATCAGCTGGTGATCGACGAGCAGACCGCGCCCATCGTCAGGCGGATGTTCGGGATGGCGGAGAATGGCGCATCGCCGAAAGCCATCGCTGACAGATTCAACGCCGAGCGCATCCTGACACCGGCGATGTACCGCTGCTATCTTCGTCCGTACATCGACATCGAAACGCAGACGAAACGCAAACGCTGGGATTCCGCCATGGTCTGCAAAATGCTGTCGAACCGCGTGTATCTCGGGCACACCGTACAGGGAAAAACGAAAAAGGTATCGTTTAAATTGAAACAATCGGTGAGACAGCGGCGGGAGGATTGGATTATCGTCGAAAATACCCACGAGCCGCTGATCCCGGAGGAAACCTTTGAGAATGTCCGCCGCCGCGTGGCTGCACGGAAAGCGCCGCCCACAAAAGGCTTTCACAATATCTTCTCCGGTATCGCCGTCTGTGCGGACTGTCATCACACCATGACAACCGCTCCGACGCGAAAGAAAGGCGCTACCTGCAATTTATGCTGCGGGACGTACAAATCCCGCGGATCAGAGGAATGCAGCAACCACTTTATCGACTATGACCTGCTCTGCGATGCGGTGCTGGCGGACATCCGCGCATGGCTTTCGCTGGATGCGGACGAAAAGCACAGAATTGCCGCGTCTCTTGCCGAGCGGCAGGAAGTGCAGAAGGAAAAAGTCCCCCGTGACACCTTCGGTGACATTCTGAGGGCCGAAAAGCGAAAGGAACAGATCGGGGAACTCATCAAAAATCTCTTTGAAGCGAAGCTTTCCGGGAACATATCCGATGTGATGTTTGAAGCTGCGTCGAAGCAATACGACGTCGAGCTGCAGGAGCTTGCCCGCGTGCTTGCGCCAAAGGAGGCAGAACCGGGGAAGGGCGATTCGCCGGATGTGCAGTATGAGAAATATTTCGCCCTGCTCACGGAAGTGACCGCCTGCGAGACGCTGACGCGGCCGCTTCTATTGAAGCTGGTCGAGCGCATCGAGGTGGAGCAGGGACGCTGGGAGTCGGATGAAGCCGGAAAGCGGCGGAAAATCCAGAAGATCCGCATCTTCTATCGTTTCATCGGATGCGCAGATGAAGCATGATACCCGTGATTGCGCTGTCCACATGGTCAGCGCCTGTTTGCCGCAGGCACCGCATCGCTCCAGCGCACCGTCCAGATTGAAGGCGATGCGTCCGAGCAGCCCGAAATCCTCCGCCAGCGTGAACAGGGGGAAGAAAATGGCCATGGGCGGCAGCATGACGGCGATGACGGTGAAAAGTGTGTGCAGAACGCCGGGGATGAGCGGATCGCGGATGAAATCCGGCAGCGGCGATGCGGCATGATACAGCCACGCTTCCCATGCGGCAAAAATCGATTCCAGTACGCCGGACAGTACGGATGCGCCGCTTACCGTGAGCCACAGAATGCCGGCCAGCAGAAGAAGCATGATGGGCACGGACAGCACCGGATGGGTGAGAATGCTGTCCAGCCGCCGGTCGAATGCACGGCAGTCGATCCCGCCGCACACCACATCATTTTCCAGCGCTTCCGCCGCGATGACCGGACGCGCCGTGATGTGCGCCGCATAGCCGTCCGGCAGCATATCGAGGGCGGCATCGTTCACATCCGCCCGGGAAAATCCCGCCGCCTCCAGCCGCAGAAGCTCCGTCTCCCATTCCGGCATATAGCGCATGGGATGCGGCGACGGCGGATTTTCGGCAGTCTTGCGAATGGCGCGGCAGAGGGCATCGATGCCGTCGCCGTGACGGGCACTGACGCCCACCACCGGCACGCCAAGCTCCCGCTCCAGCACATCAAGCTTCAGCGCGATGCCATGCTTTTTCGCTTCATCCATCAGATTGACGCAGACCACCACGCGGGGTGTCAGCTCAATAATCTGCATGGCCAATGCCAGCCCGCGCCCGATGTTTGACGCATCGCACACCGCCACGATCACATCCGCCTCGCCGCTTCGGATGGCATCGCGGGCTACTGTCTCTTCCGCCGACCGTGCGCGCATCGAATAAGTACCGGGCAGGTCGATGAAGGTGATGCCCTCACGCCGGCAGTGACCGACGGCGGTTTCCACCGTTTTGCCCGTCCAGTTGCCGGTGTGCTGATTCATGCCCGTCAGCCGGTTGAACAGGGAGGATTTTCCCACGTTCGGATTGCCGGCGAGGGCGGCGACAAGTTCACGGCTCATGGCGGATTTTGATGGTTTTCGCATCCGACCGGCGGAGTGCCAGCAGTGCGCCGCCGATGCGATAGGCGGATGGCCCTCCTCCTGCGGCGCGGAATGCGCACACGATCCGGCTCCCCGGAAGAAAGCCGAGACTGCAGAGCCGCTCTGACAGCGGGGAAGGAGAAACAGTATCGATAAATGCCGCATTTCCGGGCGGCAGTTCATGTAAGTTCAAAAGAATCACCTCGATAAAAGTATACGCCCTCCGGTGCGCGATTGCGAATGGCCCGCCGGAGGATTTTTTCGCAGGGGCTTGATTTGGCGGCGAAAATGTGATATACTGTAGGAAGAAAAAATACTTTGGAGGCAACAAATGAAAATTGTGATTCTCGACGGCTTTGCTGTCAACCCAGGCGACCTGTCGTGGGACTTTCTCAAACAGTACGGTGAGGTGGAGGTTTACGCCAAGACACCGGATGCCCAATGCGCGGACAAATGCGTGGGCGCGGAGGCGATCTACACCAATCGTGCAAAGATTACCGCCGAACTGCTGGATGCCTGCCCCACGGTGAAATACGTGTCGGCACTCGGCACGGGCTACGATATGATCGACATCGAAGCCTGCCGTGTGCGCGGCGTGCAGGTGGTGAACATCCCCGCCTATTCCACCGCATCGGTGGCACAGCTGACCATCCAGTTTCTGCTGGCACTGCACGGCGATCTTGACGGAATGCAGGGCATCGTAAAGGACGGCAAGTGGACGGGTCTGCCCGGCTATCAGTATCAGCGGGTGAAGTTCACCGAGCTTGCGGATCTCACGCTGGG
>SVSO01000300.1 GCA_015064195.1 Oscillospiraceae bacterium
TTTTTGATGATGGGGAAAATGTGCTCGATTTCGACGGAAATGCCGCCTTTTTCGGTGTTTTTGATTTCTTCGGACATGCTGTATATTACCTCTTTTGCAAGTGAAATTTCGGGGTTCATATTTTAATGATAAAACCTCACTCTATATTGTACCGCAAAACGTTCGGAAAGTCAAGGGAATGGAAATGAATGTTACAAGAAATTCGCATTTATTCATATCGGAGTAATAATTATGCGGTATAATGTCGGGAGAATCAAAGTCGGAGGGAACCGTTATGTCCGAATCCAAGCGTCGGGGCGAGCTGTCGCTGATGAATGTGCTGCTCTGCCTGTTTGTCATCTTCATCCATGTATCCTCCCAGGCGGTCACCACGGCGGATAAAGCCTCATGGCAGTATGCGGCTATCCTCGTGCCGTGGCGGCTGTGCGCATGCGCTGTGCCGGGATTTTTCTTCCTGTCCGGCGTGAAATTCACGCTGACCGCGAAGCCGGAATTTTCCTATGGGCGGTATATTCTCGGCCGCGTGAAGCGCGTGCTGGTGCCGTATATTCTCTGCGCCGCCGTGTACTGGGTTTACTTCCTGTACCGGAATTACATGACCTTCAGCGTACCGGAGTTTCTGAAGCTGCTCGCCGACGGCAATCTGTCCAGCCACTTCTATTTCATCATCGCCGTGATGCAGTTTTATCTGCTGGCACCGCTCTGGCGCTGGCTTGCAGGGAAGTTTGAGCAGCCGGAATGGATGGTGGCGGCGCTGGTGATCGCGCTGCCGGTGAGCCTCATCTATGGGCAGTATTTAGCGGATTATCTGCTGGTATTCTATCAGGACGGAATTTTCCCTTACGCGGATCGCGTGTTCACGACGTATCTTGTGTGGTGGGTATTCGGCCTTGCGGTCGGCAAGTATTACGAGCGTGCGGTATCGGCGGTAAGGGCACATTTTCGTGCGGTGACGATCCTGTTTGTGCTGAGCGCAGTGCAGGTTTCGTACCTGAGCTGGCTGCATTTTTCCGGGCGCATGTCGATCTGGTGGTTGGAGACGATGCACACGCTGTATGTGATGAGCGCGCTGATGTTCCTGTTTGCGCTGGCGGTGAGGCTCGCGGAGTCGAAGCTGCCGGAATTCCGTCTGATCTCGCTCATTGACCGGACATCGTTCTCGATCTACCTCTGGCATCCGCTGGCGCTGTACCTCGCGGATCAGGTGATCGCGTATATCCCCGCGCCGTCGCTCATGCTGACGTTTGCGCTGCGCGCGGTGTTCGCCTTCGGCGGCACGATTACCCTTTGTGTGGGCGTGCATGTGGTGATGGGACTGCTCAAAAAGAAAGCATAATATAATCCCCGCAGTCGGCTGCGGGGATGCGTTTATTCGAGTGCTTCGTATTTTTCTGCCAGCTGTTCCAGCGAGGTCGTGAAGGCCGATTGGCGGGATTCAAAGTCGGAGGATAGCTCCACGGCTGCGATATCTGCCGCAGACGGGTCGGCTTTAATGAGTCGGAACTGATTGTTTGGTGCCTGCGACAGCTGCATACCGTAGACAAACAGGAAATCAATGGTTGCGCCGTCGCGGATGATGTCCAGCATTTCGGCGATATCGGTATCGCGCGCATATTTTTCCTTGAGCGCAACCTCGTAATACTTCGGTACGACAAGCTGATTGGTGTAATAGGACAGCAGCTCCATGACCTTGGAGGTGAGGGCGGGATCCTTTGCCGTTACCGGGACATAAACCATGCAGGTGGAGGTGCCCATCTGCGAGATATAGTCCTTCTGCTCTTCATCGAACTTCGGCATGGGAACGATGCCGTAATCATCCTTCATATCGCGCAGATATTCTGTGGAATAGATGAAATTGCACATGGTTGCCACATTGCCGTTAGCGAAGGTCTTCATGGAGCGGAAAGAACTGTCATCGATGGTAGACATGGTGCCGACACCGGCATTTGCCATGAATGCTGCGCGCTTTTCGTATGCCGAGGCATACCGTTCGGTCAGACCGAGCCACTGCGGAATGCCGTCCTTGTCTTTTTCCACGACACGCAGATTCAGCGCGGTCTGGAAGGTGCCGTTGGGGACTAACTCCGCGAGATAGCTGATCTGGTCGTTGTCAAAATCGAAGGTGCTGTCGCCGTTGAGATCACGCGCCATGGAGGAGGCAAGCGCGTGGAACTTATCCAGCGTCCACTTGTTGCTTCTCACCAGCTCATAGGGATTTTCCGCCTTGTACTCCTCCCAGATGCGCTTGTTGAAATAGATGACGGAGATGTCCTTGTAGACGGACAGCGACAGGTCGCCGAGGAAGCCGTACAGCTTGCCCGCGATGGAGAGATCGTTGTGCTGATTCGCAATCCACCACGGATTGTCGAGATTCATATACGGCAGGTCGCCGCTCTCCAGATAATATCCCTCGGATGCCAGCCCCAGCGTGCAGACAAGCGTGTTGCTGACCATATCGAATTCACCCGCGCCGCTCTGGACATCCTGCATGATTTTATTGTTGAAATCCACGCGCCCAGTGTTATAGTTGCCGTCCTCATAGATAAATTCAAAATCGATACCGAGGTAATCCTGAACAGCTGCATTTTTGTAATAAACCGCATCGGATACCACGTCGCCGGTCTGCTCCTCGGCATCGTATTCGTATGCCTTGTGGATGTTTGCGTAAACGGTGAAGGTTTTGCCGCCGTTGTCTTCCTCTGGGAAGCCGACAAGGGATTCAACGGATGCGGTCGTTTCCTCCGGTACCGTTGTGCCCGCGGCGGTTGTATCCTCCGAAGCGGCTTCGCCGCAGGATACGGCGCTCAGCATGAGGGCAAGCAGAAGTATCACGGAAATATGCCGTCTGGCCATATAATTATCGTCCTTTCTCAAAGTAACATCATACTTTTTCAGTTATTGCATGCAATAAATGTATTATACCATATTGACAATTCTTTGAAAAGACAGTATAATATGAATTGAGGAACGATTCTATGATATGGAGGAATATAGCATGCTTGCTGATGTGTCGTTGTCATATTTTAACTGTATCCACTGCATGACACCGCATTCCAGTATTTATACCGCCGGAGACTTCCGCAAACTGCCGCGTCCCTATTCGGCCATTGCCTACATCGTTTCAGGTGATGGCAAATTTATCAGTAATGATCGGACGGATCGTGTCAGCCTCGGTGATCTTGTATATACACATATCGGATCGTGCTATTATCAGGAATGGCAGGATATGACAAAAATTCACCACATCTCCTGCCAGTTTATATTCTCAAAGCCGCCCGAGCCGTTCGCGGGGCGGCGGCTGTTTGTGCAGAAAATCGCCGGATTTGAGGATACGCTGCCCGATTTTGAATTCATACAGCAGCACCATGCAGATCCTGCCCGGCAGCTGGAGGTGATGGGGCGCTTCTATACCCTGCTTGCGCGTGTTGCGCCGAAGCTCGACGGCGTGAATCTGCCGCAGACGGATC
>SVSO01000301.1 GCA_015064195.1 Oscillospiraceae bacterium
CGGTGGTTTCGGGAGCGGCGGTATCCGCTGCCGTGGTATCCGTGCTGCCCGTCTCGCCGCCGCATGCTGCCAGCGACGCGAGCATTGCGACCAGCAGCAGGGACGCTGTCAGGTTCTTTTTCATGATATATTCCTCCAGAAAAAATTCGCATTTCTGCGGTTGTTAATATTATAAACCATACAGCCGTGTTTGTCAATAGAAAAACAGAAACTCCGCCGCAAAATCCGCGGCGGAGCATACGGTCAGTCATCCAGTGCCTTGACGAAGCTGTCAATGCTTTCATTAATCGTCTCAATGTTCGATGCCAGCTCGGAGGCAAGGTTGGGATTGTGACTCTGAACCATGCGGTAGAGCATCCAATATCCCCAGTCGAAGTACATGCCCGCGTCACAGGTCTTGTTGTTCAGCACCATTGCCAGCATCTCTGCGGATTCATCATCACGCAGCGCCTTGGTGGTGACGGAAACCTCAACGAATGCAGGGGTAACGAGCTGCTGGCTGTAATAGCCCAGCGCGTCGCAGACGTGACCGGCCTTGTCAAGCTCAGTGTTGGTTGCGGGAACCATCAGCCAGGAATCCCAGAAGCCGCTCAGCGGTGCCGTATATTCCTCCGACTCCTCCCACTTCGGGAACGGAATCATACCAAATTCGCACTCAAAGCCGCGCGCGGAGTTCATGCGCTGCAGGTTGGTAATCCAGAAGAACATGCCGTCTCGCTTGAATACGCCTGCGGGACCACCTTCCTTGATACGCTCGTCCTGTACCGCGATGACCGTTGTGGTATCATCAATAACCTGCATGTATCGCTGAACGATTTCCATTGCGCCGGGTGTGTCCAGAGAGCAGGACGGAACGCCGTCTGCATCCTTCTTAATCAGCGATTCGCCGCCCTGATTGACAAACTGCATGATGTTCAGCGCTTCCGTACAGAAGCCGAAGCGATCCTTATGTACGTCAACCTTGGTGTCACCGTCAAGATCGGCCTGCGCCTTCTTGCCGGTTTCATAGGCATAATCGAAGGTGAACTTGCCCTGACGTGCCACATCGTAAACGTCGATCTTGAACTGCTCTGCCAGCTTCTTATTGAAGAAGGTGATGGTGGTGGAGCCGGTGGTGGTGACGATCATATCACCGGTGGCGGACAGCGTCTTGCCCTTGAAGGTCATCGCCTCAACAGAATTCTGTGCCCACCAGCTGTGGGAAAGATCCATCGTGTCAATGTCGGACAGCGGCACAACAAAATCCGGCTCGGTGAAAATCTTGGAGGTCAGCTGACCGGGGATATACGCAACGTCAAATTCGTCGTCGCCCGCAAGAATGATATTCTTGATGGAAGAAAGATCCTGGCCATTGCGATTGCCCTCGATCTTGTAGCCGACGATGTCCACGTTGTAGAGATCCTCAACGATGCGGTTGCGCTCATGAATGGAGTCGTTGAGCACCTCGCCGTTCTGCTCTTCAACAAATGCGGACTGCATCCAGTCACCCACATCGTTTTCAGCGATGATAAATTTCTCGCCTTTGTAGTCGGCGTCAGCCGGCTCGAATTCGATCACGGGTGCAGCGGTTGTGGTATCGCCCTCGCCTGCCGCAGCAGTGGTATCCACACTGCCGGCTTCGCCGCCGCAGGCTGCCAGAGATGCCAGCATTGCCGTCAAAATAGCCAAAGTTATCGCTCGTTTTGTCATGATTATATCTCCTTTGTTTCCAAGATTCCAAAAAACATGGGGAAAGGTACACTTATAGTATACCTTCCCCTGCCTGTATTGTAAATGTGTTTTACTCTGTCATTTTGTGTAACGTGGTAATTATATGTGTTTTGTTTCCACTTTATGCGCCGGAAGCGGTGCAAGCTCCTTCACCGTATGCCGGTACTCGGTCGGAGACTGTCCGGTCTTCTGCCGGAACACACGCGAAAAGTAAAACCGATCACAAAATCCCGTCCGTTCCGCTACGTCGCGGATAGACAGCAAGCCATCGCTAAGCAGTACCTTGGCCGCCTCAATCCGCGCCTGAACCGCATATTCACTGATGGTCATCCCCGTCTCCCGCCGGAACAGCTCCGAGCAGTAGGTCGGATAAAGATGAATCGTATCCGCGATCTCCTCCACCGTGATGCGCCTTGAAATATCGGCAGTAATCAGCCGCTTCATTTCTCTGACATACGGATTCTCCTCCGGTTTTGTTTCCGGCGGATTGCACCGCAGAATCTCACACAGCAGCAGTGTCAGCAGTGCATTGGAGCGCTCGCGGTAGTACGGCGCGCGCTCCTCATAGACAGCGAGAAGCTGCCTGAGCAGATATTTCGCGTCGGCCGAAGCCGCATTGCGGATATGACGCGGAAACGGCAGCGGCTCCCCCTTGCTGGTATACATGAAATTGAGCGCGGTATACGATACCGGCGCACTGCATGCCAGCCGTTCCCTCATCGTTCTATGTGGACAGAAATATGCCTCTCCCGCCCGGATTGTGATCGGCTCGCCGTCCGCGATATAGTTGAATTCCCCCTCATGTACGATGGTCAGATCATGGCTGGCAGCGATCTCACACCGCTCCCCCAGCTGACGTCTGACGTGGATCAGATAGCACAGATGAAAATCCCGGTACTCCCCCCACGATGTCTCCCGCTTATCCACAGAATTCCCCCGCCAGCGTTTCCGCCGCCCGATATGCCCACGCCAGCATATCGCCGACCAGCGCATCCGGATAGCGGCCATAGACCATCTCCAGATTGAGATTGCCCGTATAGCCCGCATCACGCAGGAGCTTCATATGCGCCGCCCAGTCCACCTGACCGGTGTACGGGATGCCGTGCAGATCCTTGCCGTAATAGTTGTCGTGCACATGGGTGCAGACGATGCGCCCCGCCACCTTCGCGGCAGCCTCGATATCCTTGCCGCCGTAGGCAACATGCCCGTGCCCGTAGTCCCAGCAGCAGCCCACGTTGTACTCCTTGAAGGCATCCATCACCGCGATGACCTCCTCCACGTCATGCGTGTAGCGATTGCGCGCGTCGATGGGGCGCTTGCAAAAACCGTCCTCGAAGAGATTCTCCACCGCCGGTGTCAGACCGAGGTTTGCCGCATATTCGATCAGCGGACGGTAGTAATCGATGATAAACGCCAGCGCATCCTCCGGCGCGAAGGGCTTCCCTTCCGGCGCCCAGTATTCGTCGGCGTGGAAGACGAAATATTTGCCGCCCATGATGGCGGTGGTTTTGATCACGCGGCGGATGTTCTCCCGGTGCGTATCCGCGTCGAGCTTCGCATAGCGGTTCATCGGCGAATGGGACTGATGCACCTGTCCGCCCAGATTGCCCACAAAATCGGCGAGGCGCTTCGCGTTTTCCTCCCAGTTTTCCGCCGTGATGTCGGCGTTGTAGTCGAATTCGGTGAAACCCGCCTCATAACAGAGGCGGAAGCATTCCTCCTCCGAACGGCGCTCGCCGTTCGGTTTTACGCGG
>SVSO01000302.1 GCA_015064195.1 Oscillospiraceae bacterium
CTGTTGATTTCGATGATGTCGGAAAGATAATCCGGGCAGACGGCGCGCTCGATCTTCATGACGGCGGAAGCGTATTTCGCGCAGAGGAAATATGCGGTGTAGTTGACCGCCGCCACCAGCTCGAAGTTGGATTTTGTCATCTCCTCAAGACTGCCGGCGCGGACGATGCCCGCGTTGTTGACGAATACATCCAGACCGCCGAAGGCCATGACGCAGGCGTTGACCATCGCCTTGACGCTCTCCTCATCGGAAACATTGGCGGCGACGGAAATGGCAGTGCCGGCACCGTTTGCGGCACAAAGCTCGTCAGCGGTTGCCTTTGCACCGGCTTCGTTCATGTCGGCGACTACCACATATGCGCCCTCCGCGGCCATGGATTCGGCGATGCCCTTGCCAAATCCCTGTGCAGAGCCGGTGACGATGGCGATCTTGCCGGCCAGACGCTTGGAATTTCCCGCACCTGCGGAAACCTTTGCGCGGTAGGATTCCACCTCCCAGTTGACGATGAAATCGATCAGCTCAGGCGTCATGGGCAGTACGCCGCCGAAGCTCTGGGCGTAGACGGCGATCTTCAGCGCGTCCGTCCAGACGGAAACAACGGTGGATGCGTCCTTCACATCCTTGCCGATGCAGAACATACCCAGCTTTTCAACGAATACCACCTTGGGCTTGAAGCCGTATTTTGCGGTGAATGCGGCAAAAGCGGCGCGCATTCCGTCAACGGTGGTGTCGGAAATGAACAGCGGATGGGCCTTGCAGTAAACGATGTGGTCGGGGGTGAAGGATTCCACCAGCGGCGCGAATGCATCGGCGGAATCGGCAAATGCCAGCACTTCCTTGTTGCAGACGAATTTGACAACCGCCGGCTCGCCCTCGCCCCAGAGCATACGAAGGGCGGGCGCGATTTTCGCCGCCGCGTCAACGTCGAATTCGCATTCGGTGAAGTCGGGGGTGCGGGTGATCATGGCATCCAGCTTGTCCATGATGCCGGACACCACCGCATCCAGCTCCGCCTCGGAATCGGCGGCGAAGAAGATGCCGTGATTCTGGAGCACCAGCACCGATGCGGGCTTGCCGTTTGCCTTGGCGTATTCATTCATTTTCGCATAGCAGTCCATGGCTAAAACATAGCCGGGACGGGTGGATTCCACCCAGACTGCCTCGGGGAAGATCTCGCGGACAAATGCCTCGCCGCCCACAGCGCAGGTCACGCCGTTGACCTTGGCGGGATGCACGTGAAGCACAAACTTCTGGGGGAACAGATCGTGGAGCAGGGTCTCAACGGAGGGACGCTTTGCCTCCTCGCCGGGACATTTTGCCGCCATCAGATCGGCAAGCACTGCCGCCTCCCGCTCGGCTTCATCGGCGGGATACGCTTTTGTCAGCATTTCGGCAAGCTTCCTGCGGTCCATCTTCACGAACTGCTCGGGGAGGATGGTGGCCAGCGCCGTGCCGGAGCCTTTGATGTAGAGATGATCCGCATCCTTGCAGGAGGTATTGCCGCCGCCTGCCAGCACGAATTCGGGATTCGCGCCGTAACGGTGAGAGTAATTTGCCAGAATATTCAGCATGATGATCCTTCCTTTCTATGCTCAGATGGCTTTCGCGTTCGCCAGCAGATATTTCTCGGCTTCCACACACCACAGACCGCCGGCCGCATCGCAAAGCTTCGCAAGCTCTGCGAACATGGGATCGGTCTTGCCAAGCTCGGCAAAATCGGCAATGGCAGTGAGGGGCAGGGAAATGTTCGTGTAGCACAGCTTCTTGCCGCCGGGGATCTTGTCAAGATTGATGGTGGTCTCGGCAACACTGTCAAGGCCGCAGATGTGGGTGATCATGGCCGCGGGATTGATGAGGCCCTGCTCCATCATGGCAAGTGCTTCGCGCATATCATCGGTGTTGCCGCCGGATGTGCCCACGATGTGGGTCGATGCGTAATGCACGTTGTAGAAGTTGAACAGTGCGGAGAATTCGGGATTGGTGGGGCCGGCGAAGAAGTTGAGACAGCCGTCCTTGGAAAGCAGCTTGTCGCCCATTTCGACCACGGGCTTGACCGGCGCGTATACGAATACATCGTTGAAGCCCTCGGGTGCGAACTTCTTCATGTACGCGATGGGATCGTCGAAGTTGGCGGTGTTGACGTACATGAGCTTCACGCCGTTCTTTTCCGCCTTTTCAACGGGCAGGATCTGTGCGGCGCGGGCAAGACGTGCGCCGTCGATGTCGGTGACGATGAGCAGGGACGGACGGCGGTCGCAGTTGATGAGATAATCCACCGCGCCAAGACCCATGGGGCCTGCACCTGCGAGGATCGCGGCAGCACCGCCCTCCTTGATGCCCATATCGTGAACATAAGAGCCGCCCTTGGTGTGATAGTTTGCGTGTGCGCCGCCGATGATGCAGCTCATGGGTTCCGCCAGCGAGCCGTAGAAGAAGGCGTCGCCGTTGTATTTGAGCAGGCAGTCCATCTCCAGCGTGTCGGCGGGAATGATGACGTGGGTCGCATCGCCGCCGCAGAAATGATAGCTGTAGCCGGGCGCCATCAGACTGCCGTTCTTGTTGTGAGCGGGCTGGATGGAGAACTTGTCGCCGGGCGCGAACTTATCCTGCCATTTTTTGCCCACCTTTTCGATGATGCCGCAGAATTCGTGGCCGATGATGGTGGGATTTACGGCACAGTCATCGGGAACGCGCTTGTGTGCGCCGCCCTGAAGTGCCGCCTTGTGGGAGGACATACAGATGGAGTCGGAGATGACGTGTGCAAGGATCTCGTCATCGGCGATTTCGGGCAGCTCAAACTCCTCGAGCCGCAGGTCGTTTACGCCGTAAATGCGTACAGCTTTGGTTTTCATGGTGGTTTTGTCCTTTCCATTACAATTATTTTTTCGGTTCAAAATGCGTCTGAGCCGTGCCTTCACGGATGCGCGGCGGGAAACGGTGGCTCCTTCGTCAAAGATGGGCCGGCCGAAAACAAAGAGATCACCCTCCGTGCGGTGAGAAAGCAGCTCTGCCGGGAGACTGCACACACTGCCGTCATCGCCCACAAGATGCGCGATATTCTCGGTGATGCGGTCAAGGGAAAAATACATGGCAAAGCCTCCGGGTCAGACATTCATATATATTTTATCAAGATTTCGGGGAAAAGTCAATCGGTTTTCCGTGAATTCGGGAGAATTTTCAAAAAACTCTTTTATTTTTGCGCAATATATGTTATAATATTATGGTAAGATTGTGAAAACGGAAGGAATGTTACAACATGACTACGGAAAATATCGAAAGCCGGATGCGGGAGCTTGCGAAAAAGCTGGAGTATCACGCTCGCCGGTATTACATTCTCGATGACCCGGAGATCTCCGATTTTGAATATGACCGGATGTTCCGCGAGCTTTGCGAGCTGGAAGCGGCGCACCCGGAGCTGGCGGATGCCAATTCCCCCACCAAGCGCGTGGGCGGGCG
>SVSO01000303.1 GCA_015064195.1 Oscillospiraceae bacterium
TGAGATGTTCTATAACGTCTACAATAACGACCTCTACTGCGAGGGCAACGATCTGCCTGACTTCAACCTTCTGCCGGTATTTGCCGAGGATCGCGCACTGTTCTTCTATCGCCGTCTGGCGGATGCAGACACCCCGGAGCTTCGCGGTATGAGCAGTGAATACGGCATCCTGCCGGCTCCCAAGTTTGACGAGGCGCAGACAAAATACATCTCCAACGTGATCGGCGAGACGGCGGCGATCCCGCTGGTGGTGAAGGATCACGAAATGTCCGCCATCGTGCTGGAGGGCCTCACCTTCGAGAGTTGGAAGAATGTGCGCCCAGTCTACTATGACATCGTGCTCAAACACAAATATTCCAGTGACGATGTTACCGGTCAGATGATCGACCTGATGTTTGAAAATATCACCTGCGAATTCATGTATATGTACGACAAGGTCTTCGGCGGCAATCCCACCTACGATCTTGGCAGAACCGAAAACTTCACCTCCTCGATGGAAACCAAGCGCGTTGCATGGCAGACCAAGCTTGACAAATTCATCGAAACGCTGGAGGCGAATGTACAGTGAAAAAGCACACGATCCGCAGATCCGTGCCGGTGGATGAGATCGGTGCGTATCTCCACGGCTGGGAGGAAAAAAAGCCCGGCTTTGTAACGGTGGAGGTCATCGGCAAGTCCAGCGGCTACGATATTCACGCCGCGATCTTCACCGATCCGTCCGTACCGGATGAAGAAAAACAGTGCGCCATGATCGTCGCCCAGCATTCGGGCATGGAGATCTCCGGCATGAATACGGTGCTCAGTCTCGGCAATTATCTGGCGGCAGGGAAGGGCGATGCCCTGCTGCGCGGGCTTGTTGTCGTGCTACTTCCATGTCCCAATCCGTGGACATTTGCCAAGCAGTCGCCGGATTTCACGTTCAGAAACGAAGCGGGCGTTGACGAATATGTCTCCTTCACCTACCACGGCGCAAAATCCGGCGGCCGCAATCCGTCAGCCGTGGCGGTGCAGGCACTCATCGACCGCTTCCGCCCGGAGATTCTGCTTGACTGCCACGGCGTTCATGCCGAAGATCAGCTGGTCATTCCGTCCCTCGGCGTGTCCGCATTTGTATCCAACCGGCTGTACAATGAGGAGCTGCTGGCCGAGCTTCAGCAGGCTTCCACCGATGCGGGCTATGCCACCTTCAGCGCAGATACGGCGGAAACGCTTCCCATGACCGATCCCGACTGCCGTGATGCGGACGTGATCGCTCATTTCCGCGCAACGGCGAGAGGTGCGATCGCGCCCACCTATGCCTATTATCGCTATCACACCATGGCCGCATCGCTGGAGATCGCCTACGAATGCGAGGCAGTGGAACGGCTGGTGCGCGCGCTGGAAATGGGCGTGCGGACGAATAAGCGGGAGGTCTATCCCGGCTATCCGGTCAACTGCGTGGTGTCGCCCTATGGCCATGTGAGCCTGCGGGCCTATGGCACAACAGCGGCCGAACGCCGTGAATCCCGCATCGAGCTTTGGACAAAGCGGGGCGACATCGGCCTGGGCGTGGCTCATCCGGAAGTCCCCGGATTTTCGGCGGCTATCGTCACCCTCGATCCGACGGCAGCCCGCGCTGTAGTGAAGGACTATTACGCGCCCATGGAGGAGGTGCTGGCCCGGATGCAGGAATATTCCGGCATCGATCTGACGGAGCTTCGTGCCATGTTCGACGCGCAGTTTGAGAGCTATGCATCCATCAATCCCCATGACAAGGCATATGCGGCGAGTGCGGAGCACGGCATGACGGTGCGGCTGGCACTGCCTTTTGCCGATGCGAAGCCGGTGAAGGTGATGGTGAACGAGCGGGTGCTTTGCGAGGATGCGCGGGACGGCTACACGCTGACAAAATGCGACAACTGGGTCTACGTGGATGTGAACATTCCGCCGGAAAAGATCGCGCCGGTCACGGTTGCGGCAGTGACCTATGACCATACGCCGCTTAAAGCGGGCATTGTGACATATTGACAGAAAGAACCATCCCGGAAGCAGATGCTTCCGGGATGGTTTCTGCTTATGCCAGCGTACTGCCGCGCACGCTCAGGGATGAGGGGATCAGATAGATCCCGGTTCGATGGTCGGGATTTTTCAGATAGTCCAGCATGATCGTCACCGATTGCTGGGCGATGGAGTCATAGCGGTAGGAGACGGTGGTGAGCTGGGGTGAGACGACGGAGGCGATGGGAAGATCGTCAAATCCCGCAATGGCCGCCTGCTCCGGGATAAGGATCGCCCGACCGTCCGCATACCGGAACTGCTTCACGATCTGCATCACATCCGAGGCCAGCAGATCCTGGAAGCAGAAAATGCCGATGCGTGCATCCTTCGGCAGACGGTGGAGCAGATTGGTCAGCTGTCCCGCCACACCGTCGATGTTGTGATTGCCATCCGCATCCTTACGCGCGGTGATGATGTGATCCGGCTTCAGTGAATGGCCGGCTTTGTTCAGTACATGGGAAAAGCCGCTGAACCGCTGATCATATTCCGACCGATAGTCGATGCCCACATAGGCGAACTGCGTGCATCCGATCTCCAGCAAATGAGCGGCAACCTGTGCACCCGCATTGTAGTTGTCCACCAGCACCATATCGCAGTTGGCGAGGTGCAGATCCTGACCCAATGCCGCCACGGGCAGAGGACAGAGGCCGTATACCTCCCGTGCATCCGGCGAAAGGCTGGGGCAGGTAAAGATGCCGCTGACGCCGATGTCGATGTATTCATCCACGATCTGCTGCTCCTGCTCGGGCGAATTTTCACTGCACGAGAGTATGAGCCGATAGCCCGCATCGGCGCAGGCGGCACTCAGCTCGCCCGACAGCGATGCGAAAAAAGGATTGTCGATGCAGCGCACGATCATGCCGAACAGCTTACGGCGCGTAGAGGTCAGCACCTCTCCGAAGGGCGTGTCGGGCCTCACAAAGCCTGTGGAGATGTAATGATGCTTGCCCCACAGTCGGATGAGGCGGCGGTCTCTCAGCGCTTCCATGAGCCGACAGGCGCGTGCCATGGCCATTCCATGACGGGATGCGAGCTGGCGCGTGGTGAGAAACCGCTCCCCCGGCGCACCGAATACCCCCGCACGCAGTTCCGATTCCAGTGTATACAGCAGTTCTTCCGGCATTGACAATCCCTCCCGAATGCCATTTTTTATAGTATACCACAAGATGCGCGGCCTGTCAAGCGGGATAAGCAGTGGATTTTTAACAAAATGAGCGAATATCTTAAATAATTGCGCGATTATCCGATTGCTTTTTGATGGACGGATTGTGTATAATATAAATAGTGAATATTGGGAACCTCTAAATATTCACAAATCAAATATCCCCCTTGAATAACGATCCCTCCCGAAGATAATTCATACAAAATTCATATAATTTCACCATTTGTTAACAGTATATATATATATATATA
>SVSO01000304.1 GCA_015064195.1 Oscillospiraceae bacterium
AACTCCTACGAATTCATGGTGCCGTTCCTGTGCATGGCAATCATCTATATCGCTATCATCATGCTCATCACGCTGGGCATCAAGCTGATGGAAAGGGGGCTTGCAAGAAGTGATCGACGTAATTGATTTAAAGAAGAGCTTCGGCAAGCTGAACGTGCTCAACGGCATCACCGTCAAGATTGAAAAGGGTGAGGTCGTCTGCGTCATCGGCCCCTCCGGAAGCGGCAAATCCACATTTCTGCGCTGTCTGAACTGCATGGAAGATCCCACCGGCGGAAAGATCATCTTCCACGACGTCAACATTGCCGACATGAAGGTGGACATCAATGTCCATCGCCGCAAAATGGGCATGGTGTTCCAGCAGTTCAATCTGTTCAACAACAAGACTGTCATTGAAAATATCATGCTCTCGCCGGTTCATCTCGGCATCAGTGATCTGCGCCGTGCCAAGCTGCACAACTTCTTCCTGCCCTTCACCAACCTGTTCCGCGGCAAGAAGAAGCAGCAGCCCGTTGCCATCACCACCGACAAGAAGCAGATCAAGGCAGAGGCGCGTGAGACGGCTCTGCGGCTGCTGGAGCGCATCGGACTTTCGGATAAGGCGAATGTATACCCCTCCACCCTTTCCGGCGGTCAGAAACAGCGTGTGGCCATTGTACGCGCGCTGGCCATGAATCCCGACGTGATCCTGTTCGACGAGCCGACCAGTGCTCTTGACCCGGAGATGGTAGGCGAGGTGCTGGATCTGATGAAGGAGCTTGCCGCCGACGGTATGACCATGGTGGTCGTCACCCACGAGATGGGCTTTGCCCGCGAGGTGGCAAACCGCATCCTGTTCATCGATCAGGGCATCATCCTTGAGCAGAACACGCCTGCGGAATTCTTCGCAAATCCCACCCACCCCCGCACCCGTGATTTTCTGTCAAAGGTGCTGTAATGTAAAATCTTACGAAAACACCCATCAAATGCAGTTTGCATCTGATGGGTGTTCCTATATCGCGATTTCTTCCGGAGTGCGCAAAGCTTCATGACGTTGGCGGATTCCGCCTCCGGTTTAATACAAATACTTCAGATTCGACTGATTTTTATCCCACGTGTAGCCGAGACGGGTCATTTCCGCTTCGGTGAGGTAGTAATACTTGTAGGAAATGCGCCCCTTCTGATCGGGAACGGGGTCGTCGTGGGTCACGTCGATGTAGTAGATCTGACCATCCAGCAGGAGCATATTCCATGCGTGCTCATCCTCACTGCCGGGGGCAAATCCGCTGACGCCCACGGAGCGGATGCCAACCCGATCGCACAGCAGATTGAATGCGGCCGCATAGCCCTGACAAACGGCGGACTGATTGCACAATGCGCCGTAGGACAGCCGGGATTCCGGTGAAATGCTGCCGGCGATGTAGCTGTCATAATCGTATGCGCAGTTGAGGATCAGATAATCGTGGATCGCTTTGATCTTTTCAAGACCGCTCATGCCCTCGGTGATGATGGACGCGATGATCTTGTCCGCTTTCTCCACAGCGGCGCTGTGATACTGCTTCTGCGTCTCGATGTCCGGCGCATATTCCAGGGTCAGCTCATAGCGGTTGACATTGGTATAATGCTTGAAATAGGTGTTGGAGCTGTAGAAATACTCCAGATGGATAACATTGGCGTGGAAATAATACTCCATGCAGGTATCCAGCGGCACGGTGGATTCAAAGGTGAATTCTGTCATGAACTCCCGGTTGATGATGTAAAAGAGATCCAGCAGCTCGAATTCGTTGTTCAGCGGATTCTGAGAGGCGTTTTCGAGGATGGCGGCCTTTTTGTATTCGTAGGAATTCTCCCGATAATTCATGATACGCACGGCAATGGCGGCAGCTTCACTGCGCATGGCGTTGCTGTTGCCGTTGTAGACGCGGGTGTCATCTTCCATCAGATAGCCGCGCAGGAGGTATTCATTGTAGGCAGTGCTGGCGTAGATATCCGAAATATCGGTGAAGGGATCGTCAATCCGGGCCGGCTCGATGCCCAGCGCCAGGATCATCATCTTGGTCATGGCCGAGCGGGTAATGGGTGTATCCGGCAGAAAGCCCGCCGCAAGATCCGCATCGGTGATGATGCCGCTCGGATAGGCGTGGCTGATATAGAGGGATGCCCAGTTATCGGGGAACAGCACAGATTCGGGAATAACGGAAAGATCAGCGCCGGCACTGATCATCAGGATCTTGATGAATTCGGCGTTGGTGATCTCCCGTTCCGGGTGGAACAGTCCGTCGGGGTAGCCGTTAATGATCCTTTCCGAAACAAGGCGCATGACATCGCTGTAAAACCAGTCGTGCTCATAAACATCGGGAAAGGATATGGACGGAACCTCAGTCGGCGAGGCGGCAGGAGCATCGGCAGCAGTCTCGGTCAATGCCGCAGATGTGCTGTCAGCCGCCGCGAGAGGCAGGGCTGCAGTAAAGCACACAAAGGCAAGCGAGAAGGCCGCGATGATGGAAATCAGGCGAAATTTATAATCAGCGTTCATGAAAATCTCCGCATAACAGGATAGCTTTATATAAATTATTTTAGCATATTAATTATCTCTTGTCAACCGTTTCTGATAAGGTCGAAATTATTTTACAATCGTCCAAATTTAGCCGCAGATTGTACATAAATCGCACAAAGCATTCGGTGTTTTTACAATTTGTACATATTTTTAAAATATGTGTATGGTATGATTATTGTAGGCAATTCTGCCGAACTATGACAATCCGAAAACAACCATCTGAACAATCGGAAATATGGCTCAGGAAAGGAATTCGATTATGATTCATCCCAAGTATTACGCACTTCTTGAAAAATATGAGGCCCTCGTATCCAGAAAAAATACGGTGGATACCGATTTCTACAACGGTACCTACGACCGCTACGAATATCCCGTGCTCACCCGTGAGCATATTCCGCCCCACTGGATGTACGATCTGGATGCGGAGACCAATCCTTATTTTGCGGAGCGTCTCGGCGTGAACGCGGTGTTCAACTCCGGTGCAATCGCACTGAACGGCAAATATTATCTCGTGGCGCGCATTGAGGGCAACGACCGCAAATCCTTCTTCGGCGTGGCGGAAAGTGACAGCCCCGTGGACGGCTTCCGTTTCATCGGCAAGCCCATCCTCTTTGAAGATACCTGTCCTGAGGAGACCAATGTCTACGATATGCGTCTGACCCAGCATGAGGACGGCTGGATCTACGGTGTGTTCTGCTCTGAGAGCAAGGATCCCGAGAATCCCGATCTGTCCGCGGCAGTTGCGGCAGCCGGTATCGTGCGCACCAAGGATCTTGTGAACTGGGAACGCCTCCCCAACCTGAAGACCCTCAACTCGCCCCAGCAGCGCAATGTGGTGCTTCATCCCGAATTCGTGGACGGCAAGTACGCATTCTATACCCGCCCCATGGACGATTTCATCGACACCGGTTCG
>SVSO01000305.1 GCA_015064195.1 Oscillospiraceae bacterium
GTATGCTATAATAAAAATACAACTGCGAGGGATGTGAAATCCCTTTCGTGCATGAAAAAAATCCGCATTTTCAAACAGGAAAGAAGGAAGCAGATATGTATCATTGCAAAAAAATCGGACGCCTTCGTTCGCGCTGTGCATCGGAATGGCAAGCATCCCGCCTCGGCATCGGCTTTGAGAAGCTGGACCGCGCCGTGTTTGATCCGGAACGCGCCTATGATAAATTAGCCAACGTCGGCATCAAGTGGGTGCGCATTCAGTCCGGCTGGGCAAGAACGGAACAAGTGCCGGGAGTTTACGATTTTTCATGGCTTGACGGGATCGTCGATAACCTGCTCCGGCGCGGCATGATCCCGTGGATGTGTCTGTGCTACGGAAACGGGCTGTATGACGATTTTGCAAAAGAGGTATTCGGCGCGGTAGGATGCCCGCCGATCCACACGGAGGAGCAAAAAGCGGCTTGGCGCAGATATGTGGCCGCTGTTGCCGATCATTTTCGCGGCCGCGTCTGCCATTACGAGATTTGGAATGAGCCGGACGGTCAGCACGCATGGAAGCACGGCGTCAATGCCACCGAATACGGCAATTTTGCCATTGATACCGCAAAGGTGCTCCGCGAAACCGATCCCGACTGCTATATCATCGGCGGATCGAATTTTACCTCGCCCATCGGTTATGTGCAGGAGATGCTTTCCACCGGCCTCGGCGCATACATCGACGGCTACACGTTCCATGAATACACCTACACCGAGGAAAATGTCACCCAGAAGGTGAAAGCTCTGCGCGGTATGTTCGCCCGGCACGGTTATCCCGGCATTGAGATCATTCAGGGCGAATCCGGCGCACAGTCGAAGCCTGACGGTCACGGAGCCATGGCGGAGGGCGCATGGACGCCGCGCATTCAGGCAAAACAGCTTCTGCGCCATCTGACGATTGATCTGCTCAACGATGTCAAGTTCACCTCGTTTTTCACTTGCGTTGACATGATCGAGGCACTGAACGGCAAGGTCGGCGACATTGCAACCATTCTCGATTACGGCTATTTCGGCATTCTCGGCGCGGATTTCGATGAAAACGGGATTGCAACCGGTGAATATACGCCGAAGCCCTCCTACTATGCACTGCAGAATCTTGCGGCACTCCTCGGCGGATCGCTGACCGTCACGGAGCTTCCCATCGTATTCCACCGCGAAAACGCATGGCATCTCGGCAAAACCATGACGGTTGCGGGCTATGAGCTGATCTACGGCGGCTTTACGCTGGACAATGGCGCAAAGGCGCTGGCGTACTGGTATCCCGCCAACCTGATGACCACGGAATTTGAAGGCGCAGTCACCGTTGAATTTGCCATCCCGGGCGAAGTGCATCTTGTAGACCCGATGGACGGCAGTGTTTATGCGATTCCCGATGCCAGGACCGATGCATACGGTACGACCTTCATCCATTGTCTCCCGATCCGCGATTATCCGCTGATCCTCGTCTTTGGAGAGCTTGACATGATCCCAAGTGAAGAATAATATTATATTGAAAGGATGTAAAACTATGAAAGTAAGATCGATTTCTGTATTATTGATGCTGGTCATGCTCCTTGCCGCCTGCGGGGACGGTGCATCTTCCGCCGGAAGCGATACCACGGCAGATGCCGGCACCACCGCCGATACGACCGCGCCCGAGCCGCAGTATACGGGCGAGCTTCCGGATCTCGGCGGGTATGAATTCACATTTCTGAATCAGAACGACGTTTTCTGGACCGGTACGCACCATACCCTCGACTACGAATCGGAGACGGGCGATCTGTATTCGGACGCGGTCTATCAGAGAAACCGCGAGGCGGAGGAAAAGCTGAATTTCAAGATCAAGGTGGAAAAATCGGATCTTTCCACCATGCGCGCCGACATGGAAAAGCTTGTTGCATCCGGCGACGATGTTTACGATGCCGTCTACCTTCCGCTGCATTTCGGCGGTGCTTCGTCATTCGGAAGCGACAGCGTTCTCAATCTGAACACAGTGGACACCCTCCAGCTCGATCAGCCGTGGTGGAACAAATCCTTCATCGAATCCGCAACCATGAAGGGCGATGTCCTCTATACCACCATCGACTATGTAAACCTGATGGGATACTGCTTTGCCAATGTCCTCTGCTTCAATCAGGACATGATGAACAATCTCGGTGTTGACGTTTCCCTCTACGATTTAGTGCGGGAGGGCACATGGACGATGGATGCCATGAATACCTATATGAAAATGGCAGTCAACATGGGTTCACAGAGCGATTTTGCCCCGAAGGTGGCCGGCGATGCGGTATACGGCTTTGCCTGCCAGCATGAAGAAGGCCCGCTGATGCTGACACAGGGAAGCGGCTCCTATCTGATGGTCATGAACGAGGAG
The DNA here is from genome assembly GCA_015064195.1 of Oscillospiraceae bacterium. The sequence continues at coordinate 2,389 of SVSO01000305.1, forward strand.
CGTCTTCCCGCCTTAGCTGAAGATATGACCCGCCTGAGCAACGTGTGCGACAAGCTGACCTCCATGCTCAGCGAGCCGGGATCCTGCGTCATGACCAATGTTCCGGGTTCGGAGCAGGGGCAGGGCATTGACTATTTCCTGAACGGCAGATCGCTGTTCTATCACAGCACTCTCGGTGCGGCCGATTCCCAGCGCTTCCGTGAGATGGCGAATGAATTCGGCATTCTTCCGGCGCCCAAATATGATGAAACGCAGGATCGGTATTATACGAATCTGAGCCAGTACACCTTCGCTCTGAACATTCCGAAGTCCGCGAAAGATCCCGCACGCACCGGTACGGTCATCGATTATCTGGCATTTCTGAGCTACAACGACGTAATGCCGGTGCTTCAGCAGTCGCTTTGCTATAAGGGTATGCGCAACGACGATTCCATTGAGATGATGAATCTCATCCTGGAGACGGAGATCGTTGACCTCACCGTCGCGACTGGTATCGGCAATGACACGATCAACGGCATCTGCGGCAGTATCGTGAAGGGCAATCTGAAGTTTGCCTCGACCATTGCATCGAAAGAAAAAATGATCAATTCTAAGATTGATAAGCTGTTCGGCGAATAAAATAAAAGCGGCATCCGCAAGCTTGGCTTGCGGATGCCGCTTTTTCAGTTTTGGTCTGCCCGACTCCTTTTGGAATCAGAGTGCCGTTCCGTCCGCGAAAACCGCGTATCCGTCCGCCGCAAGCGGAATCTTCACGCCGAAAATCTCCGCATCGAATGTCTCGCCGCCGAAATTGGCCGCGACGATGTAGCTGCGTCCGTCGTCGCCGGTGACACGGATGGCGCGCACATCGCCCTCGGCGAACTGCTCCGCTTCCGCCGCCTTATCATCCGTGCGGATGACTGCGCCGATGTCGAAGATGGTGGATTCATCCGGATACCACGCAGGTGTGTCCGCGCCGCCGATGAGAAGCTCGTCCACGCGCAGCATCCCCCGGTCGCCGTAGATGATGTTGTTGGTCAGATTCACGCCGGAAATGTGCTGAAGGCCGATGCAATGGT
>SVSO01000306.1 GCA_015064195.1 Oscillospiraceae bacterium
CTCCGTGCAATGGAATCCGATTTCGGTATCGTTCCGATGCCGAAGTACGATGAGGCGCAGGAGAACTACATCTCCATCGCGAACACCTACTTCTCCGATCACATCGTCGTTCCGTCTACCAATCAGGATCTGGAGCTTGTCGGTCATCTGCTTGACGCCATGGGCTACTACGGTCAGCAGTACATCACGACTGCATTCATCGACGAATCCATCATCAACAAGGGTATCCGCGATGAGGATTCGCTCAACATGATCAATCTGATCCATGACACGCAGATCTTCGACGTCGGTCTGCTGTTTGAATGGGGCGGCATGAGCTCCATCCTGACGAATTGCGTTATGGGTAACTCCACCGATTTCGCAAGCAAGTGGGCAGGCATCTCCGCAAAGGTAGATACCGAGCTTGAAGCAACTGCAAAAATGCTCAAGGGCGAATAATCAAAGCAAAATAAAAAATTGACTGCCGCGCATCGCGCGGCAGTCGTTGTTTTTATCGGATTCCCAGATTGAGCATCTGGAGGGAGTTGGAATTGGTCACGCTGTCCATGTTGTACATGACCAGCACGCGCTCAGGCTTTATCTCCGTTACGAGATCGAACAGAGAAGTGCGGTAGTAGCGCAGGTCGATGATCTCCAGATCAAAATGCGCGGCGAGGAAGGGTGCGAGGGAGTGACCGAAGCTGTCCTTGATGAGCACCATCGTCTCCCGCTTCGTCTTGGCAAGCGGGCTGCCGTCGGCGGGATGAATGCGCACACGGCCGTTGTTGCCGCCGATGAATGCGCTGTATTTATCCTTCACCTCGAGGTAGCTGAGGTCGTACATACCGTCCATGGTCGTGCCGTTGTCCACGATCTCCGTCACCATGGTGTCATCGCCCTCCCAGCGGAAGAATTCCATGCTGTCCGGGCCGATCCACTTCATGCCCGCCTTGGACCATGTGGTGCCGTAGAAGGCGTCAGAGACCGTCTCACGGGTGAAATGCTCCATGGGGTAGGGTTCCATGCCATAGGCGTTCATGATCTCCACATAAGCGTAATATGCGCCCAGTGTTGTCCAGTGATGGTCGGTGCGGTAGTAGACATACTCGCCCGCGTCCACTCTGGCGCGCAGGGGATCGAGGAGATTGATCTGTGCCACGTCACCGAGATTTTCGCCCACATAATTGAATACGGTGTCGGAAATCTCCTTTGCGGGATAAAGTGCCGGCATATAGGGAAGGAGCGTATCCTGTGAGCGGCCTGCGATGGCAACGCGGAAATCGGTGTCGCCGAGGGCTTCGTCAAAGAGCTTGAGGGCCTTCAGATTTTTGTCGATCTCCGTATAGTCGGGATGATCTTCTTTTGCGATAATATGACCGTCCGCGCCGAGGAGGACATCGTCATTCTCCTGCTTCTGGATGGCGATCTCTGCCACTGCTTTTGCGCCGACAAACACATCGCGCATGGGGAACTGATCGGCGAAATAATCGGCGATCTGTGCGGTGAAGGTGCCGTTTGTCAGAGCTTCAACGGAGAATTTCGGCTTTTGCTGGAGATACCGGTTTTCATCCTCGGAAAATTCCTTGTCCGGGACGATGAGCGTTGCCGCCGCGAAGCCGTAGATGATGACCAGCAGTCCGGCGATGGAGATGATATCGCTGACGCGGTATTTTTTCTTGTTGTTATTTTCCATGTGTAATCATCCTTTCGGCATCAGAAGCGGAAGTAGAGGAACGGATTGAAGGTGGAGTCCACCAGATATGCAAGGCTCATGAGCACGCCCACGATGCCGACGGCAGAGAAGGCGATCTTTGCGGCTTCGGATTTTTCCGTGAGCTTCTGATAGATCTTCTTGGGAAGCGGCGTTGCGGCGATGATGAGGATGACAAAGAAGATGAGATTGCGCAGCAGGTTATACACATCCAGCTGACTTGCAAATCCCGCTCCGCCGATGCCGAACATATTGCCGAGGTAGACCATGCCCGCGCCCAGATCCTCGAATACGAACAGCAGCCAGCCGAACAGCACGAAGAACAGGGTGTAAATGTGCTGAACGAATGCGGGGGCTTTTTCCAGCTTTTTGAGCAGGAACAGCTTTTCGATCATCAGCAGGGCGAAGTAATACAGACCCCACAGGATGTAGTTCCAGCTTGCGCCGTGCCAGAAGCCGGTGAGGAACCATACCACGAAAATGTTGCGCAGCTGCTTCCACTTGGAGCAGCGGTTGCCGCCCAGCGGGATGTATACATAATCGCGGAACCATGTGCCCAGCGACATATGCCATCTGCGCCAGAATTCGGTGATGGATTTGGAAATATAGGGATAGTTGAAGTTTTCAAGGAAGCGGAAGCCGATCATCTTGCCGAGACCGATGGCCATATCGGAGTAGGCAGAGAAGTCGAAGTAGATCTGGAAGGAATAGCAGATCATGCCGATCCACGCGCCGACAACGGTCAGTTCAGCGGAGGGAACGGCCTTGAAGGATTCCCACAGCTGACCCACCATGTTGGCGAGGAAAATCTTCTTGCACAGGCCGGCGATGAAGGTGCGCGTGCCTTCCGCAAACAGGGAGACGGAATGCTCACGCTCATTCAGCTGATCGTCCACATCCTTGTAGCGGACGATGGGGCCTGCGATGAGCTGAGGATAGAGAGTGACATACGCACCGAAGGATGCGATATTCTTCTGAGCCGGCGTGTCCATGCGGTATACGTCGATGACGTAGGAGAGTGCCTGGAAGGTATAGAAGGAGATACCGATGGGCAGGGAGAGCGCCTCGATGGGCTGCATGAACTGCAGGCCGGGGATCAGGCGGAGATTTTCGATGAAGAAGTTGAAATACTTGAAGAAGCCGAGGATCGCAAGGTTGATGACGATTGCGATGATCATGAATATCTTCGCGTGTTTGCGGTTGTTTTTCAGCAGACTCTTTTCAACCAGCATACCGAATATGTAGTCCACAGTGATGGTGAACACCATGAGGAACATATACACCGGTTCGCCCCAGCCGTAGAAAATCAGGCTGACGACTAGCAGGACGATATTGCGCAGCTTGAGCGGTACAATGAAATACAGAAGCAGCGTTACCGTCAGATAGAGAAGCAGGAACTCGAGACTTGAGAAAACCATGTGACGATACCTTTCTTTACATAAATTACAGCTATTATACCATATCGGGGAAAAATTTGCAACAGTCTCATAAAAAATATTATGTTAAACTTTTTGTGAATGTACACGGTGCACAAATTTGTGAGGAAAATTTGTTAGGTATTACAAACAAATAGCTCTCCGCCGAAAATGGGCGGAGAGCTTTGAGAACATACGGAAAATCAGACACCCGAGTAAGCAGCGAAGCCGCCGTCTACGGGAACAACAACGCCGTTGACAAAGCCGGAAGCCTTGTTGTCAACCAGCCACAGAAGCGTGCCGATCAGGTCGTCCGTCTCGCC
>SVSO01000307.1 GCA_015064195.1 Oscillospiraceae bacterium
TCTCGGCAAGACGCATCTGCTGTATGCCATCATCAACCGCATCCGCGAAACGCGTCCCGAGCTGAAGATCGTCTACGTCAAGGGCGAGGAATTCACCAACCAGATGGTGGACAGCATCTCCCGCAAGGTGCCCGAGCAGTTCCGCGAGAAATACCGCGGTGCGGACATCCTGCTCATCGACGACGTGCAGTTTATCGCCGGCCGCGATGCGACACAGGAGGAGTTCTTCCATACCTTCAACGCGCTGTACGAGGATCACAAGCAGATCATCCTGACCTCCGACCGTCCGCCCCGCGATATCAAAACGCTGGAGGATCGTCTGAAGACCCGCTTCGAGTGGGGCATCACCGCCGACATTCAGCCGCCGGATGCGGATCTGCGCGCCGCTATTCTCAAAAAGAAGGCAGCGTCCATGAACATCGAGCTGAGCAATGATGTCATCAACTTCCTCGCGGAAAATCTCAAGAGCAACAACCGTCAGCTGGAGGGCGCCATCAAGAAGCTGGGCGCACTCAGCCTGCTGACCGGCACCCCCATCACCATCGAGATCGCCAAGAATTCCATCGCCGACCTTATGACCGGCGGTCAGCCGGTGAGCGTCACCATCGACCGCATTCTGGAAACGGTGGCGAAAAAGTATGCCATCACGGTGGAGGATCTCAAGGGAACCAAGCGCACCAAGGAGATCGCATACGCCCGGCATATCGCGGTCTATCTGCTGCGCAAGATGACGGATATGTCCCTGCCGCAGATCGGCAAGCTGCTGAAGCGCGACCATTCCACCATCATTTCGTCTCTCAAAACCGTGGAGAAGGAGCTGGGCGCCAATACCCAGACCGACGCAGATGTCACCGGCCTGATGAAGGAAATCAAGGGATAATCCACCGTATTTCAGCAGATATCCGCAGGCGTTCCACAACTTTTCCACAGGATGTTATTAAGTTTGTTGAAAATCTCGCGGCCGAAGCAGATTTTTCCTGCCCGCATAAGAATTTACGGCATGTGACAAATCTTCCAACACCGGGTGGAAAGCACCGTTTTCCGACCGCATCCGGCAAGAATTTCCACAATCCGTGCCGCCAACACTTCCGACAGCCGCCTGCAGCCGCCTTCGGAGTTGACAACATATTTTTCACATATAAACAGGGCGTATTCCACATTCGTCCACAGTGTCCGGTCTTTTCCGCAGGGAGGAAAAATTCTCCCACAGCGCATCCACCCGATCCCAACACAGCAAAATGCAGGATTTCCTGCAAAAAATGTCAGACAGCATCGAACACATCTGGAAAGTCCACAGCATCCACAGCCCCTACTACAACTACTACTAAATTATTATTCTTATTTATTTTTATATTTTTTAATTTTAATATTTAAATCGAGGTTTTGTTATGAAAATTAAATTTGACCGTCCGACACTACTTGACGCTGTGGGAACTGCGATGTACAGCGTCTCAAGCAAAAATACGATCGCAGCAGTTGAGGGCATCCTGATCTCCTGCGAGGGCGATACGGTAACGCTGGTCTCCTACGATCTGGAAAAGGGCATGAATATCGAGATCCGCGCCGAGGTGGAAGAGGAAGGTGCCTGCATTATCAATGCACAGAGTCTGTTCTCGATCATTAAGTTAATGCCTGCCGGCATCATCACCCTTGAAACCAACGAATTCTGGCGCGCAAAGATCTCCTGCGGCAGCTCGGAATTTGAACTCAACGGCATGGATCCCCGCGAATTCCCCACGCTTCCGGATATTGTGAATGAGACAGGCTTCACCATCAAGCAGGGCGATCTGAAGAACATGATCGCACAGACCCTGTTCGCGGTAGCGCAGAACGATGCGCGTCCCACCTTCAACGGTGCATACTTCAAGGTCAAGGGCAATCACATCACCGCCGTCGGCTGCGACAGCTTCCGCCTGGCCATCCGCGAAAAGACCTGCGAGCTGGGCAACACAGAGGATACGCCGGAAATGTCCTTTATCATCCCCGGCAAGACGCTCAGCGAGATCATGAAGATGCTGAATGAGCCGGAGGAGCCGGTGAACATCAGCCTGAACCGCAAGCAGGTCATCTTCCGCTTTGAAAAGAAGAACATCACCTTCTTCTCCCGCCTGATCGAGGGCGAATACATCGATTACGAGCGCATCATTCCCAAGAACAGCACCATTTTCGTTGACATTGATACCGAGATCTTCGGCGGTGCCATCGAGCGCGCATCGCTGGTGACCGACGAATCCGCGGGCAAGAACAAGTCGCTGGCGCGCTGCCATTTCTATGACAACAAGCTGGAGATCACCTCCGTTTCCGTAAACGGAAAGGTCAGAGACGAGATCTCCACCGCGCATGAGGGCGGCGAGATCGAGATCGGCTTCAACTGCCGGTATCTCACCGAGGCGCTGAAGGCATCGCAGTGCGATAAGCTCCGCCTGTCGCTGTCCAGCCCTTACATCAGCATGGTGATCGAGCCGCTGGAGGCGGACGAGAACGACAAATTCATCTTCCTCGTGCTGCCGTGTAAACTCAAATGATCGTACAGCGCGTAAGCTACCGGGATTTCCGGAACATCGGGGCGGCCGAGATCACGCTGTCGCCCGGAGTCAACGTGCTGATCGGCAACAATGCCGAGGGCAAGACCAACGCGCTGGAGGGCATCTATCTGATGGCATCCGGTAAGAGCTTCCGCACCCCCAAGGAACGGGATATGGTAAAATTCGGCGCGGAGAGCTTTGAGGTGACGCTGGATCTTCTCGATGCGCGCCGCGAACAGCGGCTGACCTTCAAGGCCTATTCCGCCGATTCTGCGAAACGGCGCGTCTGCACGAAAAACGGCGTGCCGCTGCCGCGGATCTCGGAGCTGCTGGGCGTATTCCGGGCGGTGCTGTTCTGTCCGGAGCATCTGGCCATCGTCAAGGCGGGGCCGGCGGAGCGGCGGGCGTTTCTGGATGTGGCCATCTGCCAGCTGAAGCCCATGTATCTGAAATCGCTCCAGCGCTTTCAGAAGATCCTGACCCAGCGCAACGCACTGCTCAAGCAGCTGGCCGATGGCGAGGGCGATTTTTCCCTTCTCGGGATCCTGTCAGAGCAGCTGGCGCGGGAATGTGCATTCATCTACCGCACACGCGCGGATTATATCGAGCGGCTGGACGCGTTCGTAAAGCGCTTCTTCGCTGAATTGTCTGCGGATGGCGGCGAAGGTGCCGGAGAAATCCCATCGCTGCGGTATTTGAATTCATTAAAGCTGTCTGAGCGCCTCGAGGAGGCGGAAGCACAGGAGAGATACCTCGAGCGGCTTACAGCGGGCACAGCACGCGAGATCGCCGCAGGAGCGACGCTGTACGGCTCACACAAGGATGATATCGAGATCCTGCTGGACGGCCGTGAAGCCCGCGGATTCGCCTCACAGGGGCAGCAGCGCTCACTGGCGCTG
>SVSO01000308.1 GCA_015064195.1 Oscillospiraceae bacterium
GAGGTTAAGAAAGGATCAGGATCATGTTTACTTTATTAAAACAGGAAGGAAATGCACGGCGCGGACGCTTTGAGACGGTGCATGGTACCATCGAAACGCCGGTGTTCATGAATGTGGGCACCTGCGCGGCCATCAAGGGCGGCATTTCCACCATGGATCTGCGGGAGGTCAACTGTCAGGTGGAGCTGTCCAACACCTACCACCTCCATCTCCGTCCCGGCGATAAGCTCATCCACGACATGGGCGGTCTGCACAAATTCTTCAACTGGGACAAGCCGGTGCTCACCGACTCCGGCGGATTTCAGGTATTCTCGCTGGCTCAGCTGCGCAAAATCACCGAGGAAGGCGTGAGATTCGCGTCCCACATCGACGGCGCGCGCATTTTCATGGGCCCGGAGGAGTCCATGCAGATCCAGTCGAATCTGGCATCCACCATCGCCATGGCCTTCGACGAGTGCATCGAAAATCCGGCGGAGTATCATTACACGAAAAATTCCATCGCCCGCACCACGCGCTGGCTTGCACGCTGCCGCGCAGAGCTGGACAGACTCAATTCCCTGCCCGATACCATCAATAAAAATCAGCTGTTGTTCGGCATCAACCAAGGCTCGACTTACGCCGATCTGCGCATTGAGCATATGAAGCAGATTCGGGAGATCGAATGCGCAGGCTATGCCATCGGCGGTCTGGCGGTGGGCGAATCGGCGGAGGAAATGTACGAGACCATCGACGTGGTCGAGCCGTATATGCCCAAGGATAAGCCCCGCTATCTCATGGGTGTGGGCACGCCCTGCAACATTCTCGAAGCCGTTCACCGGGGCGTGGATTTCTTCGACTGCGTGATGCCCAGCCGCAATGCCCGCCACGGAAATATCTTCACATGGCACGGAAAAATGAACCTGCTCAACGAAAAATACGCCCGCGATCCCCGTCCCATCGACGAGAACTGCGGATGCCCGGCTTGTCAGGCATACAGCCGCTCCTACATCCGCCACCTGTTCAAGGCCAAGGAGACGCTGGGAATGCGCCTCGCCGTCCTGCACAATCTCTACTTCTACAACGAGCTGATGCAGAAGATCCGCGACGCGCTGGATGCCGGCGAATACGAGAGCTTCTACCGCTACTGGAGAGGTATTCTCGGCGAGAGAAGCGAAAACTAATAAAAAAGGCGGTATTTACCGCCTTTTTTATTATTCGATGTTTCCGAAATCGTTCCAGGCCTTGATCATTGCGTGGTAATTTTCAAGCGGCGTTTCGAGAACGACCGCGTTTGAATTGCCGAAAATGAAGCCGGGCTTGTTTTTATTGGTCAGCAGAATCTCCTTCGCGGATTCGTATACCTCCTCCGGCGTACCGGATAACATCAGCGCGCAATCGAAATTGCCGCACGCCGCGGATTTTCCGTCGAAAACTTCGAGCGTTTTTCCGATGCTCATGCCGGCAATCGGATCGATCGCCTGAAGCGCATCAACGCCGCTGTCACGAATATCCTCGAGAATCGTGCTGACATTGCCGTCCGTATGCAGAATTGAAGGAATGCCGCGTTCGTGGAGGAATTCCACGCTCTTTTTCAGATAAGGCAGATACCATCTGTCAAGCTGCTCGCGATTGAAGAAGGTCGTGCGGTTGTCTGCGACATCCGCCGGCATAAAGACAACATCAAGGCCGGCATCAATCAGCTCAGTCACGCTCTTTGTAAACGAGTCGTAGTACTTTATGCAATGCTCGTCCACTTCTTCCGGCTCGTCCATGATCCAGTAGCAGAAATCAAGATAAGAATCGCACGAGGAAGGCATAAAGAGAATGCCGTTGCATCCGCCTGCGATGGCGAAATCGGGATCGAGCGCTTTCAGCTCGCGGATCAGCATAATGCGGTGTTCGTGATGAAGCGTGTAGATGCAGTCCCACGGTCCGTCGGGGATGGAAACGCATCCGAAGCCAAGCTCCTCGCCGACTTTTTTCATGATCCGCGCATTGTTTTTGACGGCTTCGATCTTTTCTTCCTCGCTCAGCGCGAAAAATTCAGGGCCGGTTTTGAAGGAGGGGTCATACTGCTTCCAAAGATGGAAGGTAAGCTCCCAGAGCGGAACCTTGTGTCCGAGCGTGCGATTCTGCAGCGCATCTAAAAAGAGCTGTTTGTTAGATTTTGTAACCATAATAATCTCCGTTTATGAAAGCAGTGCCGGATGACCGACACTGCTTTTTTTGTTTATTACAGCCCAGCCTGAACCGAATAGTTGGGAGCTTCCTTGGTGATGTTGATGTCGTGCGGATGGGATTCGCGCAGACCTGCACCGGTGATGCGGACGAACTGACCGCGCTCCTGCAGCTCGGCGATGGTGGGAGTACCGCAGTAGCCCATACCGGAGCGGAGACCGCCGATGAGCTGGAATACGGTGTCAGACAGCGGGCCCTTGTAGGGAACGCGGCCCTCAACGCCTTCGGGAACGAGCTTGCGGGAATTTTCCTGGAAATAACGGTCCTTCGAGCCCTTCTCCATAGCCGCAAGAGAGCCCATGCCGCGGTAAACCTTGAACTGACGGCCCTGATAGATCTCCGTCATTCCGGGGGATTCCTCACAGCCTGCGAACAGCGAGCCGATCATGATGACGGATGCGCCGGCTGCGATGGCCTTCACCAGATCGCCGGAATACTTGATGCCGCCGTCGGCGATGACCGGAACACCGGCCTCAGCTGCGGCGCAGGAAGCGTCGTAGATGGCGGTGATCTGCGGAACGCCGATGCCGGCGACCACGCGGGTGGTGCAGATCGAGCCGGGGCCGATACCAACCTTGATGGCGTCAGCGCCTGCCGAAATGAGATCCTTCGCCGCTTCTGCGGTGGCGATGTTGCCGGCGATGACCTGAGCATCCGGGAAAGCGGATTTTACCTTGTCAACGCAAGCGATGATATTCTTGGAATGACCGTGAGCGGAATCGAGGACGAGGAAATCTGCGCCGACAGCCAGCAGAGCGCGTGCGCGGTCGAGAACATCGGTGGTAACGCCGATCGCAGCGCCGCAGAGCAGACGGCCGTTCTTATCCTTGGTGGAGTTCGGGTATTTGGTTGCTTTTTCGATATCCTTGATGGTGATGAGGCCGCGCAGAACGAACTTTTCGTCAACGATGGGCAGCTTTTCGATCTTGTGTGCGCGGAGGATCTCCTGCGCCTCGGCAAGTGTTGTGCCAACGGGAGCGGTGACGAGGTTGTCCCTTGTCATGACCTCGGAGATCTTCATCTGATGATCGGTGAGGAAGCGCATATCGCGGTTGGTGATGATGCCGATGAGTCTGCGGTTTCCGTCACAGATCGGCACACCGGAGATCTTGTACTTGCCCATCAGCTCGTCCGCTTCGTAGACATAGTTGTCGGGAGAGAGATAGAAGGGATTGACGATG
>SVSO01000309.1 GCA_015064195.1 Oscillospiraceae bacterium
TGCCATGGCTTCCATCACTGCCGACGCGCATTCCGATGCTTTGCAGGATGCGGTGATGCCGAACAAGTCGCAGGCTTCGTTGAAACGGGTGGCGTAAGCTTTCTGCTGTTCATCGTATTTCGGATACGGGATAGGTAAATAGGGATCTGTCATCTCGCCGAACTGCGTGATGGAATCGCCGAAGGTTGCCGGGATCAGCAGTGCGCGGCCGTCGCGGAACATTTGCATGGAAACGCCCGTATCATTACCCTTATGGGTATACGCGCCGTTTGACTCATGGAAGAACGCGCGCAGACGTTCATACACATCCGCCGCCTTTTCCGTTCCGAGAGCCAGCTTCGGCAAACCGTTCTCATCCATTTTCGTGACACTCAGTCCGGTAGACTGCATGAAAGGGCTGACCGGATTGTAATGGGAAATGGTAAAGCCGTAAATGTCGTTTTCGTCCCGCTCGCTGTTGCCGTTCACATCCTCGTACACCAGATTTGCGATGCGGAACATCTCGTCCATCGTCCACTTGCCGTTATCAACCGTTTCTACGATATTCCCGATCTGATAATCCTCCGCCATGCGCTGATTGATGAACATACAGCCCACGCTTCCGACGCTGGCGCGGGAAATATCGCCGGTCATCATATAGAGCTTGCCGTAGATGGTTGTCTCCTCCGCCATATGATGATTCCACCACGGCTGATTGAAATCGAGATACGGCAGTTTGTTAAGATTAAGCAGTGTCCCGTCGGAGATGAGCGGCGACACGATGGAATAATGAGCGCTGACGATGTCGTATTCGCTGTCGCCCGCCATAACTCCCTTCTGAATCGCTCCAAGATAGTCACTGCGCTTGTTCCATGTATAATCAAGCTCCATGTGGTTCAGCGACACATTCAGGCGTTCCTCCACAGTTCTGTCTCGCTGATACATGGCATCGTTGACGATATCGCCATTCTCTTCCTCGCTGAATTCATCCTGTCCTTCCCGCCAGAGGATGGTGATCTCCTCGCCGCCAAAGTCGAGATCAGCGGGAAGATTGTCTGCGAACTGCGTCCCTTCTGTTGTTTCGCTGTTAGCATCTGTCGAACCCGAGATGTCATCCGCCGCGCCCGATGCACCGCAGGAAACGGATGCGAGCATGGAAACAAGAAGCAAGATTGTAATCCATTGCTTTTTCATATTCTATCATCCTTTTTATACGATTTCTTCCCGGGATATTGCAATTATATCATATTTGTGGTATAATTACAATAGCAATATTCGGGAACGAGGTGGCGATATTCGTGAATTATCTTCCTCCGATATTTTTGATGGGGCAGGTAGATATGGATAAACTTTGCAGAATTCCGATTCACTCCAAAGACGACCAATTTTATTACGATGTGAATCCTGGCTTCAGGGGAAAAATCATGTCCACCAACTCCGGTTCACCGCTTCGCACACTGCCTCATATTCATCCTGCGATCGAATTCTTTTACGTTGAAAAGGGACAGCTGGATGTGGAAATAGAAAAAGAACCGTTTGTCATCCGTGAAAATCAGATGGTGGCCTTTTCCAGCTTTACTCAGCACGCGCTTTATTCGAAATCCGGAATGACCGGATGGCTTCTCATCATTCCGCCGCAATTTCTCCCCGGAATGCAAAAATTGCTCCACAAAAAAGCGTTTGCGAATCCTGTCTGCTGCGATGACGGCGATCATTCTTTACTGAATCATCTCCATCTTATCGACAAGATCCATGACACAACCGGTGTGTATTCCGCTCTGACGCCGGAACAGCAGGAGAAACTGCTGCTTCCCCTGCTTCAATCCTTTCTTGGCACCGTCATCGCTATCTGTGGTCTGCGCGACAACATTCAGGCCTCACCACTGTTTGTCTCAGCCATCGAATATATCCACGCCCACTATCACGAACCAATCCGCATCCCCGAAATGGCGCGCGCCCTTCTCTGCGAACAGCACACGCTCTCCGACCAATTCCGGGAAGCCTTCGGAATCACCATCACCGCTTATGCAAACCGCCTGCGCGCCATCGAGCTGCACGCCATCCTCTCAAGAGATGCATCGCTGACCCTCATGGAAGCCGCCGGCACGGTGGGATTTGGCAGTATGCGCAGTCTCCTCCGCGCATATCGGGAGGTCTACGGCACAACGCCCAGCAATAATCGATGAAAGGAGCCGCCATGTTAGAATATTACAATGATAAATCCTATCTGAACAGCCTGCCCTACGAGCTGAACCGGCGGCTGCCTTACCGATACGAGATCGGGCGGGATCAGGCGGAAGCCGTGTACGTGAAGGAGCGATTCGACCGTCTGTCTGCCATGCATTTTCACGAATGTCTGGAGTTCATCTACGCGGTAGAGGGTGAGATCGACATTACCGCCGGCGAGGATACACTGCGTCTGTCGCCGGGGCAGATGTTCGCCGCCTCCGGATTTCTTCCCCATGCCTGTACCTCCATCGGCAGCACCTATTCCTATCTCTGCATGATCCCACGGCCGATCTTCTCCGGCATTGCACCGCAAATCGGCCGCAAAGCCTTCCGCCGGCCTATCATCAACGATTCGGACGGCACTCTCGCGCGCTGTTTTAAGCAGATGCTGGATATGGGGAACGGTCAGGGATGTTTTGCCGGAATGCCGAAGGAGGAGCGCAAGCCCCTGCTCAACGCCTCTGCGCAGTTGTTTCTGCAGATCGTCATTGCCGCTGTCGGGCTGACGGACAAGAAAAATGAGACGTCCCTGCTGGTGCAGACCATCGACTACATCCGCCATCACTTCCGGGAGGATCTGCACATCACCGACCTGACCCGCGTCCTGCTCTGCAATCAGCACACCCTCTCCTCCCAATTCCGCGCCACCTTCGGCCTTTCGCTGAACGATTACATCGGCAGTGTCCGCGCCGCCGAGGTGAAGCGGCTCCTCGCCGATAATCCCGCCATGACCTTAAAGGAAGCCGCCGCTCTCTCCGGTTTCGGCAGTCTGCGCACGCTTCACCGCGTCTATGCCCAGGTTTACGGCACAACGCCGCGGGACAGCCGATAAAAAAATCCGCAGGTTTTCCTGCGGATTTTATCATTATGCATATGTCTCTGCGAGCCCCTTGAGGAATTCCTCAACCTGCGATTGCTTTTTGGCGTAGAAGGTAACGAGGTTTTGGTTGTCCTTGACGGTGTACGGCAGCTGGAGCATATTCAGCGAGTGATCGAAGAAGGATGCGCGTTCGAGAATGTAAGGCACCATCTCCTCCGACTCGGTGTCGCGGGCGGATTTGACGGTCAGCACCGTGTCCACATACGTCGGGATGACACGGTTGTAGGACTCCATTGCCATAATCTCCAGCACCGCGCCGGTCAGCTCCAGACGCTCGTTGGTGATCGGAATGT
>SVSO01000014.1 GCA_015064195.1 Oscillospiraceae bacterium
CATAATCGTAAATCCTTTCCGTTTACAGAAAGGATTTACGATTATGGATAAGATCAAATGGAAAGGCGGGGCGATGCTGTCTCCCGTGCCGGCGGTCATGGTGTCATGCGGCACCATGGATGCGCCCAACATCATCACAATCGCCTGGACGGGCATTCTTGCCACCAATCCGCCGAAGACCTACATTTCCGTCAGGCCGGGCAGATTCTCCTATCCGCTCATCAAGGAAAGCGGCGAATTTGTCATCAATCTCACCACCGAAGCACTGGTGCGCCATGCTGATTACTGCGGTGTGCGCTCCGGCAAGGACGGGGATAAATTCAAGCACTGCGGGCTTACTCCGGTGCAGGCCACAGAGATTTCCGCGCCCATGATCGGGGAAGCGCCGGTATCCATCGAATGCCGCGTCACCGATGTGGTGCCGCTGGGGACGCACGATATGTTCATCGCCGACATCGTGGGCGTGAACATCGACCCGGCACTACTGGATGAATCCGGCGCGCTCCATCTTGAAAAAGCGGGGCTTGTGGCCTATTCCCACGGCGATTATTTCGCACTGGGAAAGAAGCTTGGCGATTTCGGCTACTCCGTGCGCAAAAAGAGCACCATCAAGCGCCGCAATGCCGCAAAAAAGAAGCGTTAATACGGCTCGGCATACACCACTGTCAGCCGGTCGCCGTCCACTTGGAATTTGATCTCGAAGCCTGCGAACCGCAGACCGAAGATTCGCTCCGGCTCGCCCTGACGAACGGCGGGACGGGGATCTTCCGCCAGCAGCCGGACTGCGGCCTCCCGCTTATTCTCCGGCAGCCTTGCGAGCAGCTCCGGCGGGAATTCCACCGTCAGCTTTTCTCCGAACACCGCTTCGGCAAATCCGCCCCGCGCCTCCGGATGGGCATCCGCGTAGGGCAGATAGGGCTTGATATCGTAGATGGGCGTGCCGTCCACCATGTCCGCACCGGTGACGATGAGGGTCGTGCCCTCCCGGCGCACCAGCTTCACACAGGAAAGTCCGATGGGATTCGGGCGGAAGGGCGAACGGGTGGCAAATACGCCGACGCGGGTATTGCCGCCCAGTCTCGGAGGCCGCACGGTGGGGGAAAAGCCATCGCGGACATTCTCCGAAAACTGCCAGATGAGCCACAGATGCGACCATTCCTCGATGCCGCGCAGTGCTTCAGCCACGCGATATTCCGGCTCAAATTCGATTCTCGACTCCAGCATACCGAGCAGCCCGCTCTGCCGCGGAATCCCGAATTTATCGGGAAAATCCGTGCGGATGCGGGCGATTATTTTCATTTCGTGATTCATTCGGTTCACCTCGGTTTATCGGAAATCGAACCGTTCGCCGGTAACTTCCGCCGTCACGCGGCCGGCGAACATTTCCCGCAGCTTGGCGTCAAATTCCGCAAATTTCGCCGCCTTGACCGCCAGCTTGAGGGCAACACTTCCGCCGAACTGACTGTCGTCCACGATGATGCCGAACCTCGGCAGCTCATACTCCACCTTCTGATAGGCCGCGTAATCGCAGACGAGGCGGAATTCCGTATACTGCTCATAGGTGACGATATGCGCCGCATCCAGCGCGATCTTCGCACCGTTTGCATAAGCGCGCACAAGTCCGCCCGTTCCGAGAAGAATGCCGCCGAAATAGCGCGTCACGACGACACAGCAGTCGTCCGCGCCGCTTTTTTTGATCACATCGAGGATGGGCACCCCCGCCGTTCCCTGCGGCTCACCGTCATCGCTGTAGCGTGCGATTCCGCCGCCGTTCAGCTGATAGGCATAGCAATTGTGTCTGGCATCCGAATGCTTTTTGCGGATCTTCGCGATGAAGGCGATGGCTTCATCCTCGCTTTTCACCGGCGCGGCATAGCCGATGAACACGGACTTTTTCTCCGTGAACTCCGCCGATGCTTCCTTTTCCAGCGTGGTATAGGTTTTCGGCGCATCCGCTGTGGGCGCGTCAATATTCTTCGTCTTCTTCGCCATCGCTCTCGCCCTCTTTTTTCACCCGGTATTTGTCATACTGTCCGCGCGTTTTGGCATCCACCGTGGCGCGCACCGTAATGCCGTCCGCGCCGTAGTCCACGTCAATGACCTCCGCCGATGCATACAGGCGATTGACCACGCCCGCATCGGAATTGGGGATGACAAAGGTTTCCTCGGATTTGCCGTTCTGCACCATGATCTCCAGCTTTTCCACCAGCGCATCGATGCCCTCGCCGGTCAGTGCCGACACCGCCACCGAATCCCGCTCGGAATATGTGATATGGTCAAATCCCTCCGCCGCATCGCATTTGTTGTAGACATACAGGGTCTGCTTGCCCGATGCACCAAGCTCGGACAGGAGCTTTTCCGTGACCTCCAGCTGTGCCATGGCCTCGGGATCGGATGCATCGACGATGATTAAGATAATATCGGCATAGACCGCCTCATCCAGCGTGGATTTGAACGCTTTGATGAGATGGTGGGGCAGATTGCGGATAAAGCCGACGGTATCGGTGAGCAGGATCTCCACACCGCACGGCAGTGCAAACTTGCGCGTGGTGGGATCGAGGGTCGCGAACAGTTTATCCTCCGCTAAAATTCCCGCATCGGTGAGCCGATTGAGAAGCGTGGATTTGCCCGCATTGGTATAGCCCACGATGGCGACCTTGGTAATGCCGGAGCGTTCCCGTGCTTTCCGCTGGGTCAGGCGATTGCGGTCAAGCACCTCCAGCTCCGCCTCCAGCAGTTCCGCACGGCGTTTGAGGTGACGGCGATCCGTTTCCAGCTTGGATTCGCCCGGGCCTCTTGTACCGATGCCGCCGCCGAGCCGTGACAGCTCTGTGCCTTTACCGGTGAGTCGCGGTGCGGTATATTTGAGCTGAGCCAGCTCCACCTGCAATTTGCCCTCCCTTGACGTTGCATGAAGCGCGAAAATATCGAGAATAAGCATAGACCGGTCGAGGACGCGGATATCCTTTACATCGATACCGTCCTCGATATTGCGGATCTGCATGGGTGTCAGCTCCATATCAAAAATGACCAGCTTGATATCATTGGCCTTACACAGCTCCGACAGCTCCATGAGCTTGCCGCTTCCGATGCAGGTGCGCGAACTCGGCGAATCCATCTTCTGCGTCATCTTCGCGAACACGCTTCCGCCTGCGGTATCCAGCAGTCTCTCCAGCTCCGCCAGCGAGACCTCGCACTCGCCGTCCTTCATTTTATCCGTATCCACCGCCACAAGGACGGCGCGCTCAAAATTATTCTCCATGTGTGTACCTCCTTAGATGGGGTGATTCGTGGCTTTTTATGTAAGGGAACGGGTCGCTTTTCGAGAAAAGCTCCGCAAAAGCTTAATAGGACGCTATCGCTAACAGACTGTTAGTTTGTGCGCGGAATAGGCACTCACGCAGCCAGCAGACCGCAATGCGGTCTGCTTAGAAGAATTTCGCAAGCTTGCGAAATTCTTCCATGCAAAGCCCACCGGGCTTTGCTGGCCCCTTCCCCGGCAACTGTTCCAGCGAAATTGTTTGTTTTTTGGGTGCGAACATGGTGCGCGATCATTGCAAACATCACCGTAGAGACCGGCGTCCTCGACGGTCCGTCTCGCGATTCTCGTGCACGCCCCGATTGCACCGGCGTCCTCGATGGTCCGCTTGACTATCGTTTTTCCTAAAAAAATCGGGTTGGAGCCATCACAAATGTGATGCTCCAACCCGCGAATCGACGAAAATGTCTTACTTTGCCATTTCCAGACGCTTCTTGAACTTATCCACACGACCGCCTGCATCGACGAGCTTCTGCTTGCCGGTATAGAACGGATGGCACTTCGAGCAAATTTCAACTCTCATGTCGCCCTTGGTGGACTTGGTTACAACGGTTTCGCCGCAAGCGCACTTGATTGTAACTTCCTTATATTCGGGATGGATGCCTTCCTTCATGTTGGTACACCTCTCATAATTTATTTGCATGGATTTTGCCATGCCATACATACATCTTAGTATATCATATTTTTTTGAAAATTGCAAGAGTTTTTTGAAAAAAACTTGCACAAATTTTCAATCTGCATTCATGCAGTCATAAGCATTGATGTACACACGCGGGATTCTCGGCAGGATGCCGCTGACGATTTCATAGGGAATCGTACCCATCATCGCCGCCAGCCGATCAGCCCGGATTCTCGCATCCGCACCGATGAGGGTAGCGACGGAGTCTACTCTCGCAGACGGGATATCCGACACATCCACCATCATCTGATCCATGCAGACGCGGCCGAGGATGGGCGCGAACCGGTCATCAATGAGCACGCCTGCCTTTCCCGACAGCAGCCGGGGATAGCCGTCCGCATAGCCCACGGGAATGGTGGCCACGCGAGTCTCGCGCTCGGTCACGAAGGTGTGTCCATAGCTGATACCGACGCCTTTGTCCAGCGTTTTCACATCGGTGACGCGGGCTTTGAGGGACATGGCGGGACGGAGCGGCAGGATCTTTGCAACGCAGTCGGACGGATTGAGGCCGTAGATGCCGATGCCCTCTCGCACGAGGTCGTATTTGTTTGCAAATTCCGCCTCAATGAGTGCCGCACTGTTGCACATACTGCGGATCTCCGGATGGATTCCCCGCGCGTCAAGGCCTGCGAGAAATTCATCAAAGAGCGCAGTCTGCCGGTGAGCCGAGGATTTATCCTCCTCATCCGCGCAGGCGTAATGGCTGAACACGCCGTACACACGGATACCGGGCAGAGCGGCGATCTGCTCCGCCGTTTGAAGCCCCGCCGCCATTTTTTCCGGCGTGGTGCATTCGATACCGATGCGGGACATACCGGTGTCCGCGATGAGGAAGCAGTTCATCCGCTTTCCCGCCGCCGCTGCCGCATCGGACAATGCCGCCGCGCTTTCCAAGCGGAAAATGCTGGGAATGACGCCTTCATGCCGTACAAGCTCGCCATAGAGGGAGCTGTGAACCTCACTGAGCAGCAGAATGGGAGCGGTGATGCCGGCCTCCGTAAGCTCCAGCGCCTCGCTGAAGGTGGCCACGGCAAACATGGCCGCACCGCACCGGTTTTCAAGCTCCGACGCGACCCGTGCCGCGCCGTGACCGTAGGCATCCGCTTTGACGATGGCCAGCGTATCCGCGCCGTATCGTGCCGCGTGAGCCTTTGCCGCACCGAAATTGGCGCGGATGGCGGCAAGGTCAATTTCCGCCCATGCCCGGGTCATCCGGGTATCCAGTTTTACCATAAAATCAACTCTATCGTAGATTATTCAAAAATATCGCGCCACTGACAGTCGGCAAAGAAGCGATTCGCCTCCGGCGTATAATGCACACCGTCATCCGCGAAAATTCCGTGGGTTTTCGGCGTATCGTTATACAGCGGCGATTCACGGAGATCGAGAATGCGGCAGTCCGCGTAAACCTGACGGAAGCCCTCGATGGTATCGATCATCCGCTCCGTATTACGGGGATTGTAGCATTCCGACAGCGGGCGATAGAGATACAGCGGCACATTTTTGCCGGACTTATCGCTTCCGAGGGCGGTAAAGAGTCCCCAGAACAGATTCTCGTAGTTGGCCTTCGCATCGTTGAGTGCCTTGGAGCCGGTGTCAACCTCCGTCTCCCACTGATTCCAGTGAAGTCCGATGACGCGGGGGCTCTTTCCGGCTGCGATAAGATTCATCGTCGCCAGCGACAGGATCTCCGTTGCCAGCGGATAAAGGGAAATGTTGCATTCACCGAGCGGACCGGGCTTTAAGATCGGCTCGCGGAGCGCGTACCACATATTCCAGCCGTGAATTTCAAACTGCGCCACGCCCTGTGCGCCGACGGAAATCTGAATCACATACAGATCGGGAAGCTCCTCACCGCCGTCAATGGCCGCCTGCCATTTTGCAGCAAACACGTTGGCAAGACAGCAGGTGTCATCCTGCGTTTCGCCGAGGTTCATGCCGCCGGTGGTAAAGCCGCTCCATGTCACGTCGTCAAGCCCGTAAGCCTGATTGTACTCGCGGGAAAGACCGTGTACATTTTTCAGCGGTGTGCGGATGATCTCCGCCTCCGGCAATCTTGTGCCGTGCGCGTGGGCGTTGGACTGGCCCAGCACGATCAGGATCGGCGCATCGTTTTTGTTAAATTTCATCATTTTTCTCATCTTTCTGGCGGATCTCCACCCGGCGAATCTTACCGCTGGTGGTCTTGGGCAGTTCATCCACAAATTCCACCACGCGGGGATATTTGTACGGTGCAGTCGTCACCTTCACGTGATTCTGCAGTTCTTTTTTCAGCTCATCGCCGGCTTTGTCCTTCCAATCCTTCGCCAGCACGATGGTCGCCTTGACCACCTGACCGCGCACCGGATCGGGCACTGCGGTGACAGCGCATTCCAGCACGGACGGATGGGTCATGAGCGCGCTCTCCACCTCAAAGGGGCCGATGCGGTAGCCGGAGCATTTGATGACATCGTCGTTGCGGCCTTCAAACCAGAAATAGCCGTCGGAATCGCGCCATGCCATATCGCCGGTGTTGTAGACGCCGTTCTTCCACGACCGTGCCATGGCTTCGGGCGAATTGTAATATTCCATGAACAGTCCCGTGGGATGCTCGCCCGCATTCTTGATGACGATGGAGCCGACGATACCGTCCTCGCAGGAATTGCCGTTCTCGTCCACGATGTCGATGTCGTAGATGGGAGCAGGCTTGCCGGTGGAGCCGACCTTGATCTCGTCCCAGCCGTAGTTTGCGAGGATGACGGTGGTCTCCGACTGGCCGAAGCCCTCGTAAATGGTGTGGCCGGTGGCTTCCTTAAAGCGCTTGACCACCTCGGGATTGAGGGGTTCTCCCGCCGTTCCGCAGTGATGGATGGTGGAAAAATCGCAGCCGGACATATCTTCCTTGATGAGGAAGCGGTAGATGGTGGGCGGTGCGCAGAAGGTGGTAAGCTTCAGGTGATCGATGGCTGCCAGCAGCTTCGCCGGCACGAATTTGTCCGTGTCGTACGCCACATTGACCGCGCCGCAGATCCACTGACCGAAGATCTTGCCCCATGCGAATTTCGCCCAGCCGGAGTCGGATACGGTGAGGTGCCGGCCCTCATCCTCCACCTTCTGCCAGTAATGGGCCGTGGTGATATGACCCAGCGGATAGAGGAAGTTGTGGATGAGCATTTTGGGCATTCCGGAGGTGCCGGAGGTGAAATACATGAGCATGGGATCCATGTTCTGCGTCGCCGCATCGCCGGTGGGACGGATCCACTCCGCCGATGCCTCGCGGGTGAGGGCGCGCATATCGAGGAATTCGTCGCCGTACCGCTCAGCAATGCCGTCGCCCACCACGCCAACATAGCGCAGAGTGGTGCATTTTTCCCGGCAGTTGCGGATGTGGCCGAGGATAACGTCATCCTCCGCGGCGATGATCACGCGCACCTCCGCCGCCTCACAGCGGTAAACGATGTCCTTTTCGGTGAGCTGGAAGGATGCGGGGATGGCCACCGCACCGATCTTGCAGAGTGCGGCAAGGGTGAACCACACCTCGGGACGCTGCTTTAAGATGAGCATCACCCGGTCGCCCTTTTTCACGCCGAGGGAAGCGATAACATTGGCGATGCGGTCGGACTGCTCCTTCACGTCACCGAAGGTGAAATGCTTCTCATCGCCGTCATCGTTGAGCCAGATGAGGGCAGGCTTCGACGGCTCAAGGCGGGCATATTCGTCCACGATGTCGTAGCCGAAGTTGAAATTGTCCGGGATGTTCAGCTTATAGTTGGCTTTGAAATCCTCGTAGGAATCGAAATCGATCCTGGGCAGATATTTTGAGAGAAAATTCATGTTTTATTATTCCTTTTCGCGCGGAAATTACACGGCATCCGCGAATTATTTTTTCATATTTTCATTGATGACGGTCAGGAATTTCGACTCCACACCGATGGCGCGCTGACCGTGGGGGATGGCGGGGTTGAAGTACATGGAATCGCCGGCGTGAAGGATGTACTCCTTGTTGCCAAGATTGACGGCAACCGTGCCGGAGAGCACATAGTTGAACTCCTGTCCCGCATGGGTCACAAGGTCGGGAGTCTCATCGGTGGGCGAAAGTGTGACGATCATCGGCTCCATTTCGCGGTCAATGTAATTATATGCGAGCGAGGTGAATTTGTAGCCTGCGTACCGCTCCACGGCCAGACCGTTGCCGCCCCGGATCAGGGTGTAGTCCACCATGCGCGGCTCGTCGCCGAGAAGCAGTACGGTGGGGTCAACGTGCATTTCGGACGCGATCAGATAGAGCTTTCCGACGGGGATATCCGTCGTTCCGGCCTCGTATTCATCATAAACCTCGCGGGTCACGCCGATCTTCTCGGCCACCGTATCCGCGTCAATTTCAAGAATGGTGCGCAGTTCACGCACACGTGCAGCAATCTGTTCTACCTGCGGCAGCATGGCAGTTACCTCCGTTAAAGAAAAATTGTGTATAAATACTTCTTTATATTATATCATACCCCGCGTGAGTTTTCAAGTGGAAATTTACACAAAAGCAAAAATTCGCTCTTGCTTTTTTCGGAAAAGTGTGGTATAATAAGAGAAGAATCAACCTTTTACTCATTGGAGGACAACAAAAATGCTGAGCGATGCTGATATCAAGCGCGTCAAGGGCGAGGGCTTCCTGCGCAATCGCGGCACGGAATGCTTCTCGGCAAGAGTCATCACTGAAAACGGCGTGCTGACGACAGAAGAAATGACCGTCATCTGTGAAGCGGCGAAAAAGTTCGGAAACGGCAAGGTTTCCTTCACCAGCCGTCTCACCGTGGAGGTGCCGGGCATTCCCTATGAGGAGATCCCCGCTTTCCGGGAATATATTGCAAAGGCCGGACTGTATACCGGCGGAACGGGCGCGAGAGTCCGTCCCATCGTCGCCTGCAAGGGCACGACCTGCGTGTTCGGCGTGTACGACACCCAGCAGCTGGCAAAGGAGCTGCATGACCGATTCTACCTCGGCTGGTACGATGTGAAGCTGCCCCACAAGTTCAAGATCGCCTGCGGCGGATGCTTCCACAACTGCATGAAGCCGGATACCAACGACGTCGGAATCGTTGGTGCAAAGAAGGAAACGGCCGATCATCCCGCCATGTTCCGCATCATGCTGGGCGGCACATGGGGCAGAAACTGCCGGCGTGCGAAAGAGCTTCCCCGGCTCTACACCTACGACGAGGTGTTTGACATCGTGGAAAAATCCATCCTCCTGTTCAAGCGGGACGGCGAAGAAAAGAAGCGTTTCGCCGATCTTGTGGAAAAGATGGGCATCGATGCTGTTGCCGCGCTCTTTGAAACAGACGAGCTGACGGCGGCGAAGGATGAAATTTTATCAAAGTAACCATACACAATTGGCGGCAAATCCGCCGTCAATTGTGTCGCAAAATTAAAACGATTTAACATGAAAAGGAGAAATGTACGATGAAAACTGTAAAAAACAAGCAGATTCTGGTCGGCGCAGACTTCGCAGGCTTCCCGCTGAAGGAGGCTGTAGTGGCACATCTGAAGGAAAAGGGCTGGGAAGTCACGGACGTGGGTGTCCGCTCTCCCGAGGATGACGACACCGATCTCATGTTCCACCGTGTCGGCCTGCGTGTCGGCTCCATGATCTCCGAGGGCGAATTTGAACGCGCACTCCTGTTCTGCGGCACCGGCATGGGCATCCACATCGCCGCAAGCAAATGCCCCCACGTTCACGCAGGTGTTGTGGAGAGCGTTCCCGCCGCACTTCGCGCCATCACCGGCAACGGCGTCAACGTCCTCGCCATGGGCGCGTTCTACGTGGCACCGCAGATGGGCTGCGATATTGCGGACGCTTATCTGAACGCCGAGCTTGGCAGCGGCTACGAATGGTGGCACAACTTCTACGAATTCCACAAGCTGGCCATCGACGAGCTGGAAGCCTTCGACTACGAGGAATACAAGGCCAACGGCTTCAAGGTGAAGCATCTCGGCGACTTCGACATCAAGCTGGAGAAAAAGCCGGAATAAGCGATCAAAAAGGAGGCGCATCGCGCCTCCTTTTTGTTTAGATATTCGCTTCCAGAATCGCGCCCAGCTTGTCCGTGATCTCCTGCACGCCGTCGATGTTGGGATGCACATTGTCCGACGAAATGCCGCGGATGGAGGTGAGCAGCTCCTTTCCCGGAATGTGCAGAATCTGCGGATATTCCGATGCACAGCGCTTGACAATCTCGCGGAAAATATCCGGCTTCGGATCTCCCATAAGATCGCTGTAGTAATAATAAATATCGATAACGAACAGCTTTTTGTCCGGATTTTTCTCCGTCACGCGGGAGAGCAGATACCGCACGCGCCGTTCAAATTCGTCGCATTCCAGATTCAGCGCGTTGATGCCCAGCTCCATTACCGCAAAATCCCATGTGCGGGGGTTGATTTCATTGCCCTGCTCTGCGATGTAGTCGCACATCTCCTTCTCCAGCCGGCAGGAGCCTGCAAAGCCGAAGCTGTACATATCGCAGTTCAGGCGGCGGGAAATCTTGGAGAGATAGGTGTTGTTCAGCGCACAGGCGAGGCTTCCGTGGGTGATGGACGAGCCGTACATGAGGAAGCGTTTGGCGGGGACTTCATCCTCACGCGGCGGGCGCACATCGCCCTCGGCATCGACAAGGATCACGCCTGCAGAATCGAGCAGCAGACGGATGACATTGGGGCTGTAGGGATAGCCGGACGCTTCGTTAATCTTCGCGACCTGTTCGGCATTCGCCGGCGGCGCAAGCTCAATCACGGTATCCTCTCCGCGGATATGATGGGTCAGCGTCTGCCAGCCGGACTGCACACCGCCGTAATAGAGAATCGCATCGCTGATAGCCTTTTCGCTCGCCATGCGCAGGGTGATCTTCGCCGTGCCGCTGTTGATGACAAAGCGAAACTCACAGCCTGCGGTATTGAACGGCATCATGCTTCCGTTCATAGCATCGCGCACATTTTTCGGCACGCGCGACATCCGCCAGCCGATACCGTCCTCATGCGGGACAAGCTCCGCAACATTATAAAGCTCAAAATTTTTGAAAAGCATGGCTTTCCTCCATCAATCAAAGAATATCGGGAATCTCCCAGTTATATTGTATCACATTTTGCATGGCTTGTCAATCATTTCCGAAAATCCTTCGCATAGTAAGAAAAAGGCTGGCGCAAAAGCGTCAGCCTTGTCTGTTTTGTCTGAGTGCCTGAATTATTCAGCCTTGGGAGCTTCAACAGGACATACATCAGCGCAGGAACCGCACTCGATGCACTCATCAGCGTTGATCTCATACTTGCCGTCAGCTTCCTTAATGCAGCTTACAGGGCACTCGTCAGCGCAAGCACCGCAAGCGATGCAATCGTCAGAAATCTTATATGCCATTTTACGTTACCTCCGTCAAAGATTTTTGTTACGATATTATTGTATCACAAAATTTCGCATATTGCAAGGGGTTCGCGAAAATTTTTATGATAATTTTACATTAAGCCTCTTCCTGAGGTTCCTTCGGCTTGAAACCCTTTCCGCCGATGACCTTCACATCGTCCCGGTGGAACACCTTCGGCGGCTTATCCGTGCCCGCAAAGCGTACGCGCACAAGACCTGCCAGCGGCTGTACCTCGATAACCGTGCCGTTTCCATCCTCGGTGGAGACGATCTGATCCATCTTGGGCGTCTTGCGGATCTCCTCCTGATAGGTGTCATACTCATAGCGCAGACAGCACATGAGTCTGCCGCACGCGCCGGAAATCTTCACGGAATTGAGGGAGAGATTCTGCTCCTTTGCCATTTTAATGGAGACCTGCACGAAATCGGACAGGAAGGTCTTGCAGCAGAAGGGACGGCCGCAGATGCCGATGCCGCCCAGCAGCTTGGTCTCATCGCGGATGCCGATCTGACGCAGCTCGATGCGGGTACGGAATACCGCCGCCAGATCCTTGACCAGCTCGCGGAAATCCACGCGCCCTTCGGCGGTGAAATAAAAGAGCAGCTTGGAATTGTCGAAGGTATATTCCACATCGATGAGCTTCATTTCCAGCTTGTGGTCGAGGATCTTCTGCGCACAAACTGCCAGCGCTTCCTTCTCCTTTGCTACATTCGCCTCATGACGGGCAATATCGTCCCGGTCGGCGCGGCGCACCACCGGACGCAGGGGAAGCACCACCTCACGCTCCGTCACCATGCGGTTTTGAATATCGCAGAAGCCGAATTCAAGGCCGCGTGCCGTCTCCACGATCACCGCGTCATCCTTCTTGAATTTTTCGCCTGCCGGGTCAAAATAGTAGATCTTGCCGCCCGCTTTGAAGCGGATGCCAACGATCTCGTATTTTGCAAGCTCCGGCACAGGCTCCGGCTCGCTCATCTCCAGCACCTCCGCATCGGCAGGCGTGATGGAGTTCAGCTCCTCGATGATCTGTGCATCCGTCTCACCGGCGGTAATGGTGTATTCGCTGACCGTCGGCTGTTCATCCGATTCCATGGTTTCTTCTGCGGATTCCTCAGAGATCGCCTCGGTCTGCTCCTCACGGCGGTCACGTCCGCGCCCACCTCTGCGCCGGCCTCTCGGACGACGGCGGCGGCGAGGCTCACCCGTCTGCTCGCCTTCTCCGGATCCGCCCGTCTCAGATGCATCCTCCACCGGCGCGTCGGATTTTCCCCCCTGCCTCGGCTTCTGGGAATGATTCTTCACCGGATGATGGGACTCGGGATCGCTCACCGGCTCATTCTGCACTGCCGTCTCTGCGGCTTCGGGGGCATTCTGCGCGCCGTGTCCGCTTCCTCTGCGATGACGGGAACGGCGGGAGCGGCGGGGCTTATGCTCACCGTTCTCCCCGGACTGTGCCGATTCACTGTGAGGAGCGGAAAATTCCACCGTCTCCGGCTTTTCCGGCGGCACGTCATAGCGTCCGCCGCGCACATTGATGGCGCCGTTCTGGGAATTCTGCTCTGCGTTTTGATTTGCGCCCTCGCCCGCGCTTCTCGGACGGCGGCGATGATGCTTATGATGCGGCTTTCGGTCGCGGCCATGTTCCGCGCCGTTTCCGGACTGCGGCAGTTTTTCGTTTGTATCCATATGGATCATACCTTTCTGTATGCGTAATTTCTATTTGGTTCTTCCCGCCGCTGCTGCTGCTGCGGCAGTCTGCACCTGGATCAGATTCAGGTTTCCGTTGCGCTCCACGCTCATCCGGGCATCGGTGAAGATCTCCGACAGGCGCATGAGATGGGACAGGGCATACCGTCCGGCAAGCGCCCGTGCCTCGTCGCCATCCGCAAAAAAGATGGTCTCCGGCGATTTTGCCAGCTTGACGGCGCACAGATCGCGCACCGCATCCGCGCAAAGCCCGTAGATCTGCGCAAGCTCACCACGCTGTTTTTGTCCCGCAAGCCTTGATGCATATTCGTAAAACGCCAGCTCTCCGGCGGCATTTTTCCGATCGGCCAGCAGCTCCATGCATCGCCGCGCCTTTTCAAAAAGCGCGAGACATCCGGCCGCTCCCTCGGGATCGGCAAGCATCTTCGCCCGTCCGAGACTGCCGCCCGCCAGCTTGATGGCGGCGGCAAATGCCCGCGGATCGTCCTGCTTCAGCTTCATCGCCCGTTCATCCGTCTCCAGTGCCGCCATGAGCTGTTCATCCGTCAGTGCTTCGAGCCGCAGGATGGGCGCACGGCTCCGGATGGTGGTCAGCAGCTTTTCCGCCGATTCGGACAGCAGGAGAAAGATCACGCCGGGCGGCGGTTCTTCGAGTATCTTCAGCAGTGCATTCTGAGCCTGCACATTCATCGTATCCGCTTCGGAGATGATGTAAAACTTCGCCGGGAGATCATTGGCGGCAAACACCGCATCCTCCCTGAGCCGGCGGATCACGTCAACGCCCAGCTGTACGCGGTCCTTTTCCGCTTCGACAAAGCTCACGTCCGGCGACTGATCCCGCAGGATCTTGCCGCAGTTGATGCAGCTCATGCAGGGACGGTCAGCCGATTCACAGGACAGGGCGGCGGCGATGAGACGGGCCAGCGTCCGCTTGCCCATGCCTTCCCCGCCCTCGATGATGTAGGCGTGGGAAAACCGTCCGCCCGCGATGTCGCGCTTCAGACGTGCGATCAGTTTTTCATTTCCGAGAAAGCCGTCGAAGCCGGACATGGCGCGTCACCCCTCTGATTTTTTGGTACAATCATTATTATATCAGATTTTTGCCGTATTGTCAACCGAGAAGCGGGAAAGATTCCGTAAATCTTTACAAAAAAACGTAAAAGACTTGTTTTTTTAAAAAATATGTGTTATAATATATTATGTATACTTTTCGACAGATTTCTGCCGGATTTTCAGCCGTCTGTGCCCTCGTTTGCCGAATGCTGACGAGCGTTTGTGAACAATCTGTAAATCTTTGCAAAAATGAGAGTGAAACGGCCATGAACCGGCGTATAGTATAAATGCAGGAAGGAGCGGCGATATGAGCATGGATGAGATCCGACTGGCGGCGCGTCTGCGTGAGCGGCGTGAATCGATGCTGTCCCCCTATGCCTGCCGCGAATCCGATTCCCGCGGCCGTGAAGCTCCCCTGCCGCCATCCGGTGTGCGCGGCGAATTCCAGCGCGACCGTGACCGCATCATCCACGCGAAATCCTTCCGCCGGCTGATGCACAAGACGCAGGTTTTCCTCGCCCCCGAGGTGGAGCATTACCGCACCCGCCTGACTCACACGCTGGAGGTGACGCAGATCGCCCGGACGCTGGCACGCGCATTATTTTTAAATGAAGATTTGTGTGAAGCCGCCGCCCTCGGACACGATCTTGGGCATACGCCCTTCGGTCACATCGGCGAGTCTGCCATTCAGAAATACTGTCTGCCCGGCTTCACCCACTATGAGCAGAGCCTGCGGGTGGTGGAGAAATTAGAAAAGCTCAACCTCACATGGGAAGTGCGCGACGGCATCGTCAACCATCAGGGCGAGCATCTGGCGGCAACGCTGGAGGGGCAGATCGTCAAATTCGCCGACCGCATCGCCTACATCAACCATGACATCGACGACGCAGTGCGCGCCGGGATCCTGCATCCCGACGAGATCCCGGAAAATCTCCGCCGCATCCTCGGCACGACCCATTCCGAGCGCATCAACACCATGGTCATGAGCGTCATCGAGGAAAGCACGGACAAGCCGCAGATCGCCATGCAGCCTGACATTTTTGCAGCCACCATGGAGCTGCGCGGATTCCTGTTTGAAACCGTTTACCACAGCGAACACGTGCTGGCCGAGGAGGAACGGGCACAGGCACTCATCGTGCGGCTGTTTGAGTATTTCGTACACCATCCGGAAAAAATGCCGGAATCCTATCTTATGCTCACAAAGGATGAGCCGGTGGAGCGATGCGCCGCCGATTTCATCTCCGGCATGACCGACCGCCACGCCATCAGCCTCTACCGTCAGCTGTTCATCCCCAACACATGGAGCGGCATTCCGCAGCAGTGATTACATATGATATCACCGGAAATTAAAGAAGAAATCAAATATCGCTGTGACATCGTGGATGTGATCTCGACCTACGTCACCTTAAAGCGCGCCGGGTCGAATTACAACGCCTGCTGTCCCTTCCACAGCGAACGCACTCCGTCCTTCACGGTGTTTCCCGCCACCCGCAGCTTTTACTGCTTCGGATGCGGCGCGGGCGGAGATGTGATAACCTTTATCATGAAGCGCGAGAATCTCGATTACCGCTCGGCAATGGAGATGCTGGCAAACCGCGCCGGCATTACGCTGCCCGCCGATGACAAGCGGGGCGATCCCGAAGAGCGGAGCGTCAAGCGGGAGCGCATTTTATCAATGAATCGCGAGGCGGCGAGGTTTTTCCACGCCTGCCTTTACGATAGAAACATCGGCTCCTCTGCCCTCGGCTATCTGACAGGCCGCGGACTTTCGGGGTCGGTGATCAAGCATTTCGGACTGGGCTATGCACCGGACGGCTTCGGCGCCCTGACCGATCACCTGACAAAACAGGGTTACACCCCTGAGGAAATGTCGGTGGGCTTTCTCTGCGGAATTTCCAAAAAATCCGGCAGACCCTTCGACTATTTCCGCAACCGCGTTATGTTCCCGATCATCGATGTGACCGGCAACGTGGTCGCGTTCGGAGGACGCGTGATGGACGATTCCATCCCCAAATATTTAAACACCTCCGATACGCCCGCGTTCAAGAAAAGCCGCAACCTGTTCGCCCTCAATTATGCCAAGGGATGCTGTCAGGATCGGCTCATTCTCTGCGAAGGCTACATGGATGTCATCGCCCTCCACGCCCACGGCTTTGAAAATGCCGTGGCAACGCTGGGAACGGCGATCACCGACGAGCAGGCGCGGATCATGGCAAAATACACGAAGCAGGTGATCATCTCCTATGACGCCGATGAAGCCGGGCAGCGGGCTGCAAACAAGGCCATGAAGCTGCTCTCCGAGGTTGGCCTTGACGTGCGCGTTCTGCGCATCACGGGCGCCAAGGATCCCGACGAATTCTTAAAGAAAAACGGCCCGAATGCTCCCGAAAAATTCCGCTATCTCCTTGACAACAGCCGCGCGCAGTTTGAATTCAAGCTGGAGGGTGTGCTGTCCCGCCACGATGTTTCCATCGTGGATGAAAAAGTCAAGGCTTCGGCGGAGCTCTGCCGCATCATCAGCGAGGTTTACTCCGCGGCAGAGCGCGAGGTCTACATCGGCGTTGTGGCGGAAAAGCTGCAGATCCCGAGAGAAAGCCTCAAAAACGATGTCAGACGCATCATACGCGACCGTACGAAATCCGAACAGAAGGAAGAGATGCGGGGCATCCTGAACAAAACCGCCGGTTACGGCGACCGCGTGAATCCGGACACGGTGAAAAGCACCGCCGCAGTCAGCACAGAGGAAAATATCCTCGGCATCCTGCTTTTATTCCCGGAAAATCTCGCCGCCGTCAAAAGCGGAAAGATCAGCCTTGCCGCCGACGATTTCTTCTCGGAATTCAACCGCCGCGTCTTTGCGGAATCCCTGTCGCGCTGTCACGAGACGGGCAATTTCGACTTCAGTCTGCTCAACGAGGTGTTTAACCCCGATGAAATGGGACGCATCACGTCCATGGTCATCAAACGGCGGCAGCTGAGTGAAAACGGCCCGGAGCTGCTGCGCACGCTCATCGACAAGCTTCGCTCCGAAAAGCGTCAGCAGGAGCTGGCCGGTGACGAGCTGGCACAGATCGCGGACATTCTGCAGAGAAAACGCGCAAAAAACAGTTAAATAACAGGAAAGGAATATATGTATGACAGACAAAAACAAGGACTTTGAGCTGGAAGACGAATTCGACGATAATCTCGAAGAAAACGACGGCGAAAAGAAATTCAACGTGGGTGAGCTGATCGCCCGCGGCAAGTCCAAGGGCTCCCTGACCTCCAGCGAGATCGTGGAAGCGCTGGGCGAGGTGGACTACGACATCGATCAGATCGACAAGCTCTATGAGGATCTGGAGAGCAACGGCATCGAGGTCAACTATCTTGACAGCCCGGATTTTGCCGACATCGAAAGCGAAGTCGAGCAGTACGAATCCGCGGAAGATATGGAAAAGATGCTGATCCAGGAAGGCCTTGCCATTGACGACCCGGTTCGTATGTATCTGAAGGAGATCGGCAAGGTGCCGCTGCTGGACAATGACCGCGAGCTGGTGCTGGCGGAAAAAATGGCAGAGGGCGACGATGCGGCGAAAAACGAGCTGGTGGAGGCCAACCTCCGACTGGTCGTCTCCATCGCCAAGCGTTACGTAGGCAAGGGTATGTTCTTTCTCGATCTGATTCAGGAAGGCAATCTCGGTCTGATGAAGGCGGTTGACAAGTTCGATTACCGCAAGGGCTACAAATTCTCCACCTATGCAACATGGTGGATCCGTCAGGCCATCACCCGCGCCATCGCCGACCAGGCGCGCACCATCCGCATCCCCGTTCATATGGTGGAGACCATCCACAAGGTGTCCCGCTACAGCCGTCAGCTGCTGCAGGAATACGGCCGCGAGGCTTCCGCCGAGGAGATCGCAGAGCGCATGGGAACAAGCCCCGACAAGGTGCGTGAGATCATGAAGATCGCGCAGGATCCGGTATCGCTGGAGACGCCCATCGGTGAGGAGGAGGACAGCCATCTTGGTGATTTCATCCCCGATGACGATTCCCCCGCACCCGCTGAGGCCGCATCCTACGCACTGCTCCGCGAACAGCTCAACGAGGTGCTTCATACCCTGACGCCCCGTGAGGAACACGTGCTCAAGCTCCGCTTCGGACTTGACGACGGCCGCACCCGTACCCTTGAGGAAGTGGGCAAGGAATTCAACATCACCCGCGAGCGCATCCGCCAGATCGAGGCAAAAGCACTCCGAAAACTCCGTCATCCCAGCCGTTCCAAGCGTCTGAAGGATTATCTGGATTGAATATTCAGCACAAGTGACAAATCGTTCGGATAATATTGTAGATATCCAACGAAACTTTTGGCGATATTGCAAAAGTTTTCGCGATTGTTTTGTGCGATTTCACGGTGGTTTTTGGATTATTTTTCCTGATTTTCGACTTTGAGGAATATCGGGAAGGCTTTTGCGAAAAAAATTTGCTTGACATATTGCCTCAAGTAGTGTACAATTATAAAGGTATATTCTTTTTTGAAACAATATCGGGAGGATAAACGAATGAAAAGACGACTGATAAGCATGGCCCTCTGCCTGCTTATGCTCATTACGACATTTGCGTCCGCATCCTGCGGCAAAGAGGAAGTGGATCCCAACACCCTTGAGATCGAGGGCAACACTGCCCGCGCCATGACCCTCACCATCTGGGGCATCAAGGGCGAAGGCACCACCGACGATGCGGTTGCCGCTGTTGAAGCTGCCATGAGCAGCATCACCGAGGCGCAGTTCAACACCGCGATCAAGCTCAACCTCTTTGAAGAGGAAGACTATGAGTTCGCGCTGGAAGAGAGAATGTTCGAGATCCAGGAACAGCTCGACCTTGAGGCTGCTGAGGCTGAGGCCAAGAAGCAGGCGGAAAAGGAAGCCAAGAAGAATAAGGATACCACCGCTGAGACCACCAAGGCTGAAGAAACCGTGGAGACTACCGAAGCGGCTGACGAGACCATCCTTGATGAGTACGGTCTGCCCGCAACCCTTTATCCTGAGGTTGAGGACACCCAGCTCGACATTTTCCTGATGACCGACTACGATATGCTGATGAAGTTCAGCGAGAAAGGCGTTCTTTCCCCGCTGGACGAGCAGCTTTCCTCGTCTTCCAAGCTCATCAAGTCCTATGTGCATCCCACCTTCCTCAACGCAGGCAAGGTCAACGGCAGCACCGTAGCGATCCCCAACAACCAGCCCATCGGCGAGTATACATACCTGCTCCTCAACAAGACTCTGCTGGACAAATACTACTATGATGCAGAAAGCATCCTCAGCTTCAACGATGCCTTCAACTTCATCATGGATGTGGGCCGCTCTGACAAGGGCTACACTCCCTTCATGGGCGACATTTCCGCTACCAATCTGTTCTATTTCACGCTGAACGGTGAAAAGTCCATCGTCGGCTCCATGCTCGCACCGGATGCGACCGTGGGCACCATGGGCACACCGAAAGTTCTGCCCGCAGTCAAGGGTTGGACCACCTATATCAAGAATGTCATCACCCTCAAGGAAAACGGCTATGTAGGCAGCACCAATGTCAAGGCCGGCGACAAGTTCGGCGCGGCTATCATCAAGGGCGGCTGGTCTGATGTGGAAGCATTTGAAGAAGACTACTACATCAATGTTCTCCAGAATCCTCAGGCAACCACCGAGAACCTGTACAACGGTATGTTCGCAGTTTCCACCTACACCAAGAGCCTTGCTCGTTCCATGGAAATTGTAACTTATCTGAACACCAGATCCGATCTGCGCAACCTGTTCGCATACGGCATTCAGGATGTTCACTACACCCTCGACGCAGACGATGTTCTGACCAAGATCAGCGATGACTACAACATGGATCTGGCTTACACCGGCAATATGTTCGTAGCACACGCACCGGAAGGTATGGCTCCCGATTACTGGGAGGCTGCAAAGCAGCAGAATCTCGATGCAGTTTACAATCCTTACTTCGGTCTCATTCTGAATGAGGACACCATCGATACTGAACTGCTCAATAAGGTCATCAAGTTCTCCGACGGTTTCTTCAGAGAGCTTGACAAGCAGACCACCGAAACCATCGATGACTTCATGATGGAGTGGTGGGATGCCGCCGATGTTGAACCGTCTGTTCAGGATTGGCTCTCTACTAGTCTTGAAGACAATCAGAAGACCATTGGTAAGGTTTACACCGATTGGTTCGCAACGGTTAGCAAGTAATCAAACAAACAAAGAGGCGTCGCAATGCGGCGCCTCAGTTTTTCGGAGGTACAATATGTCTTTCAACTTCAGAATGCCCACGGAGATCCTGTCGGGCACAAATACCGTCCGCGCCAATGCTGATAAGTTCGCACTTGGCAAAAAATGCATCATCGTCAGCGGCCGCCGTTCTGCCGAAGCCTGCGGTGCGCTTGCCGATGTGACGGCAGTGCTGGATTCCCTCGGCATCGCGTACATCCACTTTAACAAGATTATGGAAAATCCGCTGGTTACCGTCTGCTATGAGGGCGGCAGGCTGGCGGCAGCGGAAGGTGCGGATTTCGTGGCAGCAATCGGCGGCGGCTCTCCGCTGGATGCGGCAAAATCCATCGCGGCTTATGCGGCAAATCCCGATCTCGCGCCCATGGACATCTACACCGCCAAGCTGAACCCTTCCCTGCCCATCATCGCCATCCCCACCACAGCCGGCACGGGCAGCGAGGTCAATCCTTATGCGGTCATGACCCTCGACGGCAAAAATGTAAAGAAAACCTTCAAAAGCCCCTATTCCTATCCGAAATACGCCATTCTTGACCCCAAATACACCGATTCCCTCGGCATCGAATACACGGTCTCCACGGCGCTGGACGCATTCTGCCACTGCGCGGAATCCTATCTCTCGCCGAAATCCACCGAGCATTCCCGGATGTACGCAGTGATGGGCGCGAAAAAGCTGTACAAAACCCTTGCTGACATCGCGGCGGCGGGCGAATGCCGGAAGGAATGGCGGGATGCACTGCTCACCGGATCGTGCGCAGGCGGAATCGCCATCAACACCACCGGCACCGGCTTCAACCATCCGCTGGGCTACAACATCACGCTGTACAAGGGCATTCCCCACGGCCGTGCCTGCGGCGTATTCATGGAGGAATATTTCGCTTACAATAGCAAAAATCCCGACGGTGCGCAGCTGATCGGCGAATTCTGCGCGGCGCTCGGTGACACGCCGGCGACGGTTGCGGCAAACATCGTCAAGTGGTCGGCGGTGGATGTGAAGCTGACCGACGAGGAGATCGAGCTCTATCTCGAGAACGTGAAGGGCGCGGGCAATTATGCCAACAGCCCCTACGTCATCAACGTGGCGGAGATGGAGGAGATCTATCGCCGTCTGTTTCAGTAATGATCGGAAAGGATGAATATCATGAACAAAACCTTCGTATTTCTCGGCTCATCCGTCACGTATGGCGTGGACGATTACTCCATGTGCGAGGTCGTGGCGGAGCAGACCGGCGCGGCTGTCGTCAAATGGGCAGTCTCCGGCACTACCCTCTCCGCATCCTGCCCCAATTCCTACGTAAAGCGGATGCTGGACGTGATCGATGCGCAGGATGCGTGCGACCATTTCATCTGCCAGCTGTCCACCAACGATGCGGGCAGAGGCTGTCCGCTGGGCGAGATCAGCGATTCCTTCGATGCGGCGGATTTTGACACCAACACCACCCTCGGTGCCATGGAATTCATCATCGCCACCGCCCGTGCGCGCTGGAGCTGCCCCATCTCCTTCTACACAAGCTACCCGTTCCCCAGCGACAAATATCCGCTGATGGTGGAAAAGCTGCATGAGATCGCAGAAAAGTGGGAGATCGGCATTCTCGACCTGTGGAACGATGCCGAAATGCAGACGGTCACGCCGGAAGATTACGCGGTTTTTATGCGCGATCCCTGCCATCCAACCGTGCTCGGCTATCAGAAATGGTGGGGCCCGAAGTTCATTGATTATCTGACGAAATAAAAGTATGCATCACGACGAAAGAGTCCCCTCGCTGGTCATTCAGATTGCAGATCTGTCCATCGATACCGCGCTGGATACGGGTTTTGTCTACGCTACCGGTGTTTCGCCCCATCTCCATTCCCATGCTTACTATGAGCTGCTGGCATCCATCGACGGCGAATTCGCGCTGGAGATGCTGGACGAGGTGCTCACCATCCGCGCCGGCTCCATCTGTCTTGTGCCGCCGGGGGTCTATCACTGCACAAAAAGCATATCCAATGCGCCGGTGAAGCTGGCCATGCGCTTCACCATGTCGCGCGCTGAGGGCGGAAATCCGAGCCTGTTCGACGACTGCGAGCGTGCGCTGTCCGGCATCCGGTTCCCCCTCATTTTTCCCGATCAGCACGAGCTCTGCTCATCTCTGCTCACCATGCGCCGGGAGTTGAATTCCACCCGCTGGGCATCCGAAGTGTTTACAGAGCTGATCGCCAAGCAGTTTTTCCTCGGC
The DNA here is from genome assembly GCA_015064195.1 of Oscillospiraceae bacterium. The sequence continues at coordinate 22,620 of SVSO01000014.1, forward strand.
GCACTCCGGCTTATCTGCGAGCAGGACGGCCGGATCGCCCCCGCAAAAGTCACCATCGGCATGGAAAACCGCCACGCTTCCATCGAGCAGTACATCGATCTCCACCACGCCTCGCCCATCACCGAGGACGATCTGGCACAGGCCATGAATCTGTCGCGGCGGCAGGTCACGCGGGTCCTGCGGGAGATCTACGGCATGAGTTTTCGGGAGAAGCTCATTGAAACGCGGATGTATCGCGCCCTCCAGCTGCTCATGCAGACCGATCACACGGTGGAATCCATCGCCTTCATGGTGGGCTACACCTCCCTGTCCGGATTTTACACCGCATTCAAGAAGAAATTCGGTCTGCCGGCAAACGAATACCGCGCAAAGATGCGCGGTTGATCGTTATTCAAAATGCCGCATACGGCAGCAGCGGACAGCCGGCGATCTCCATCAGATAATCCTGGGAGCGAAGAAGCGCAATCAGCTCCGCTGTAGTCTCCGGCAGCGTTTTCGTGCGGGTGGCGCAGAGTCCCTCATGGCCGGGATCGTGCAGATCCGTGCCGATGGTGAGGATCGGGATCGCCTGCTCCTTGGCCCACCGCGCCGCCTCCGCCACGTGGGAATTATGGTTGGGATGCATATTGAACGCCTCGATGCCGTCCATGTGATCGGATGGGGCGCGGACAAGTCCGGGGCGGAAGGGATGCGCCTGAAGGATCAGCCGGTCGTCGCCGTGATACCGCTCATAAAACGCCGCGAAACCCATGTCGTGGCAGTGAAGCGTTTCGCGGAGGAAAGTCTCATCCACGCCGTAGACGAGATAATCGTTGGAATTCTCGGTGAATCGGTACTCCGCGCCCAGATAGACCTTCATACCGATGGCTTCACCGGCTTCCTTGGCGGCATAATAATCCGCCAGATAAACGGCGACGGGATCCTCTGCTTTCATGAATTGATTGTCATAGCTGAAATGGTTGGTGATCGCCACCGCATGATAGCCCTTGTCGGCGAGACGGCGGATGATCTCAGCGGGCGGGATATGACTGCATCCCGAAACCGGCGAAGTGTGGGCATGAAGCTCGATTTTATAGCGGTATTCCGCAAGATACGACTGCACCGCAGCCGGAAGATGGTTGGACATGGTAAAAATCCTTTCTATCCTGAAATATCGCTACTATTATATCACAATTTTCCGGCAATTGCAAGGCCGGCACACACAAAAATCTCCTGCTTCCGGCAGGAGATTTTTGTACGATATTCTATGCGTTGAAGGATTCGATGAGAGTATTGATGGTATTGTCCATGGCGGTCTTCATGGAATCGTAGTAGGAGATGATCTCAGTGTTGTTCTTGTACGCCTTGTCGCAGATGTTGTGGCGCATCCGGAGCAGGTTGAAGCAGATAGCGAGGTCGAAGGTGCGGTTTTCAAAGATGAGATCCAGCATTTCCGCCGCCGTTTCATCCCGGGTCAGCTTATCCTTGATGTAAGTCTCGTAGTACGCTTCCTGAACCGTGTGGCCGGAGAAGGCATTGAGTGCCTCGAGGATGAAGGAGGTGCGGTCAACGTCCTTCACATTGGCGGGGATCATCATGCCGTGGAAGGCGCCGTTGCTCATGTTGCTGTAATAGGTCTGGGATTCCTCATACTTGGGACAGGGGATGATGCCGAAATCCGCCTCCATATTGCGGGTGCTCTTGGCCGACGCCATGGTTTCCACCCAGAACAGTGCCTGATTGTTCGGGAACATCACGTCCATCGCGCGGTGATCGTGCGCAAGACCCATGGTATTCTTCTTGACATTGGCATCGTAAATGAGGCCTTCGCCGTTGCCGTGGATGAAGTTCAGCACCTTCATGTAGGCGTTGACGAACTTCTCGTTGTTGAACGTAAAGGCGGGAATGTCATCCTTGTCCTTGGTGATGATCATTTCGCCGGAGCCGGTGATCATGTAGATGTAGAGCATATTCTGATGGCCAAGCACGCCGTAGGTGTCCTGATCGTTCCAGATGGTGTCGCCGTTGTCCACGCTGGTCTGCAGGCCCATCTCCATCATCTTGTCCAGCGTCCACTTGCCGGACTTCACCAGCTCATAGGGATCTTCCAGCTGATAGTCATCGATCATGCGCTTGTTGAAATAGGTCACGCAGGTGGCATCGTTGCAGGCGGTGATGAAGTCGCCCGCGCCAAGATACAGCTTGTTGTCGATGGACAGCATCTTCGCCGCGTTGGAATCCCACCAATCCGCATGGAAATCCTGATGCGGCAGGGTGTAAAGATCCAGCACAGAGCCTTCCTTGGCCAGCGTCATGGTGTCGTAGGTGTTGATGAGCAGCATATCCGCCAGATCGTCGTCAGCGAGCAGGCTGTTGCGGATGTTGCCAAGCTCCTGATATTCCTCGGTGATCCGGATGTTCAGCGCATCCTCCACCATGGTATTGCGTTTGAAGATCGCGCCGGACAGCACGTCGCCCTGATCCTCCATGACCGTGTAAACGGTGGTATACCAGGTATTGGACTCGGCGTTGTTTGTGATGATGCGGAAGTTGTAGCCCTCGTAATCCGCCTTGAAGGGATCGAGATGAGAGAGATCCTCCGTGGTGACTGCTTCGGTGGTGTCGGCAGAAGCGGTGTCGCCTCCGGTGGTGTCCGTGCCGGTGTCAGCCGCACCGCCGCAGGCTGTTAATGCCGCCAGCTGAGCGGCGATCAGGAAAATTGCCAGATGCTTTTTCATTTGTGTACTCCTTTTCAAAATAGGAAACCTCGAAAATTTAGGTTCCAGTATTAGAATTTGCGATTCAACGACAAAAAATGAAACAGAAGCGGCGAATCGCGTACCGACCTCGAATTTCATGTGTGAATCGGGGTGGAAAGCCCCAGA
>SVSO01000310.1 GCA_015064195.1 Oscillospiraceae bacterium
CACGCGCACGGGGATATTCCACCCTGTTCATGACCTCCGGCTATGATCCGGATGAGGAAAAAGCCTGCGTCTCCCGGATGCTGTCCATGAACGCTGCCGGCATCATCCTCTGCTCCGTGCTGCCGGATCTCACCTACTACGACAAATTCAGCGGCACCGCCACACCCATCATCGCCGTCTCCAACCGCATCCATCCCGGCATTCCCTATGCCGGAATCGACGATTACCGGGCCATGTACGACGCGGCGCGGCATATCATCGACCGCGGCTGGGAGAAGATCTATTACATTTCGCCGGTTCTCTCCAAGGAAGGGCAGAATATCGATGCCCAGTCCGAACGGGCACGCGGCTTCCGGGATGCGGTTGCCGGCACGGATATCCGCTGGGAGATGATCGATTCCAAGGAGGCGTTCTCTGCATTTTCTCCCGATACAGGCTGTCGGAGCGCGCTTCTCTGCTCCAGCGACGCCTACACCCAGCAGTGCATCGTCCGCTTCCGCCGCGAGATCGACAGCGGCAAGCTGGGACTGATGGGCTTCGATAACGTAGCCTCCCTCCGCCTGCTCTATCCGGAGCTGGCATCGGTGGCATACGACACCTGCCGCATCGGTGTTGAGGCGGTGAAGCTCATGCTGGACGGCGGCGGACAAAGTCTCATCCCCTACGAGATCATCGGCGGCAATACCATCTGAATGCTAAGAAAGCTCTGCATAAGCGCAGAGCTTTTTTGGTATCAAAAGATTTTCTCAATCTGGTTATTGTTTTTTACCTGGTTTTGCGGTATAATTTTTATAATCAAACAACAGGAGAATCTCATGCTGCACGATACAACCAAACGAATTCTGGCCGTTCACGACCTGTCCTGCTTCGGACGGTGTGCGCTGACGGTCGTCATCCCCACCCTGTCCGTCATGGGCGCGGCGGTCATCCCGCTTCCCACCGCCCTGCTGTCCACCCACACCGGCGGCTTCACGGGCATGACCTTCCTCGATCTCACCGACACCATGCAGCCCGCTCTGGAGCATTTCAAGTCCATGAACCTTCGCTTTGATGCCATCTACACCGGCTTTCTCGGAAGCGCGGCGCAGATCGACACCGTAGCCCGCGCCATAGAGCTGTTCGGCGATCACACGCCCATTCTCGTGGATCCGGTCATGGGCGATGACGGCAAGGTCTACCAGACATACACCCCCGAAATGTGCCGGCGGATGCAGGAACTGTGCGCCAAAGCCACCATCCTCACCCCCAATCTGACCGAAGCGTACCTGCTCTGCGATGAAGCTTACCGCGATCCCGCCGACCTGTCGCCGGAGGATGCACTTTCCGAGGCGGAGCGGCTTCTGCACAAGCTCACGGAACGGTACGGCGCAGAAAAGCTGGCACTCACCGGCATTGAGCTTGCCGACGGAAACATCGCCACTCTCTCCTACGATCGGGAAGTCACCGGGCACGAAAGCATTCACAGCATCCACAAGATCGAGCACGGCTATCCCGGCACCGGTGATATTTTCGCATCGGTCCTGCTGGGACGGGTGATGAACGGCGACAGTTTCCACAACGCTGTGGATTTCGCCTGCCGCATCGTGGCGGAAATGATCGCCGACACCGCCAAGTATGACACCCCCCGCAGAGAAGGCGTTCTGCTGGAAAAAAACTTATACCGCCTGATTTCATAAAGGAGCCTGATCTCATTGAATCGCACCAAAGCCTCAAATCAGCTGAAGCTGCTCACCCTGACCGCAGTTTTTTCCGCCCTCATTTTCATCGCCACCGCCTATCTGCCGCGGCTTCCCTTTCCCGGCGGCTATGTTCATGTGGGCGATGCGTTCCTCTACCTGACCGCCTCCATGCTTCCTGCGCCCTACGCCTGCGCCGCCGGTGCCATCGGTGCGGGACTTGCCGATGCGCTGAGCGGATACATGATCTACGTCCCCGGCACGGCGGTCATCAAAGCTCTCATGGCGCTGATGTTTTCCCATCGGCAGCCGACCATTCTGAGCTTGCGAAGTGGTCTTGCCGTCATCCCGGCTGGCATCATCTGTGCCGGCGGATATTATCTCTATGAAGTCATCCTCACCCGCAGCTTCGCAGGTGCGGCGGCGACCGTTCCCTTCAATCTCCTGCAGGCGTTGGCAAGTGCCATCATCTATCTTGCCGCCGCCTTCATTCTCGACCGCGCATCGGTGAAAGCCCGCCTGCTTCGCTGAACTTTCTCGGGAAGTTTGCCGCACCCTCTTGCAATTTCGCAAAAAATGTATTATAATAGTATTGCAGTAAGAAATCAGAAAGGAAGTATTCACCAATGAAACTGTATGTATGCAAAAATTATGACGAAATGTCCGCCAAGGCAGCTGACGTTGTGGCAAGCGTGATCACGCTCAAGCCCGACTGCGTGCTGGGTCTGGCCACCGGCTCCACTCCTGTGGGAATGTATCACAAGCTGGCTGAGATGAACAAGGCCGGCAAGCTGGATTTCGCTGAGGTAAAGACCTACAACCTCGACGAATATTATCCCATCAAGGCCAGCGATCCCCAGTCCTACCGCTATTTCATGGACAAGAACCTGTTCGACAACATCAACATCGACAAGGCGAACAACACCCATCTGCTGAACGGCGAGGCTGCGGATGCTGACGCGGAATGCGCGGCTTACGATAAGGCCATCGAAGCGGCAGGCGGCATCGACATTCAGGTGCTGGGCATCGGCAACAACGGTCACATCGGCTTCAACGAGCCCTCCGATCCGCTGATCGCTCCCACCCACAAGACCGGCCTCACCGAATCCACCATCGAAGCAAACTCCCGCTTCTTCAACAGCGCGGACGAAGTTCCGAAGCACGCGCTCACCATGGGCATGGCTCCCATCATGAAGGCGCGCAAGATCATCATGCTGGTCAGCGGCAAGGGCAAGCACGCCGTTCTCCGCGAGATGCTCTCCGGCGTCATCACGACGAAGAATCCCGCAACCCTGCTCAATCTCCACGATGATGTCACCGTCGTCTGCGACGAGGATGCTTACAACGGTTAATCCAACCAAACAGCGATTTTTACACAAAAATCCGCCGCCATTCGCCAAACAAGCGCTTGCGAATGGCGGCGGATTGTGTTATAATGGAAGCGAGGTGATAACATGAGTATTGCAAAAAATATCGCGAAATTCCGCAAAGCGAAGGGATTCACGCAGGAGGAGCTGGGACAGCTTGTCGGCGTGAGTAATCAGGCTGTTTCGAAGTGGGAACAGTCCGATTCACATAGTTAAAGATACTTATTCAATCTTACCGACGAAACGATAGAAAACT
>SVSO01000311.1 GCA_015064195.1 Oscillospiraceae bacterium
ATGTACGAGCTGATCACATCGAGCGCGGATGTCATCCGCGGCATCTTCGTCGGCCACATGCACAGCGCGTTCTGGATGGAGGTCAAGGCGCATTACATCGACGCCGACGGCAACCGCGTGGAGGCATCGATCCCCCAGCCCGTGCTGGAGGGCAATCCCTACGACAGCGGCTGCGGTCACATCATGCGCATCTATGTGAAATAACAGACACGAAAAAACGGCTCCCCCGGAGCCGTTTTTCTGTTATCTTTCCTTCGGCGGCGCGGTGGTCTCGCGCACGATGAGATCGCATTTGAGCTGTATCTGCTGGAGCGGCATGGCCTCGTCCGATTCGATGCGCTCGAGCAGCTTCTGCACGGTCAGACGGGCATTCTCCTTCTGATAGGTGCGGATGGTGGTCAGCGGCGGATTCGCGTAGGCGGCGAAGGGGATGTCGTTGATGCCGATGACGGAGATATCGCCCGGTACATCAATGCCGTTGGCGCGGAAGGCGTGAATCGCGCCCATGGCCACCTCATCGTACGCCGCGATCAGCGCCGTGGGCCTCTTTCGCATATGGATGAAATGCTCCGCGGCCTCGTAGCCGATGTCCTGAAAGCGCTTGCTGCTGACGAACACATGCCGGGGATTGACCGGGATCCCCAGCCGGTCGGCGATCTCCAAAAATATTTCCTGCTTGTGTGTTGTATTTTTCTCGCCGATGAAGCCGATCTCCGTATGCCCCAGCTCCTGAAGATGCGTGAGCGCCTCCAGCATGCCGCCGCGCATGTCGATGGAGATATGATCGCCGCCGAGATGCTGCTCGCCGTGATCCACGCCCGCTTTGGAGATCACGGGGATCGGCGCACGCTTGCGGTAGATGGAGGAAACGACAATGATGCCGTCCAGCGTGCCGCTCTCTGCCAGCCGCGTCAGGAGGCGGTTGGTCTTATCCTTATCGAAGCCGGTGATGTACACCGCGGCATCGATGCCGCTCTTCTCCAGCTCGCTGACGAGATCGGTGACGTTCTGCGAATAGAACACGCTCACAATCTCCGGCACGGTGACAGCCACGCGCAGATCGGCGGTATTTTTATGATAGCGCACGCCGGTGACGTGATTTTCCTCGGCGATGCGGAGGATGCGTTCGGCGGTGGCAGGGCTGATCTCCGAGCTGCCCGACATGGCCTTGGACACGGTGGACAGCGATACGCCCGCCAGCTCTGCGATTTTTTTGTAGGTCATGACATGGCACCTCCCGCTTGGTTTCCTTATTATATTACCACAGCCGCCGCCGGATGTCAATAGGATTTCCGGCGAAACAATTTCGTACCGGCAGATTTGCTGCATTTTTGTAGCAAACGACAGGATTGTTGCGAAATCCGGCACGATTCCCTCTTGCGCTGTGCCCAAATGTGTGGTATAATGAGAATGCGGATTCCCATTCTATTATGAAGTGAGGTAACATCACCATGAAACATCACCATTCTTCAAGCATCCTTCTCTGTCTGCTTGCAGCAGCGATCCTCGCATCCTGCGGCGAAGCATCCGCGCCCATTGATACGGCCGCCGACACCACTGCAGCCCCCGAAACCACCGCCGATCCCTACCCGGACGATCTGCCGGACGATCTCGATTTCGGCGGCAAGCCCGTCACCTTCCTCTACCGCGAAGAGGTCTCAAACGAATTCTACACCGACGAGCAGACCGGCGATGTGGTCAACGACGCGCAGTTCAACTCCCTGCGTGCTGTGGAGGAGCGGCTGAATGTCAACATCGAAGCTGTGCTCCGCCCCGGACACATGAATGCAGTCCAGAAGGAATACATGAACCACATCACGAATACCATCCTTGCGGGCGACAGCCTCTATGACTGGGTCGATCTGATGATCGGTCACACTCCCGTCATGATGAAGTCCGGCATTTTCAACGATCTGCTGCAGAATCCCTACATCGACGTCGATAAGCCCTATTATCTTGGAAAACTCGATGAAACCGCTACGATCCACGACAAGCTGTACTTCATCGCCGGCGACTTCTCCATGGGCTATCTGAATACCACCTACGGTATGTATTTCAACACCCGCCTTGCTGAGGAGTATCACACGGGAAATCTCTACACGTTGGTCGATGAGGGCAAATGGACGATCGACAAGCTGATTGAGCTTGCGAAAATGACCTGCCAGGATATCAACAACGACGGAAAATATGATGACAACGACCAGCTGGGATTCCTCGTCCACGACAAAAATCATCCCAAGTGCTTCTGGGCTTCCACGCTCACAACGATGTACGATCAGGATGAAAACGGCGAATGGCAGTACACCTTCGGCACTGAGCGCGATGTCGATGTCTTGAACAAAATCTACAACCTGCTCTACAACACCGAGGGTGCTTATTATACCTTCGTCACTGACTCTGCCGCAGCCTATCTGGATCTTTATAACTCATTCACCCAGAAATTCACCTCTGGTGAGGTGTTCATTTTCACCTGCGAGCTGGATGATGCCGTGACCCAGCTGCGCACCATGGAGGACGACTACGGTCTTCTTCCCTTCCCGAAGATGGACGAAACGCAGGATAATTACTATTCCCTCAGCCGCAATACCCACAACGCTTTCTCCATGCCCGTCACCTGCAAGGATCCGGAGCTTGCGGGCGCGGTGTTGGAAGCACTGGCGTCCTCCAACCATGACACCGTCATGCCAGCTTTCTTTGAAGTCGCGCTCAAGACCAAGTATTCTCGCGACACCGACTCCGCCCGCATGTTCGACCTCATCCGGAGTGGCACGATTCTGGACTTCGGCTATATTTTCAACAACGCTCTCGGAAATCCGGAAAGCGTGTTCTATGATTCAATAGCCACGGAAAATTCCCTCGCATCCAACGTTGCCGCAAATAAAACTGCACTCGAAACCGCACTTTCAACCTACATGACAGAGATGCGAGAAATTTCATAAGGAAAAATTTTTTCAATCATAAAGGAGAACCAACATGAAAGCTATTCTTGTACAGCCTGACAAATCCCTCACCTGGTCGGATGTTCCGAACCCCGTGATGGGCGCCGAGGACTGCCTCGTCGAAATCCACTGCGCCGCACTCAACCGCGCCGACTTAATGCAGCGCGACGGCGATTATCCGCCCCCTCCCGGCTGCCCGGAGTGGATGGGTCTGGAGATTGCCGGCAAAATCGTCGAAATGGGCGAAATCGCAAAGGAAAAGTCGAACTACAAGATCGGCGATGAGGTCTGCGCGCTGCTGGGCGGCGGCGGATACGCTGAATACGCCAACATCAAGTACGACATGCTGATGCCCGTTCC
>SVSO01000312.1 GCA_015064195.1 Oscillospiraceae bacterium
GCCATAGACGGGCGATGCGCGTCGGGCAAATCCACCGCCGCCGCACTGCTTGCAGAGCTGTTCCCCGCCGGGATCATTCACATGGACGATTTCTTCCTGCCCGGTGAGCTTCGCACACCGGAGCGTCTGGCGGAAGCGGGCGGCAATCTTCACCGCGAACGGTTCATCACGGAGGTGCTGCCGCATCTGCGCGGAAAGAAGCCCTTCCGCCACCGCGTATTTGACTGCTCCGTCTTTGATTACGCCAAAAAGCCGCGCAAAATCAAGCCGCAGAAGCTGCTCATCTGCGAAGGCTCCTATGCGCTCCATCCGGATTTCGGGCGGTATTTTGATATCGCCATCTTCTCCGACATTTCGCCGGAGGAGCAGCTTCGCCGCATCCGAGAGCGGGACGGCGAGGAGATGCTCACCATATTCCGCGACCGCTGGATTCCCATGGAGGAGCGCTATTTCAATGAGATGGATGTCCGCAGCCGCTGCGACTGCGTTCTGTCATAAATACTACGGCACAATCGCCAAAAACGCAAGCGCATTTTTGACGATTGTGCCGATTGACTTCCTTGCGCATTTATGATATAATTATCGAGAGTTAGTAGCGATATTGTTTTTAACAAATTTCAAACGATTTAATATTTATTTTCACCTCATGCAGAAACAAACTACCATCCGCGATATCGCCCGCATCATCGGCATGTCGGAAGCGACCGTCTCCCTTGCGCTGAATGGAAGCCCCCTCGTCAAGGAGGAAACCCGCGAAAAGGTTCGCCGCACCGCCGATGAAATGGGCTATGTCCCCAATACCTACGCCCGCCGACTGGTGCTCAAAAGGAGCGGCATGGTCGGCCTTGTCGTGCCCGACATCGAAAACAGCTACTATGCAACGCTCGTCAAGGAGCTGTCTGAGGACATGGCAAGCAGCGGCTATTCCCTCTCCATCTTTATTTCCGGCAACGATCCGAAAAAAGAGGAGCGCGCCATCAGCGATATGATCTCCTCCCGTGTGGAGGGCATCATCTACGTCCCCGTCAATGTTTCCGGCAGCCTCAATGCCTCGCAGCATCTGATCAAGCGCTCCGGCATTCCCGCGGTCTGCGCAACCACGCGCACCGACGGTATGAGCTGTGTGCTCGCCGACCTTGAAGGCGGCATGCACACGCTCGTCTCCCACATCATGCAGGCATCGCCGAAGCGCGTCGTCTACCTGAGCGGCCCCGACGGTGTCTATACGCTGGATGTCCGCCACGCCGCTTTTCTCGAAGCGGCTGCAGCCTATCCCGTCAAAATCGATGTGCGGCACCTTTCGGCAGTAAACTATGCCTGCGCATGCAGCGCCGCAGAGGAGCTGCTGGCCGATCTGCCGGATGCCATCGTCTGCGTCAACGATTTCATGGCGCTGGGCGTGGTAAATCTGCTCATCGAGCGCGGCATTTCCGTGCCGCGTGATGTGGTCGTCACCGGCTTCGATGACAGCGTGTTCTCTATCGCATCCCCCGTGCCGCTGACCACCGTGCGGCAGGACATCCGCGCCATCGCAGATGAAACCGTTTCGCTCCTGCTCCGCCTCATCGACGCGCCAGCACAGGAGGAACCCATCATCCACCGTATTCCAACGACGCTCGTCGTCAGAAAATCAACAAAATAACTGGAGGAACAACCTTATGAAACGCACAATAACCCTGTTAATTCTCACAGCCCTGCTCGCATCCCTCGCAGCCTGCGGCGGCGAAAGTGCATCCACCGATACCACCGCTTCGACCGTCGATTCCACCACCGCAGCCCCCGTTGACCCGCTGATGCCCACCACCGTCAAGGATTTCGGCGGCGATGAATTCCACATCATCGGTATGAGCGATAAAGCCTATGTCGGCGCGGAAGAAATGAACGGAAGCGGCATCAATGATGCACTGTACAAGCGCGACCAGGAAACGGAAGACAAACTGAACGTGGACATCACCTACGAATTCCACCCCAGCTCTGACATTTACGGTGTCGTACAGAAGACGGTCATGGCCGGCGACCATGTTTTCGATCTGGTCATCAACCATGTCAACCTGAACCTTGTCAGCTATGCCACTGACAATATTGTCGTTGACTGGAAGACCGTACCGCATGTTGATTTCTCCAAGCCCTACTGGCACAGCGATATCATTGATTCTCTGTCCATCAACGGAAAATCGCCCTATGCGGCCAGCGATATCAACATCACGGAGACTGTAATCCTTCTTTACAACAAGCAAATGGCCGAGGATCTTCAACTGGGAAGCCTGTACGATTATGTTTACGATGGTACATGGACATGGGACAAGCTGGCAGAAATCTCCTCTGCGGTCATGAGCGATGTAAACGGCGACACGGTATACAATGAGGAAGACCGCTACGGCATCGCCTTTGACTGCACTGGTTCGCAGTGGATGCTCCGTAATATCCCATCCTCCTGCAATCAGTTCATTTACAAAAACGGTAAGGATGGTTTGGAACTGGTAGTCAACAATGAAAAAACCGGCACAATCCTCGAAAAGGCCGTGAGCTTGTTCAACGGCGGCGGTGGTTACATCGTCAAAGGTTCAACAGCAGACCTCCAGCAATCGGCTGCTATTTTCGGCAAAGGCAACTATCTCACCTTCTCCGTATCCAGTGCTACCGCTCCCGCTGCATTCAACAATCTTCCCTTCGACTACGGATTCCTTCCCCTTCCGAAATATGATGAAGCACAGAAGGATTACCGTGCCCTCAGCTGGATGCCTAACCTGTTGATTACGAACACTGCAGATGCCGATATGTCCGGCCTTGTTGCTGAATGGATGTCCTATTATGGCCACATACTCGTCCGCCCTGAGTTCTACGATTCTATGTTCAGCACTCGCTTTGCCCAGGATGAGGACTCCACAAAGATGCTCGATATCATCTTCGGCAACATTGTATTCGACCCCGGAATGAATTTCAAATCCACCGGTTTCTACTCTTACTTTGATGATATGGTTATCAGAAACAACTCTGATTTCGCATCCCTCTACTCCAGTCGCGAAGCATCTGAACTGAGTTATATCGCATCATTGACAGAAGCCTTTGCCAACTTCGGCAAGTAATCAACGGCGCTTGAGGCTTTCATCGAACTCGCCGCTGCGCGTTTGGAAGCGTATGAACACCTTCTTCTTGGTCTCGCATGTCTTAGGCTCGCTCTTGCGGAACTGCTGCGGTGTCTGTCCGTTCCACTGCTTGAAGCGCCGTGTGAAATAGGACTGATAGCAAAAATCCAGCTGCTCGCTGATTTGCTGAACAGACAGGTTTGTGCTCACCA
>SVSO01000015.1 GCA_015064195.1 Oscillospiraceae bacterium
CCCACATCGGCTTCGAGGAGGACAAGGCACTGGCGGAGCAGCTGGATCCCGCGTGGGGTGTGGACATCATCATCGGCGGCCATTCCCACACCTTCATCGAGGAGCCGGCCATCGTCAACGATATTCTCATCGTGCAGGTGGGAACGGGAACGGATCAGATCGGCCGATTCGATCTGGTGGTGGATACGGACACCAACCGGCTTCACGATTACCGCTGGCAGAATATTCCCATCGATGCCGATCATTGCCCCAAGGATGCGGCACTGGAGGGGATCATTTCCTATTACAAATCCCAGACCGACGCCAAATATCAGCGCATGATCACCCGCTTCAAGAGACAGCTCACCCATCCGTCCCGGTATCAGGAGACGGAGATCGGCGGTCTGTTTGCCGACATTATCAAGGAAAGCCTGCGGCTTGACATCATGCTTCTCGGCTCGGGCAGCATCCGCACCACCGAGCTTGGGCCGATCGTGCTGCTGTCCGATTTGGCGGAGTGCTTCCCCTATAACGATCCCATCTATATGTGCCAGATCACCGGCGCACAGCTGAAGCGGATGATGCTTCACGTGCTGCGCGACGAGGCACTGGACGGCGGGCACACGGAATTCTATCAGCTCTCCGGCCGTCTGCGCGTGGTGTACGACCGCACGACGCACAGCTTTACGAAGTTTGAGTTCCGCGATGTTCCCATTGAGGACGAGCATCTCTACCGTGTCGGTCTGCAGTCCTATCATTTCAAGAATTTTGAAGCAAATTTCGCCGTGCCCATGGAGGAGATCGCGGCAAACGGCAAGCCGCGCATTGTGACCACCGACTGTCAGGAGCTTTTGGAGGAATATCTCTCCGAGCATCAGAATCTGGAGCGCGGGATCAGCGGCAGACTGATCGTTCAGTGAGGATCAATTAAAAAACGGTGCTGTTTTGCAGCACCGTTTTTTGCGGGATTTTACAGAATGACCTCATGCCCGGTTCTTGCCGATTCGTAGATGGCCATGAGAATGCGCAGGATCTCCACGCCATCTTCAGCCGGTGCGATACACTCCGCGCCGTTCAGAATGCAGTCCACGAAGTTGTTGATCTCGCCGGGGAAGCAGTTGTCCTCATTGATCTTCACACCAGCGGGAGTGACATCGACCATATAGCCGTTCATGCAGGTGTACATATCGAAATCCGGCGCAAGCTTTACGCCGCCCTTGTCGCCGAACAGCTCGATGGAATAGAGATCCTCCTTGATGTTCAGCGCGTAGGAGCTTTCGAGGAACAGCACCGCGCCGTTGTCGTAGCGGATGAGTGCCGTCGCCAGATCCTCCACGTCGCAGACTGCCGAGGAGTCCGGGCAGACATAGCCGGTGGAGCCGCGCTTGATGCCCGGGCGGTTGTTCAGCTTTTCAAAAGCCGCACCGTAGACCGACACAGGCTTCGGATTGCCCATGAGATAGCGGGTCAGGTCGAGAATGTGTACGCCAAGGTCGATGAGCGGACCGCCGGCGGACATGGAACGGTTGCAGAACCATCCGCCGGGATTTCCGTGGCGGCGGAGATAGGATGCCTTGGCGTAATAGATATCGCCGAAGAAATCGTTCTTCTGATTATCCATCACCACGTCGGTATAGGATGCAAACCGGCAGCAGAGGCCCACCATGAGCAGGCGATTGTTTTTCTTTGCCGCTTCCAGCATGGCTTCCGCTTCCTTGACTGAAGCGGCGATGGGCTTTTCGCACAGCACGTGCTTGCCCGCATTCAGCGCTTTGATGGAGCAGGCGGCGTGATTGCAGTTCCAGACGCAGACACTGACCGCGTCGATCTCCGGCAGTGCGGCAAGCATTTCATCCTCGTCGGTGAAGAGCCGGGTCACGCCGTAGCGAGCCCCCTTCATTTTCAGCCGCTCCTCGTTGATGTCGCAGAATGCGTAGATCTCCACGTTGGGATTCTTCTGATACGCGGCGATGTGCGAGGCCGAGATACCGCCTACGCCGATGATGGCAATTTTCAGCTTTTCCATGATGTCCTCCTTATTTTGCAAGCATTTCTTTCAGGATCGCGACTTCCTTCACCACGTCCTCATCGTGAGAGGGACTGCCCTCACGCTCGATGGACAGAAATCCGGTGTAGCCGATGTCGCGGAGCGTGTCGAGGTATGCCGTCCAGTTGACCTCGCCCGTACCGATGATGACCTCGCGGCAATAGTCGCGCTCTTTGTAATCCGGATCTTTTTTCACGCCGTACATGACTTCGAGATCGGACAGCTTGTAAAGCACGCCGTCCTTGGCGTGGGTGTGAACGATGTAACTGCCGAGAATGCGCGCTGCATCCTCCGCCTTTTCACCGGTGGACATGACCACATTGGCCGGGTCGAAGTTGACCGCCGCCGCAGGTGAGCCGATGGAATCGAGGAAGGCTTTCAGCACTGGTGCAGGCTCCGGGCCGGTCTCATTCGCCAGATACGCGCCTGCTTTTGCCGCATATTCCGCAATGTGAGCGAAGGTTTCCTGCATGACACTGTAGCGGGGATGGGCGGGATCGGCGGGGATCGGGCCGATGTGGGTGGTGACGATGTTCGTGCCGAGATCGAGGGCGATGTCGTAGACGTGCTTGATGTTCTCGTAAAGTGCCTCGCGGCGGTCAAGCTCGTGGAACTTGATGCCGAAGTCACCGCAGAGCGCGGCGATCTTCAGCCCCAGCGAATCGGCAATGCTTTTGATGTCACGGCGGAAATTCGCATCCGCGCTGTCAAAGCCGACGCAGGCCCCCAGCTGTACGCCCGCAGCACCCAGCGCCGCCGCATTTTTCATGGCGGCGATCAGCGTTTCCTTTGACTCATAATAATGGCGGGCATTGATAAAAATGCCGATGGGGAAATTGTACATGGTGATTCTCCTTTATTCTGCCAGCGATTCGATGAGGCTGGTCATGGTCTCCGCATAGCTTGCCGATCTTGCATCGTAAGCGGAGGCGATGTCAAGATTCTGCTTGGTGGACAGGCGCATCAGCATCCACGGCGAGCCATCCTTGAAGCCGAAGGAATAGACATGGGTGAAATCGTCGGATACATTGTCGAAGATGATCTCCAGCATTTCCGCCGAATCCTCATCCCGTGCGGCTTTGCCCTGAAGGGCGCGCTCAAAATATTCGGGGCGGACATCGTAGTAGCCGAAGCAGGAGAGGGCATTGAGGATCGCGCCGGCTTTTTCGGGATCGGAGGTATTGGGGATGACAAAGCCGGTGGAGTTGTCGGTGCAGACATAGGTCTGATAGGATGCCTGTTCCTCGTTCCACTTGGGATAGGGCAGGATACCGAAATCATCCTCCATCTCACGCATGGTGTGGGCCACCTGAATGCGCTCCGCCATGAAAAGTCCCTGACTGTTCATGAACGGTGCCACCATATCCCAGCTTTCGCCGTAGAGGGTGGTGCCGGATTTTTTCACGAATTCCAGAAGCTTTTGATAGACATCCACGTATTTTTCGCTCAGCCCGAGGAGCTTCGGTGTGCCGTCGGAGTCACGCTCGGTCAGCGGAATGTCGCAGGCGGGGATGAAGGCATCGATCTCCATGTTGTTGCCGGTCAGGAAGCCGAACTGGTCGTTTTTGTCGATCTTGCTGTTGCCGTCAAGATCGCGTACTGCCATGGCGGAATATTCGATCAGCTTGTCGAGCGTCCATTTTCCGTCGCGTACCAGAGAATACAGGTCAGTGATCTGATAGCTCTCCGCCAGCTGTTTGTTGAAGTACATGGCATAGGTGGAATCGTAGAACTGCGGGTCGGCGTTTCCGATGGTCATGTAGGATTTTCCGCCCAGATCGCCGGCTTTGATGATCTCCTGCGGCCACCACGGCTGGGAGAAATCCAGCGCATCGATGTCGGAAAGATTCAGAAAGCAGCTGTTGATGGCTTCCACGGCCAGTCGGTATGCATATCCGCCGGCCAGCTGGATGCTGTTGTCGCCGGCCATGACGCTGGCGGTGAGGGTGGAGAGCCACGTGGGATACTGGCGCGATTCGCTGGAGCCGTCCCGGACGGTGAACTCAAAATTCACGTTGTACAATTCCTCCACAGCCCGATTGCGGCGGTAAACGGCATCGTTGATGATATCGCCGTTTTCTTCATCGGACACCATCTGCGTGTATTCCCAGAGATAGATGTTGAAATCCTCGCCGCCCATGTCAAGGGCGGGCAGGGAATCCCGCGGATCGCCCGATGTGGTGGATTCGGCGGCAGAATCGGCAGTGGTCGTGTCGGATGTGCCCGCATCGCCGCCGCATCCGACTGCTGACAGCAGGATCGCGGCAAATAAGAGGTACGAGATTGCGTGTTTCATAATCGGTTCTCCTTATTGAAAATTCAGCCGGATGACCGCATCCGTCCTGAATTCATTATATCACAGAAATCGCGGCAAAGTAAAGCGACAGATGTGCGGAATGCTTGCACAATTATGCACTCGGTTTCAAATTTAACTTGATTTTTTCGCCGGGATGCGGTATAATGAGCGCGGCGATCTTCAGCCCCAGCGAATCGGCAATGCTTTTGATGTCACGGCGGAAATTCGCATCTGCGCTGTCAAAGCCGACGCAGGCCCCCAGCTGTACGCCCGCAGCACCCAGCGCCGCCGCATTTTTCATGGCGGCGATCAGCGTTTCTTTGGACTCGTAATAATGGCGGGCATTGATGAAAATGCCGAGAGGGAAATGGTACATGGTGTATCTCCTTTACTCAGTCAGCGATTCGATGAGGGTTTTCATGGTTTCGTCCGCGCTGGATTTCAGCGATTCCCACATGGATGCGATTTCGACATTATTTTTGATTGTCTGGCGCATCATCATGGAGGGAGCTGCCTGATTGCCGAAGCAGAACGAATAAATCTGTGTGAATTCAATGGAAATGTTGTCAAAGATGATGTCAAGTATGGCGGCGGATTCTTCATCGCGGGCTGCTTTTCCCTTGAGGGCACGCTCAATGTATTCGGGCATGACATCATAGTAGCCGTAGCAGCACAGCGCGTTGAGAATTGCGCCCGCTTCCTCCGCATTGGCAGTGTTGGGTATGAGGAACGCCGTGTTGTTGCCGCAGGATACATGGGTATAGTAGTCCTTCTGCGCTTCATCCCATTTAGGGTAGGGGAGAATGCCGAAGTCATCGTTCATTTCGCGCATGGTGTGCGCCACCTGAATGCGCTCAGCCATAAAGAGTCCCTGCCCGTTCATGAACGGCTCGACCATATCCCAGCTTTCGCCGTAGAGTACCGTGCCGGATTCGCGGATGAACTGATTCAGCTTCTGCTGGACATCCACATATTTCTCGCTGAGTCCCACCAACTGAGGGATTCCGTCAGCATCTCTTGTTGTAATCGGAACATCACAGGCCGCGACAAAGCCGTCGATCTCCATGTTGTTGCCGGTCAGAAAGCCGAACTGGTCGTTTTGATCCATCTTGCTGTCACCGTTCAGATCGCTTGCTGCCAGTGCAGAGTATTCGATCAGCTTATCCATCGTCCACTTTCCGGAGAGTACCAGATCATAGAGATCAGTGATAGAATAACCCTCTGCCAGCCGCTTGTTGTAGTACATGGTATACACTACATTGTAGTTCTGAGGATCAACATTGCCGAAGCAGAGGAACATTTTTTTGCCAAGATCCGCCGCCTCCATTGCTTGACCCCACCACCACGGCTGGGAGAAATCAAGAGTCTCCACATCGGCGAGATTGTGGAAATAGCTGTTGAGTGAATCCAGTGCCAGTCGGTATGCATATCCGCCGGCCAGCTGGATGCTGTTGTCGCCGGCCATGACGCTGGCGGTGAGGGTGGAGAGCCATGTGGGATACTGGCGCGATTCGCTGGAGCCGTCCCGGACGGTGAACTCAAAATTCACATTGTATAATTCCTCCACAGCCCGATTGCGGCGGTAGACGGCATCGTTGATGATGTCGCCGTTTTCTTCATCGGACACCATCTGCGTGTATTCCCAGAGATAGATGTTGAAATTCTCGCCGCCCATGTCAAGGGCGGGCAGGGAATCCCTCGGATCGCCCGATGTGGTGGATTCGGCGGCAGAATCGGCAGTGGTCGTGTCGGATGTGCCCGCATCGCCGCCGCATCCGACTGCTGATAGCAGGATCGCGGCAAATAAGAGGTACGAAATTGCGTGTTTCATAATCGGTTCTCCTTATTGATAATTCAGCCGGATGACCGCATCCGTCCTGATTTCATTATATCACAGAAATCGCGGCAAAGTAAAGCAACAGATGTGCAGAATGCTTGCACAATTATGCACTCGGTTTCAAATTTAACTTGATTTTTCCGCCGGGATGCGGTATAATGATACTGTAAGGAGAAAGGCGGTGAGACGATGTTTTATGAAAAGATATACGAGACGAAAAACAAGGATTTTCCGCTCTATACCTCCACTTGCACCGTGAAGCCGCGGCAGTACATGGACGGGCTCCACTGGCACGAGGAGCTTGAAATATTATGCTGCTTTGAGGGCGAGGCCATCGTGGTGTGCAACAAGGAGCAGTGGGTGCTTCATCCCGGGGAGCTGGCGGTGATCAATCCTTTCAACCTGCACACACTGTATTCGCGGAACGGCTGTGTGCGCCATTGTCTGCTCATCGGTCAGCATCTGCTGGCGGACATCGGCTGTCAGGAGACGGCGTTCCGGCATTTTTTCACCGATGAAGCCGCATTTTCCGTATGCCGCGCGATCTCACGGGAGATGGAGGAAGACCGCCCCTACAGCCAGAAGGAGATCCTCTCCCTCACCATGCATCTTCTGGTGCAGCTCTGTCGGAATTTCACCGACGGCGAGCTGACAAATCCCGGCAGTGCAGGCCGGCACAAGGTGGCAAGGGAAGCCATGACCTACATCGATCACCATTTTCTGGAGGTGATCGACATCGACAGCGTATGCACGGCCCTCGGCTACAGCCGCTCCCACGTCTGCCATTCCTTCAAGCAGATCACCGGCGGCTCACTGGGGCAGTACATCATCACCCGCCGGCTGCATCATGCCAACGCCCTGCTTGCCACGGGGCGGTATACGGTGAAGGAATGTGCTTACTTATGCGGGTTTCAGACCATCGGCTATTTCTCGCGGATGTACAAGAAGACCTTCGGTATCCCGCCGTCGGAGCTGCCGGCACAGTAATAAATCAAATTCCCTGCACATTCGGATGTGCAGGGAATGGTTTTATTCTTCCGAGGTGAGAAATTCGATGACCGTGTTCCAGTGGGTATCCACTTTCGTCTGATTGCTTGCGATGGTGGAGACGATGTTCGCCTTTTTCTGGACGATGGTCGCCAGCTTCATGACCCAGCCTCCATTGCAGTCGTAGAGATATGCGAAGTCGATGACACTGGAACCAAGGATGAGACGGAGCATTTCGATGGAATCCTCATCGCGGGTGCCCTTCTGCTCCAGCGCCATGTTGATGTAAGCCGGTGTTACCTGCAGATAGCTGGCGGCACTCAGGGCTTCCACAACTGCGCCGATCATATCGGTGTTCTGTGCCGTTGCGGGAATGGTCATGATGTCCGCGCCGCCGTCAACAATGGTGTAGTATTCGGCCTGCGCCTCATCGTATTTGGGCATGGGAAGCACGCCGAATTCATCGTTGAAGGCGCGCATTTCCGGCCAGCAGAGGTCGTCAACCTGTGCGGGCATGAACAGCACATTGCCGGTGGGGAACAGGGTCTTGCGGAGTGCGCGGCCTGCACCGGTCTTGCTGTTGGTGCCGGGATTGCTGTGGAACAGATCGGACAGCTTTTCCAGCACGGAGAGGGTCTTTTCGCTGCTGATGGTGTGAGTCGGATTCAAATCGTCATCGAATTCGGTGAGGGTCGCATCGCTGGCGTAGACGAATGCTGCCAGAAGGCAGGCAGCCGCTGTGCCGCCGAAGCCGTAGAAATCGCCGTCATCACGGGCACTGTCGCCGTTCACATCCGTGTACAGTTCGCTTGTGAGGCTGTTGAGCATATCCAGCGTCCATTTGCCGGAGCGGACGGTTTCGTAAAGATCGGGGATATTCTGATATTCCTCCGCCTTGGTTTTGTTGTAGAGCATCATCCATGTCTGCATGATGTAGCTGATGGAGAGATCGCTTTCAAGCATGAAGAGCTTGCTGCCCTCCGTTGCATCCTTGATGGATTGGTTGTACCACGGCTTTTCAAGATCGATATATTTGACCGTGTTCCAGTCAAGGAACAGATCGGACATGGCATCCTGACCGGAGCGGATGAACTGGCTGAATACGAGGTCGTAATCATCCGAGCCGCTGAGCACAGAGGATTTGATGCGGGAGGAGACTTCGGTATATTTTTCGATGATCGTTTCATCGATGACAATGTTAAAACGCTCTGCGACATCGCTGTTGCGGCGGTAGATGGCATCGTTTACCGTGTCGCCGTTTTCTTCTTCCGCATAGAAACCGTAGACGCTGGGCGTTTGCTGAACGGTGCGGAAATGTGCGCCGCCGAAGTCAAGGGCGGGGACGTCATCGGTGAGCACGGTGGTTTCGGCAGTAGTAGAGTCTGTGTCAGAAGATGTGTCAGTGGTGTCGGGGTTGGAAGTGCTGCCGCAGGAGAGTGCTGCGGAAGATGTGAGCAGTGCAGCAAGCAGGAGTGCAAGTGCACGGGTGGAATTGCGGATCATGATAATTTACCTCCGATTTTTTGTACTATCACCATTATAGCATACAAATTTCCGGATTACCATTGATTTTGTGGGCTAAAACAGGATTTTTGTGATTTTTTGTTGACTTTTTTCATCGGATGGTGTATAATGATTACGGTGATTGCATATGGCTGACAATATGACAATATACGCTCACATTATCGACGGTATCGTGTTTGAGTATCGCTGTAATGAGGATAAGGCGGCGAATCCTGCCCATTATCCCCATGTACATAGGTTTTGTGAACTGTATTTTTATTTAGCCGGGAATTGTTCCTATATGATCGAGAACGGTATGTTTCAGGTGACTCCCGGAACGGTGATCTTTACCCGGCCCGGTGAGCTTCATTCCGTGAAGATCAATGAGCCGTGTCTGTATGAGCGGTGTTATTTTCAGATTCATGCGGGCGCATTTGAGTTTCTCGGCGCGGATGCGGCACGTGAGACGATGCGCTGTTTCTTTGACCGGGATTTCGGTATGGGAAATGCGGCGGTTCTGTCATCGGAGATGGCAAGATCCTGTGAGCGGCGGATCCGCAGAACCTGCGAGCTGCTGCGATCCGGCTCAAGTGATGCAAAATCGCTGGCGCTGGCGGAGCTTCTGGTGCTTCTTCATGATATCAATGTCAGCCGGGACGGGACGAATCTGCTGAACAATCCGACGGCAAACGGGCTCATCGGGGATGCGCTCCGGTATATCAACAGCAATCTCAGCGAGCTGCGTTCCACGGCGGAGCTGGCCTCGGCACTGTTCGTATCGCGGGAATATCTCTCCCGCAAGTTCAGCCTTGTCATGGGCGTGTCGTTGAATCGGTATATCACCGTCAAGCGGGTGGAGCTGGCCAAAGCACTGCTGCAGGAAGGCGCAAGTCTGGAATCGGTCTGCGAAAAATGCGGATGGATGGATTATTCCTATTTCATCCGGGTGTTCCGTCAGGAGACCGGTATGACCCCCATGCGGTATCGCAGCCTGAAGCATCATCCCTGAGCGCGTACCGATGCGGCGGCACAGCATTGGAGCGTGTCGAGCATCCGGCGGTGCGTTTCAAGCGTGCGGCGGTGACGTTCGAGGGCTTCTTCACGGGTGGGCGCGTAGGTGATATGCCCGTCCGAGCGGGCGCACCATGCTTCGGCGGACGGTCTGCGGCTGCTGTATTCCACGGTAACGGCGGATCTGGGTTCGGTCATAAAAGCTACCTCTTTATCATGAATATACCTATATCATACCACAAAATCAGAAAAAATCAACATAAAAATGGAAAATATTACCTATCTTTTCTTCGACCGATTCCGACAGTCGGTCGGATTTTGTCAGATGGGGACAAATTTTGCCTGGGAGAGTGAGCGGCGTATCAAAGATGAGCGTTCCATACTGAATGATTCGGAGCGATCCGAAGCCTATATAAAAGAACTGCGGAGTAAAGCAGATGCACTGCAGTGGGATGCGCTTTCCGATCGGGAGCTGCTTGCCGCACTGCTTTCCTTCGCCGTGGATGCCGAACACGCAGAGCAGCTGGCGGATGAACTGCTTTGCCGGTTCGGCACTTTTCGCACTGTTTTCAAGGCGGATCATCACACCCTCGGGAAGATCCCCGGAATGCCGGAAAATGCGGTGCGGCTGCTCCTGCTTGCCGCCTGCGTGATCTACGGTGAACGGCCGCGTGAGCAAATTCACTACGGGGAGCAGGTGGAGAGTATCCCTAAGCTGTTTGAACGGGAGATCGACGGCTCGCCAAACGAGGAATTGTGGGCGGCGGGCTACGATGAGCACGGAATGCTGTGCGCGTGCGAGTGCATTGCGCGGGGCGAGATCGATCATGTGACCACCAGCGTTTCCGCTGTCGCCGATTTTTGCGTTTCCCACCGCATCCATGTGGTAGCGTTGGCGCACAATCATCCGATGCAGGGAAGCGGGATCAGCGCGGAAGACCGGAAAAGTGCGCAGCTTCTGTACGGGCTTCTGTCGGATTTCGACATTTATCTGCGCTGGTTCGTGGTGCTTTCCGACACGACGGAGACCATCGCATTTGATCCGCCGCGGCAGTATTTCAGCAGAGACTGCCAATAAGTCCTGCCATGAGAACTGCCGAGATCAGTTTACAGCAATAACAGCGCTTCATTCGGATGCCGCTGCCGGACAAAATGGAGGATATCTGCATCTGCACGGAGAGTCCCGACCATCCAACGGCGGCGGCACAAATGATTTTTGCGCTCTTGCCGCCAAGCTCCGCGCAACGGCGTGCGCCGAGGGTCAGCTCGAAGATGGCGGCAGTGACAGCGGCGGCTCTCTCACCGAGGGCGGCTTCCGTAATGAGGCAGGCCGCATCGCCAACAACAGCGAAAAATACGGCGAAGGAGCAGATCTTCAGCATGGTGATGCCGCCGCTTGTGATGGCATCGGTGATGATGGCGGCGGCAGGACGCGGACTGCACGGCAGGACGGCGGATGGCTGGTATTTTCCCCGGCGGCGCTGAAGGATGCCCACAAAAAATGCCGCCGCCAGCTGACAGAGATACAGCTGCAGGCCGAATGACGCATCGCCCATGAGGGATGCACCGATTCCGCCGATGCAGAATGCGGGGCTGGCGTTGTTGGTGAAGGTACACAGCCGCTCCGCTTCATCCCGTGACAGCTGGCCCTGCTCATACAGCTCCCGCGTGCAGACTGCACCGATGGGAAATCCGCCCAGTGCGCCCATGAGAATGGGATACGCGGCGGCGGGACTCATGCCGAACAGCCGGCCGATGGGCTTGCCGACAAGCTTTGCGAGGGCTTGGGGAATGCCAACGCCGCTCAGGATGCCAACCAGCACGATGAAGGGAAACAGCGCGGGGATGAGGCTTGCGGCACAGGCGCGGAGTGCGGATGCGGCGGAGGATGCCGCAAGGGACGGCGCGCGGAGAAAGTAGCCAAGCAGGAAAAATGCGGGCAGCCAGAGGATGAGTGCCGAAGGGCCGGGAAGCCGGTTCTTGGTTGTCAGAATAATAATCACCGCCATTTGTTCATATGATGATACCGGATAACAAATCTTATACAAACCGGGGAGATCATATGAATCATTCTCAGAAAAAACCACTCTCCCAGCGCCTTTGTGAGACGCTGGATATTCCCGTTGGAACCTTCGGGCGGATCTCGTTCATTGAGGCGGTGGGCAATCGGGAGCTTTGCATCAGCGGCTGTGAAACCCTGACCTCCTATTCGGATACGCAGGTGGTGCTCATGCTGTGCGACGGACAGCTGACGGTCAACGGCAGCCTTCTGGAGCTGCGCAGCTTTTCCGGCGGCCGCGTATCGGTGAGCGGCATCATCGAGAGCATTCTCTACGGCGCGAAGGAGGGTGACGGCCATGCTTCGTAGGCTGGTGTTCTGGCTCATGGGAAGCCGCGATTACCGGGTGTCGGAGCGGCCGGATGAGGCGGCGCGGCTCGTCACCGGATCGGGGGCCAACTACCGGAATCTGCGGCGGGATGCGGAGGGGGCGCGCTTCTCTCTGCCCCTTACCGACTGCCGATCGGTGACGCGCATCCTCGCCAATCACGGCATCACAGCCGAGGTGACAGCTGAGCATGGGCTTTGCTATCTCCTTCATCGCTATCGGAAGCGATACGGCATCGCAGTGGGCGCGGTGCTGTTTTGTGCGATCCTGTTTTTGTCCGAGCAGTTCATCTGGACGGTGGAGGTGGTGGGCAATGACCGGATATCCGCCGGGGAGATCACGCGGCGGTTTGAGACACTGGGCGTCGGCGTCGGGACATACATTCCCGGCATCGACTTTGACTGGGTACACAATCAGATGCTCATCGACTATCCCGATCTTGCGTGGGCGGCGGTGAATGTACGCGGCACACGAGCGGTGGCGGAGGTGCGGGAGATGGCAGTGAACGATCCCGTCCCCGATGAGATTTCGCCCCACAATCTCATCGCCGCCGAGGACGGCATCGTCCGCTCTGTGGAAATCCTGCGGGGACAGCCCATTGCGGAAACGGACGGACTGGTGCGGAAGGGCGAGCTTCTGGCATCGGGCATCGAGGAGACGAAGAAGGGCTTCAAGCTGGTTCACGCCAGAGGACGGGTCATGGCGGAGGTGAAACGGACGATCACCGTGGAAATTCCGCTGGAATCTGTTCGTCGTGAGGCTGTCGGGCGGGAATTTTTCGAGCGATATTTGAATATTTTCGGATTTTCCGTAAAATTTTTCGGAAACACTGGAAATATGCCCCCGGAATGTGATACAATAATAAGAGAGCATCCTCTGCGCGTGTTCGGCATCATTGAGCTGCCGGTGTCGGTGACGGAAATCTGTCATCGGGAGCTTGCCGATGTGACGGTGACGCTCACCGGAGAGGAAGCGAAGGCGGAGGCTTACCGCAGACTGCGGGCGGAATGCGCGGCGGCGACGGCGGACGGGGAGCTGCTTGCGCGAAGCACATCGGCGGGCCTGCGGGACGGTGCGTATGTCATCGAGTGCCGGCTTACCGTGCTGCGGAACATTGCGGTGGAAGCACCCATTTATACAGACTGAAAATTTATTGTAAGAAGGAATCAAAATGCCAGAGAAGATTATACTTACCGATTCTGCCGAGCAGACGGCGAAGCTGTTCGGTGAGCTTGATGTGAACCTTGAGAAGCTGGAGAGCGCATTCGGCGTTGTTATCCGATCGAAGGACGGCGTGAATGCGGCGGGGGATGCCATCAGCATCTCCGGCGAGCTTGCGGCGGTGGAGCGGGCGGCGGATGCGCTGGGGTATCTGAAGCGCATGGCGAAGCTTGGCAATACGCTGACCGCGCAGAATGTGGATTATGTCATCGACATGGTGTCCGACGGCAGAGACAGTGAGCTGTCTGAGCTGGACGACGATGCCATCTGCCTGACCAACCGGGGCAAGCCCATCAAGGCGAAGACCATCGGCCAGAAGAAATATGTCTCCGCCATCAAAAAGAATACCATCGTCATGGGCATCGGCCCGGCGGGAACGGGCAAGACCTTCCTCGCCGTGGCCATGGCGGTGACGGCGCTCAAGGCGAAGCAGGTGGAGCGCATCATTCTGACCCGCCCGGCTGTGGAAGCAGGCGAAAAGCTGGGATTTCTCCCCGGCGATCTGCAGAATAAAATCGACCCCTATCTGCGGCCGCTTTACGACGCGCTGTACGAGATGCTGGGCACGGAGGCATACGGACGGTATGTGGAGCGCGGCACCATCGAGATCGCACCGCTGGCCTATATGCGCGGCCGGACGCTGGACGATTCCTTCATCATTCTCGATGAAGCGCAGAATACCACGCCGGAGCAAATGAAGATGTTTTTAACCCGTCTCGGCTTCAATTCCAAGGTGGTCGTCACCGGCGACCTGACCCAGACCGACCTGCCATTCGGCAAAAAGAGCGGCCTTGCGGAAGCGGTGAAGATTTTGGAGGGCATCGATGACATCGCCATCCATCGCTTCACCGAGCGGGACGTGGTGCGGCACAGACTGGTGCAGAAGATCATTCTCGCCTATGATAATTACGACAGGAGCCGTCAGACCGGAGAAAATCGGCAGGCGAAGTTTAAAATGAGAAAGGATAACGAACAATGAGACATTATATTCATTTCACAAACGAGCAGGACATGGAGGCCGTGACCTCCGAGCTGAGATGCCTGGTGAAAGCGGCCATTTACGCATCGCTGGCTTATGAGGATTTCCGCCGGAGCGCGGAGATCTCGGTGACATTCACCGACAACGAGGGCATCCGGGAGATCAACCGGGAGCATCGGGACATCGACTCCGCCACGGATGTGCTGTCCTTTCCCATGCTGGGCGACGATGAGTTTGACGATGTGAATCACGGCACGGGCGCGGTACTGCTGGGCGATATTGTGATCTCTCTTGAGCGCGCACGGGAGCAGGCGGCGGAGTTCGGCCACAGCTACACCCGTGAGGTGGCGTTCCTGACCGTCCATTCGGTGCTCCATCTGCTGGGCTACGACCATGTGAACAGCGAGGAAGAAGAGCACGAAATGCGTGTGCGTCAGCACGCGATTCTCGACTATATGGGGATTTCGCGGTAAAGTCGTTTTTTCACTGGACAAGCACGGAAAAATGTGGTATAATAAAAGGAGAAATCAATGAAAGAATGCCCGAAATGCCATTCGGTGGTGGACGCGGAATATGAATGCAAGGTGTGCGGCGAATCAATCTTCTACGAGCCGTTCGTCGATGCCGACCGGGAGCGCATTGCCAAAGGATACCGGCTGCGGTATTGGCTGCCGAAGCTGTGGCTTTCTATTCTGGCATCGGTACTGTTTCTCATTTCGCTGGCGGTGCATCGCTCCATCGACAAATATGTACTGATGAATGCTGGATTCGTGCTGCTTGGCTGGCTGCTTGTCTTCTTCCGCAGCCGCTTTGTTCAGGCTATGCTTTGGAAGTACAGTGAGGATTACGCGAAATTCGATGCGACAATCAGCTCGATTGTCATTCCCGTAGGATCCATTCTTATGTCCGTGCTCCTCATGCTTACATAAAACAGATTAAGGAAAGAGATTATGACAAAAACAGGTTTTATCGCAATTGTGGGACGGCCGAATGTGGGCAAGTCCACACTGCTCAACGCGGTGCTGGGGGAGAAGGTCTCCATCGTATCCAGTAAGCCCCAGACCACACGCAACCGCATCACCGGCATTTTTACCGACGGTGAGAATCAGTTTGTGTTCCTTGACACGCCGGGAATGCTCAGACCCAAGAACAAGCTGGGCGACTACATGGTGAAGGCCATCAGCTCTGCCATGGTGGACGTGGACGCGGCGATCCTTGTGGTGGATGCATCCAAAGCGCCGTCCGAGATCGAGGAGACGATCCTGAAGCGGCTGAAAAGTCAGAAGACACCGGTCATTCTCGCCATCAATAAGACCGACACCGTCAATGCGGCGAGGGTTGCCGAATGCATCATGACCTACACGGAGATGGCGGATTTTGCGGCGGTGATTCCCATGGCGGCAGCCAAGGGAGAGGGCGTGCGCTTTGTCACCGAGGAGGCGGCAAAGCTGCTTCACGAGGGCGACTGGTTCTTCGATGAGGATATGATCACCGATCAGCCCGAGCGTCAGCTGGCGGCGGAGATCATCCGTGAAAAGCTTCTGCGCACGCTGAACGATGAGATCCCCCACGGCACGGCGGTGGTCATCGAAGCGTGGGAGGAAAAATCAACGCTCATCAAGATCCGCGCGGAGATCTTCTGCGAGAAGGAATCCCACAAGGGCATCATTATCGGCAAAAAGGGTGCGGCACTCAAGAAGGTGGGCACATGGGCCAGAGAGGACATGGAAGCGTTTTTCGGCGTTCAGGTGCATCTCGACCTGTGGGTCAAGGTGAAGGAGAACTGGCGGGATAACGTCGGCCTTCTGAACACCTTCGGCTTCAAAGAGGAATAATGCTCGTCACGCTGAAAGGGCTTGTCCTGCGGGATACGGTGGCCGCGGAGAATGCGAAATATATCACGCTTCTGACGGCTGAGCGGGGGCGCATATCGGTGCTGGTGCGCGGCTCGACCAAGCTGCGCAGCCGCTTCACATCGGCGACCCAGATCTTTTGCTACAGCGAATTCACGCTGTATGAGCATAACGGCAAATATACCCTCAACGAAGTCTCGCTCATCGAGAATTATTTCTACATCTGCGAGGATTTCGACAAAATGACCCTCGGCACCTATGTTCTGAACACCGTGGAATACATCGCCGCCGAGGAACAGCCCGAGCCGGAGCTTCTGCGGCTGGCACTCAATACGCTGTGGGCATTGACGCACAAAAAGGACTACGAAATCCGCCTCATCAAAGGCGCGTATGAGATGCGGCTGGCGGCTATCGAAGGCTTTGCGCCCAATCTCGTGTGCTGCCAATGCTGCGGACACGCGGTGGGAGAGGATGATCTGTTCCTCAACGTGATGGAGGGATATATTCTCTGCCGGCCCTGTCAGAATGGGCATCAGAAGGAAATTTTCATCGAAAACGAGCGGCCGGTGGACCGGATGAACACGGCGCAGATCATTCTGCCCCTTGCGCCGGCATCGGTGCTGGCCATGCAGCACGCCATTTACGCGGAGATGGGACGGCTGTTCTCCTTTTCCCTTGCGCCGGAGCTTGTGCCGGAATTTGCCGGTGCGTGTGAGAAATATCTGGAGAATCATGTGGATCACCATTTCGCGGTGCTGGATATGATGACAAATTAGTTGGAGGAAAACTTGAAAAACTACGAGAGAGCGTTAAAAACGCTCGAATATGATAAGATTCTCGCCATGCTGGCAGAGCGTGCCCCCACGGATGGCGCACGGGAGCTTGCACTGGCGCTTCGTCCGGTGAACGATCCGGACAGAATCGTCCGACTTCAGCGGGAGACCACCGAAGCCAAGGGGATGCAGAACATCAAGGGAATGCCCTCCTTCGGCAGAGTGAAGGATATTCTGCCCATTGTGGAGCGGACGGAGAAGGGCGCGGTGCTGAGTCAGCGTGAGCTGCTGGATCTGGCAAACGTTCTGCGCACAGCCCGGTCACTGCTGGAATACAGCCGCATGAACCGGCGGGAAAAGGTGGCGCTGGATGAAAAATTTGAGCGGCTCATTCCCGACAAAAAGCTGGAGGACCGCATCCTCACTGCCATCGTGGCAGAGGATATGATAGCGGACGAGGCAAGCCCGGCGCTGTCGGACATCCGCCGCAAGATCAAAAACATCAACAACCGCATCAAGGATACGCTCCAGAGCTTCATCGGCGGCGCGTATTCCAAATATCTGCAGGAAAATATCATCACACAGCGCGCCGGTCGGTATGTCATCCCCGTCAAGGTGGAGTGCAAGAACGACGTGCGCGGTCTGGTGCATGATACCTCCGCCTCCGGTGCGACGCTGTTCATCGAGCCGCTGCCCATCGTGGAGGCCAACAATGAACTGCGCGTTCAGCAGGTGAAGGAGCAGAACGAGATCGAGCGCATTCTCGCCGAGCTGTCTGCCGCCTGCGGTGCCATCGCCAACACGCTGGAGCTGAACTACAAAAACATCACCGAGCTGGCGTTCATTTTCGCAAAGAGTGACCTCTCCGTGAAGCTGGACGGCGTGGCGGCGCGGATCACCGGCGACCGCAGCTTCAAGCTGGTGCGGGCGAGACATCCGCTGCTTGACCCGAAAACGGTGGTGCCGGTGACGGTGACACTGGGCGGCGATATGAGCACGCTGGTCATCACCGGCCCGAACACCGGCGGTAAGACCGTCACCATCAAAACCCTGGGACTGTTTGCGCTGATGGCCCAGTCGGGCCTTCACATTCCCGCATCGGATATGTCGGAGCTGTGCATTTTCGATGACATTTACGCGGACATCGGCGACGAGCAGTCCATCGAGCAATCGCTCTCCACCTTCTCGTCCCACATGGTCAACATCGT
Organism: Oscillospiraceae bacterium; assembly: GCA_015064195.1. Next base: position 18,082 of record SVSO01000015.1, read on the forward strand.
GGGCATCACCGAGCGGGTGAATGAACGCTCGCTGGTGCTCATCGACGAGCTTGGCGCGGGAACTGACCCGGTGGAGGGCGCGGCACTGGCCATCGCGGTGCTGGAAAAGGTTCACGCAGTCGGCGCACTTTGCGCGGCGACGACGCACTACGCCGAGCTGAAGGCATTCGCGCTGGAAACCCCCGGATTTGTCAACGCTTCCTGCGAATTCGACGTGAACACCTTAAAGCCCACCTATCGCCTGATCATCGGCACGCCCGGCAAGTCCAACGCTTTCGCCATTTCGTCAAAGCTGGGCCTGTCGGATGAAATCGTCAGCCGTGCAAAGGAGCTGGTCAGCGAGGACAACAAGCGATTCGAGGATGTGATCGAAAAGCTGGAGGCCAGCCGTCTTGAGATGGACAAAAACCGTGCGGAGGCGGAACGGCTTCGTCGGGAATTCGAGGAATACAAGGCGACAAGTGAACGCCGCATCGCCGATTCGCTGGCAAAAGCGGAGCAGGAGCTGGAAAAAGCCCGTGCCCAGGCGGTGTCCATTGTGGAGAGCGCGAAGATCTCCAGCGCGTATATCATGGAGCAGCTGGAAAAGGTGAAAAAAGAGCGGGATTCCGCCAATCTTTCAAACGCGCTTGAAGAAGGCCGCCGCAACATCCGCCGTCAGCTCAAAGAAAGTGATGCGAAGATCAATCCGGTCAACGAGCGGGTGGCGGAGGATTATGTCCTGCCGCGTCCGCTGAAAAAAGGCGACGACGTGCTGCTCATCAATGTGAATCAGAAGGGCGTGCTGCTGGATGATCCGGACAAGGACGGCAACGTCATGGTGCAGGCGGGCATCATCAAGACCCGCACCAAGGTGGCGAATCTGATGCTGCTGAATGAATCCAGGGTGACGTTCACCGATTCCCAGAAAAAGCAGATGGCGGCTGACAAATACCGCGTCACTGTTTCGCGCGACTTCAAGGATGAGATCGATCTGCGCGGCCTCAACGGTGAGGAGGCGTGGTTCAAGGTGGACAAGTATTTCGACGAGGCGAAGATTGCCGGCATCCACACGGTGCGCCTCATCCACGGCAAGGGAACAGGTGCGCTCCGTGCGGCACTCTGGACCTATCTCAAGGGTGATCCCCGGGTCAAATCTCACCGCTACGGCAAATACGGTGAAGGTGATCTCGGCGTGACGGTGGTGGAGGTCAAGTAACGAACAGGAGGTGAATCGGCGGTATCGCCGGGTATATGTACAAACGGCTGCTTGCCATACTGCCGGTCATCCTTCTGACAGTGTTCGTCGCCGGACGGCTGGAGCAGAGCTATACCGAACCGCAGATCGCGGAAGATGCCCCCATCCGCGCGGCGGCAGTGCTGACGGAAGCATTTACCGATGCCGCAGAAGCGGTGACAGCGGGACTTGCGGAGGAAACGACAGCCGCTCCGCCGGAAACGGAGACGGTGCCGGAAACCGCTCCGCCGGAAACAATACCGGTGCCGGAAACGACTGCCGCTCCCGAAACAATTGCCGTTCCCGAAACGACAGCCGCACCCGTGACGACCGCGCCGCCGGTGACGACTGCCGTACCGGTGACGACGATGCCGCCGAGAGTTGTCACGACGGCGGCGGAGACAGAGCCGCAGACGGTGACGGTATATTGGGTGCCAAACGGTGAGGTCTGGCATCTTAAATCGGACTGCAGTACGCTGTCGCGGTCGAAAACGATCCTCTCCGGCACCATCGAAGGGGCCATGGATGCCGGAAAAGATCGCGTCTGCAAACGGTGCGGCGGCTGACATTGTGAATAAAATAACGGCTAAGTATGAACATTATATAAAATTTCAATCAAAAATATCGGGATTTGTAAAAAAGCGATATGAAATCTGAAAAAAGCTTTATTTTTTCAAAAAGGTCTGTTATAATAGTATTGTAAGAGCAACAGGTATACCAATATTTTATAGTTGCAAAGGAGATTTTGAAATGTCTGAAAAGTTAGTTCTCGGCGCACAGCTTTTTACCGTGCGTGATTTTACCAAAACTGCTGACGATTATGCGCGTACCATCGAGCGCGTGGCAAAAATCGGCTACAAGTGCGTACAGGTTTCCGGCGTTGGCCCGGAAGTTGACGCAAAGGTCATCAAGAAGGTTCTGGACGACACCGGCGTGAAGGTTATCCTCACCCACACAAATCCCAAGCGTATTGTTGAGGAAACGGAAGCTGTCATTGAGGAGCATGAGCTGTTCGGCTGTGACTGCATCGGCATCGGCGGTATCTTCAGCTACAAGCCTTTCACCACCGAAAATCTCAAGCGCTTCACCGACGATTTTGCTCCCGCCATCGAAAAGATCACCAAGGCAGGCAAGCAGTTCCTCTATCACAACCACAAGTTTGAGTTTGAAAAGCTGCCCTCCGGCGAGCTTCTCTTTGAGTTCATCATGAATTCCTCCCCCGATCTCAAGCTCACCTTCGATACCTTCTGGGCACAGGCCGGCGGCGTTGATCCCGCGGCACGCATCGAGCTGTGGAAGGACAAGATCGCCGTTACCCACTTCAAGGATATGTGCATCATCGAAGACCAGCAGAAGTTTGCACCGGTTGGCGAGGGCAACATGAACTTCGACCGCATCGTGGAAGCCTGCAAGAAGGCCGGCATCAAGTATCACATGGTTGAGCAGGATACCGTTCCGGAAGGCGTCTGCCCCTTCGACTGCCTCGAGACCAGCTACAAGAACGTAATGGCTCGCTATGGCGCGGATTTTGAATAATTTATCAGGAATCATCAGGAGAACATATTATGGCAAAGTTTGTACTCAGCGCATTTGCTGACGAGTATTCCCCCGTGTTTGACGAGCAGCTGGAAGGCCTCAAGAAGAATGGCATCGGATATATGGAGATCCGCGGCGTTGACGGCAAGAACATTTCCACTCTCACCGAGGAAGAAATGATCGCGGTCAAGGCTAAGCTGGATGCTGCCGGCATCAAGGTTTCCTCCATCGGCTCTCCCGTTGGCAAGATCAAGGTAACGGACGATTTCGACGCGCATCTTGCAGTCCTCGCAAACTGCATCAAGGCGGCGAAGATCCTCGGCACCAAGAATATCCGTATTTTCAGCTTCTATATGCCCGAAGGCATGACCCGCGAGGAAGCTCGCCCCGAGGTTATGCGCCGTCTCGGTGTGATGCTGGAAATGGCAAAGAAGGAGGATGTGATCCTCTGCCACGAAAACGAAAAGGCCATCTACGGCGAATCCGCAGAATGCTGCCTTGACATTCAGAAGGAGTTTAACGGCGAGATCAAGCTCATCTTCGACCCCGCAAACTTCATCATGGACGGCCACGAGCCGTATCCGCACGCATACGAACTGCTGGGCGACAAGATCTGGTATATGCACATCAAGGATGCATCCGCCGACAAGGTCATCTCTCCCGCAGGCAAGGGTGTGGGCAGAATCCCGGAAATTCTCGCTGACCTCAATGAGAAGCGCGACGGCGAGCTGATCCTCTCCGTTGAGCCTCACCTTCGCGTGTTCAAGGGCTTCGATGCTCTCGAAACCAGCGAAAAGACCAAGATGCCGAGCACCTACGCTACCAGCGCCGAGGCATTCGGTGCGGCTGTAGACGCTATCAAGGCCATCATCGCGTAAATATTGTCACAATCCATCTGTGCTGCCGCTTTTTGCGACGGCACTTTTGGTATCAATAGAAAATTGTGAGAAAGTTAAAAAATTCACAACTGTCTGAAAGGAGAATTTATCATGGCAAAGCTGAAAATGCTGGCAATTGACCTCGGCGCATCCAGCGGACGCGGCATCGTGGGCAGCTTCGACGGAAGCCGTCTGACTCTGGAGGAGAATCATCGCTTCCCCAACGAACCGGTCATGGTCGCCGGCACATTCACATGGGATATGCTGAGAATCTTCCACGAGATCAAAAATTCCATCCGCAAGTGCGCACTGTCCGATGACAAGGATATCAAATCCATCGGCATCGACACATGGGGCGTTGACTTCGGCCTCATCGATAAAAACGGCAAGCTGATGGCAAATCCCGTGCATTACCGTGATACCCGCACCGAGGGTATCATCGACTATGCCAATACCATCGTGCCCAGCAGTGAGCTTTACAAGACCACCGGTATCCAGTTCATGAATTTCAATACCGTCTTCCAGCTCCTCGCATCCCTGCGCGACAATCCCATCTATGTGCAGAATGCAGACAAGATGCTGCTTGTACCGGATCTGCTCAACTATTTCCTCACCGGCGAAATGCGCACCGAGTATACCATCGCCTCCACCGGCGCACTGCTTGATGCAAAGAAGCGGGATTTTGCATACGATCTGCTGGCAAAATACGGCATCCCGACGAACATTTTCGCGCCCATGGTTCAGCCCGGCACAAAGGTCGGCAAGCTGCTTCCCCAGGTTCTGGAGGAGGTTGGCGATATCCATGCCGATGTGGTCAACGTCGCGGCGCATGACACCGCTTCCGCTGTGGTGTCCGTTCCCGCAGAGGGCGACGATTTCGTATTCATCAGCTCCGGCACCTGGTCGCTGATGGGCACCGAAGTGAAGAATCCCATCATCACCGATGCATCCTACAAGTACGACTTCACCAATGAGGGCGGCGCTGAGGGCACCATCCGCTTCCTGAAGAATATCATGGGCCTGTGGCTCGAGCAGGAATCCAAGCGTCAGTGGGAGCGCGAGGGCAAGAAGTATACTTACGACGAGCTGTCGAATATGGCAATGGCATCGAAGCCCCTGCAGTCCATCATCAATCCCGACGACGCGCTCTTTGCTACCCCCGGCAATCTGCCGAAGAGAATCGCCGAATACTGCAAGACCACGGATCAGCACGTTCCGGAAAATCCGGGCGAGATCGTCCGCTGCATCTTTGAATCGCTGGCACTGCGCTATCGCTGGACGGTGGAGAAGATGGACGAGATGAAGGGCAAGAGAACGCCGTTCATCAACATCGTTGGCGGCGGCACCAAGGAAGCACCGCTTTGTCAGCTGGCAGCGGATGCCTGCGGTCGTCCCGTTTACGCCGGCCCTGTGGAAGCCACTGCCATCGGCAACATCGCTGTTCAGGCAATCGCGGCAGGCGAGATCAAGAATGTGGCCGAAGCGCGCGAGGTCGTACGCAATTCCTTCGAGATCCAGCATTACGAGCCGAAGGGCAATGCGGATATGTGGGATGATGGCTATGCACGCTTCTGCAAGCTGATCGGGGGGTAAAATCATCACTTGCAAAACATAAATACAAAATATTAACAAAGGAGAATTATTATGAGCACATTAAAGGCATATGAGCTTGCGAAAGAGCTTTACGCTTCCATCGGTGTGGATACCGATGCGGCCATCGAAAGACTGGCACAGATTCCGATTTCCATGCATTGCTGGCAGGGCGATGATGTCCGCGGCTTTGAAAATCCCAACGGCGACCTGACCGGCGGCATCCAGACCACCGGCAACTATCCCGGACGCGCCACCAATATTGACGAGCTTCGCGCCGACTTTGCCAAGGCTGCATCCATGATCCCCGGCAAAAAGCGCATCAACCTCCACTGCTTCTATCTTGACACGCTGGGCGAAAAGGTGGAACGCAACAAGATCGAACCCAAGCATTTTGCATCGTGGGTTGAATGGGCCAAGGAGCAGAAGATCGGCGTTGACTTCAACTCCAGCTGCTTCTCCCATCCCATGAGCGAATCCGGCTTCACCCTGTCCAGCGCTGACAATGCTGTCCGCGAATACTGGATCGAGCATTCCATCCGCGCCCGTGAGATCGCCGAGTACATCGGTAAGGAAATGGGCGAGCCGGCCGTTACCAACCACTGGATCCCCGACGGCTTCAAGGATATCCCCGTTGACCGTTACGGCTACCGCGAGCGCCTGATCGATTCTTACGACAGAATCTTCGCAGGTCAGAAGCGCGAATACAACCTGAATGCAGTGGAATCCAAGGTGTTCGGCATCGGCGCGGAATCCTGCACCATCGGCTCTCTCGAAATGTGCATGGGCTACGCAGTGAAGAACAACCTGCTCCTCACCCTCGATACCGGTCATTTCCATCCCACCGAGGTGGTTTCCGACAAGATTTCCTCCGCGCTCCTGTTCCTCGATGACATCCTGCTCCACGTTTCCCGCCCTGTTCGCTGGGACTCCGACCACGTTGTCATCTTCGACGACGAGCTGAAGGCAATCGCGCAGGAGATCATCCGCGGCGACTTCGACAAGCGCGTTCATATCGGTCTCGACTTCTTCGATGCTTCCATCAACCGCATTGCAGCATGGGTTATCGGTACCCGCAACATGCAGAAGGCGCTCATGTACGCACTGCTTGAGCCGTCTGCGAAGCTCAAGGAGCTTGAGCTCGCCGGTGATTACACCTCCAGACTTGCACTGCTTGAGGAATACAAGTCCTATCCGTTTGCAGCAGTATGGGATTACTACTGCGAGCAGCAGGGCGTTCCGGTACGCGACGCATGGCTGGCTGAAGTTAAAAAGTACGAAGCTGACGTTCTTTCGAAGAGATAAGATTTTTTTGGCAGGAGCATGATCGTTCGGTCATGCTCCTGCTTTGCCCGAAAGGACGGTAAATGATGATAACCGAGAACAAAATCAGAACCGGCGACGGAAGCGAGGAGCATCCGTTTTGCTCAAAAGATGGCACAGCCGGCATTCAGACCGAGCTTGACGCGCTGACGCACGGCGGATGCCTGATGCTGACCTCGTCCCGATACAATCTTTCCAAAACGGTCGTAATCGACTCCTGTTCCCGCGCACTGACAGGACAGATCTGGTGCTGTAATACCGATCCGAACGGTGTGTTCGAATCAAAAGCGGGAACTAAGCTGCGGCTGATGGGAAAGGATTTTCCCGCCATCCGGATGGGAGACAAATCCGATCCCGTCAGCGGCTCGCGCGTGAGCGAGCTTGGCGTTCAGGGCGATATCCCGGGTATGGATACCCGTCCGCTGCTTGACTGGGCACATCCGGAAGCTTCCGCCGGCATCTGTATCGACAGGGTACGGTGCGATCAGTGCGATTTTTCGAGATTATCCTTCTGCGGACTGGCAAACGGTATCTGCGCATCCGGAACCGCCATGACCGATGGCTGCGTGTT